>NZ_CP015698.1:0-348333 GCF_002163715.1 Curvibacter sp. AEP1-3
GCTACTGGATCAAAATAAACGTTTCCTGCCAAAACCTCGAAAAAGCGCTAACTCATTGATCTAACGGCCTTTTTTTGATTTTCTCGGCCGTTTATGTGTGGATCAATTCAAACATCTCCCCCCTTGACAAAGCCGGAAGCGCCGTTCTGTAACACCTGACGCATGATCTGCGTGTTGGCAGACCCGGACAACATGACGATCGGCAGCTCGGGATGGCGCTGGCCGAAGATATCGAGCGCGGCAAGGCCGGTCATGTCCGGCAAGTGATAGTCCAGCAACACCAGATCCAGATCGGGGTGGTCTGCAGCTTGGTCGAACGCCTGCGCGCAGGTCCCTGCCTGCAACACCGTCACATCTTCATCCAGTCCCTTCAGGACTTGATGCAAACCTTCACGCACCAATGCGTGGTCGTCAATCACAAGAATTTTCACGTCAGTCTCTTTGTAGACGCCGAGTTAGCGAACGTATTGCATGTTATCGCAAGGCAGGTGTCTTTACACGTCCAACAAAAAGGCCCGCAGCGCTTGGCATGCGGGCCCTGTCTGGCTGGTGACAGCGCGAATCAACCGCCGTGGATCTTCATCATGAGTGGCACGATCAGCAAGGCCACGATGTTAATGATCTTGATCAGCGGGTTGACGGCCGGACCCGCGGTGTCCTTGTAGGGGTCGCCCACAGTGTCACCGGTTACGGCGGCCTTGTGCGTCTCGGAGCCCTTGCCGCCGTGGTGCCCGTCTTCGATGTATTTCTTGGCGTTGTCCCAAGCGCCACCGCCGGTGCACATGGAGATGGCCACAAACAAGCCGGTCACGATGGTTCCCATGAGCAAGCCACCCAACGCAGCCGGGCCGAGCGCCAACCCGACCACGATAGGCACCACTACGGGCAGCAGGCTGGGGATCATCATTTCCTTGATCGCGGCGGTGGTCAGCATGTCGACTGCGGTGTCGTACTCAGGCTTGCCGCTGCCGTCCATGATGCCCTTGATTTCCTTGAATTGGCGGCGCACTTCAACCACGACAGAACCTGCTGCACGACCCACGGCCTCCATGGCCATGGCGCCGAACAGGTAGGGGATCAGCCCGCCGATGAACAGGCCGATGATGACCATCGGATCGCTCAGGTCGAAACTGATGTGCTTGCCGTAAGCATCAAGCTTGTGGGTGTAGTCCGCAAACAGCACCAGCGCGGCCAGGCCGGCGGAACCGATGGCATAGCCTTTGGTGACCGCTTTGGTGGTGTTACCTACGGCGTCCAAGGGGTCGGTAATGTCCCGCACGCTGGCAGGCAATTCGCTCATCTCGGCAATACCACCTGCGTTGTCGGTGATGGGGCCGTAGGCGTCCAGTGCCACCACGATGCCGGCCATGCTGAGCATGGACGTGGCGGCAATCGCAATGCCATACAAGCCGGCCAGTGCATAGGCGGTGTAAATGGCCATACACACAAAGATCACCGGCCAGGCGGTGGAGCGCATGGAAACACCCAAGCCCGCAATGATGTTGGTGCCGTGCCCCGTGGTCGATGCCTGGGCGATGTGCTGAACAGGCGCGTACTGGGTGCCCGTGTAGTACTCGGTGATCCAGACCAGTGCTGCGGTGAGCACCAGGCCTACGGCGCAGGCGCCGAACAGTTTGCCTGCAGCTCCGGTGCCGCCCAAGGCGTTGTCGACAATCATCGATTGCGTCACAAAATAGAACGCAATCAGGGACAGCACACCGGCTACCGCCAACCCCTTGTACAGCGCGGGCATCACGTTTTTCATGCCGGGCGATGCCTTCACGAAAAAGCAGCCGATGATGGACGCCACGATAGAAACAGCCCCCAAAGCCAGGGGATATAAAACGGCGTTGGCGCCCGCCCCACTTGCGAGAAGTGCTCCTAAAACCATAGTGGCAATCAGCGTGACTGCATAGGTCTCGAACAGGTCAGCAGCCATGCCGGCGCAGTCACCCACGTTATCGCCTACGTTGTCGGCAATCACGGCCGGGTTGCGCGGATCGTCTTCCGGAATTCCGGCTTCCACTTTGCCTACGAGGTCCGCGCCTACGTCCGCACCTTTGGTGAAGATGCCGCCGCCCAAGCGCGCGAAGATGGAAATGAGGGACGAGCCGAAGGCAAACCCGATCAGCGGGTTGAGTTTGGCCGCAGTAACGGCGCCGTCCGGCACCAGAAACCAGTAAAAGCCCGTCACACCCAGCAGGCCCAGGCCGACCACCAGCATGCCGGTGATGGCGCCGCCGCGGAATGCAACGTCCAAGGCGGGGCCAATGCCCTTGGTGGCAGCCTGCGCCGTGCGCACATTGGCACGCACCGACACATTCATGCCGATGAAGCCGCAGGCGCCGGAGAGCACCGCGCCCAGCACAAAGCCCACCGCAGAGAGACTGTCCAAAAAGATACCAATCAGGATGGTGAGCACCACGCCGACGATGGCAATGGTTTTGTATTGCCTGGCCAAGTAGGCTGCGGCGCCGGTTTGAATGGCCGCCGCAATTTCCTGCATGCGTGCGTTGCCTGCGTCCTGGGAAAGAATCCAGCTGCGTGCCCAAAAGCCGTAAGCCACGGCAATCAACCCACAGCCAAGCGCCAGAAATAGCGCTGTGTTGCCCGTCATAGAAATACTCCTCTATGGTTGTTTCGCAAAGATGGGAGCAACGCCAGCGTTGTCCCCGCTGCGTTGCTTCCTCAGTGCTCCAACCCTGCATGGCAGAGGGAGGTGATTGGCCAACACAATCAATGTAGCGTGCTTTGTCGGCCCAGCGGTGAATTCGAAAGTGCCAAGTCAGTAAAATCAGGGTTAATCCGTACGTTTCCTGTTTCAACTCATACAAAGAGAGATTGCATGTCCCTAGACAATGTCACCCCTGGCAACAAAGTGCCTGAATCGTTCAACGTCATCATCGAGATCTCGATGAACGGCGACCCCATCAAGTACGAAGTGGACAAGGCTTCCGGCTGCATCTTTGTGGACCGTTTCATGAATACGGCCATGCACTACCCCACCAACTACGGCTACGTGCCCAAGACCATCGCGGGTGACGGCGACCCCGTGGACGTGTTGGTGATCACCCCCGTGCCCCTGCCACCCGGCGTGGTAGTTCCTTGCCGTGCCATCGGTATCTTGAAGATGGAAGACGAAGGCGGCCTGGACGGCAAAGTGCTGGCGGTGCCTACTGACAAGATCCTGCCCCTGTATTCCCGTTGGAAGACGCTGGATGACCTGAACCCCGTGCGCCTGAAGGCTATCGAGCACTTTTTTGAGCACTACAAAGATCTGGACACCGGCAAATGGGTCAAGGTCCAAGGTTGGGGCGGTGTGGACGAAGCCCACAAGGAAATTCTGGACGGCATCGCAGCCTACAACCAGCAGTAAGCGGTGCGGGCCTGAGACACGGCGTTCAGCGTGTTTCAGGCCCCTAGCGCTTGTCCAGCCAGCGCGAGCAGCTATCAAAAAAATAGCGTCCCGAGGGAAATACCCGGGACGCTATTTTTTCGCCTGAACTCCGTGCGGTTTAGCGTTGCGGGTCAGGAAACAGCAGGCGCGCCAGAGAGCTACCGGGCTGAAATGCTTGCCATTTACCCTCCGCCTGCGCAAGCCGGTCTGCCACCACCCACCATGCGCTGGGGTTCAGCCCGAGGCCGATATGGCTGGCAAACACTTCTACGTTTTCTGTATGGGGTTGCTTGCGGCTTTTGGCCTGCAGACTCGCTTGCCAAGCCACGACACCGTCGCTGCGTGAATACACCGAGGTGGTGGGCACAGGGGGCGCGCCAGCCAAGTCAAACTGCTCAATCGCGTCCGTGATCTTGTGTCCGGCAGTCAGTTCATAGAGCTTCCAGGCATTGGTGCTGGTGTGGGAGCCGCCAAAGGGAGTTCCCAACGTAATCACCGCGCGCACCTGATCTGGCAACTCTTTGGCCAATTCGCGGGCGTAGATTCCGCCCAGGCTCCAGCCGACCAGACTGACTTTTCGGCCGGTACTTTGCGCGAGCTCCAGGATTTGCTGGCGCGCAGTCTCCAAAACGCCCGCGCGCGGGCCGAAGTTGTAGCCCTGGTTCCAGCCGGACACGTCATAGCCCAGGTTCTTCAGGTAGGCCCGCAGAGGCAAGGTGGATCCGTCACTGGCCGTCAGGCCGGGGAAGACGAGCACGGGGTGGCCGTCGCCCGCGGGGGCCTTGGACAGCACCGGCCAGCTGGGCAGCACCGACCAAAGCTCCCACGGCGCGCGCAACTCGAGCGCAATCAAGTGCCAGCCGGGTGCAGCAGGGTGGGGTGTGGGTTCTGACGAAGGGGCTTTGCTTGCCATGGCTTGTTGTTTCTCCTGCAGCCCTGATGATTCAGGGGGCTATTACTTTCCAAGAAGTTAGCAGTATTCCGGGCCAAGGGCACGGATACCCGTGCGCTTTAGGTGCGGCTCCTCAGGCGCGATGCGGGGGCGGATTCAAGGTGTATTTCCGCCTTTGCATTATTCCGGAGCCGGTGTATCATGAATCGATAAAAATGTTAAAAACCATTTAAATTGATTTTTGAGGTACGCCGATGGAAACCGCCCACACTTCTTCGTTGTTCGACAAATCGCACGAATCATCATCCGCTTTATCGTCCGGCGCCGATTCCGGCCAGTATTTGAGCTTGCGGCTCGGCAGTGAGGAATATGCGATCGATATCCTGCGTGTGCAGGAAATCCGGTCTTACGAGGTGCCCACCAAGATGGTCAACTCGCCGAGTTTTGTGAAGGGTGTCATCAACCTGCGCGGCGTCATCGTGCCGATTGTGGATTTGCGACTCAAGCTCAATCTGGCCAAGGTGGAGTACAACGACTTCACCGTGGTCATCATTCTGAACATCCGTGGCATGGTGGTCGGCGCGGTGGTGGACGGTGTGTCGGACGTGGTCACACTGAATGCCCAAGCTATCAAACCTGCACCGCAATTTGAGTCCGCATTGGAGTCCCGGTTTATCGTGGGGCTGGCGACCTTGGGCGAGCGCATGCTGATCGTGATGAACATGGACGCCCTGATGAGCAATTCCGAGATGGGCATGATGACCGCGGCCCTGTGAGGTCAGGCAATGCACGCTTCTTGCGTGCAGTTGCGCAGGCCAAAACAGTATTTAACTTTTGTTGGAGTAGACGATGCCATTCTCTTTTTTGAGTTCCTTGCGCGGCAAGATTGTGGGCCTGGTCGGCTTGCTCGTGCTGGTCGGGCTTGCGGGCTTGTCTGCGACCAATGTTTACACGGCCCGCTCGCATGCATTGGAGTCGCTCGACAACCAGACCCGCGCTCTGGCCCATTCGCATGCCACCGGTGTGGCGGAGTGGATTGCCAGCCGGCATCAGGTGGTCAAGGCCTTCGGCTTTGCTGTCAATGAAGCAGATCCACTGAAGTTTCTGGAAGAAGCCAAAGTGGCCGGCGATGTCGACTCGGCCTACATCGGTTACGCCGACAAGCGCACGGCCTTCTCCGAAAAGCAAAATCTGCCACCGGATTACGACCCGACAGCACGCCCTTGGTACCAGCTGGCCGCTGCATCGCAAGGCCCGGCGCTGACGCCTCCCTATGTAGATGCCGGTTCCAAAAAATTGGTAATCACCTTCTCTGCTGCCATCCGCGAGGGTGGGGCAGTCAAGGCGGTGACAGCGGTTGATGTGTTTATGGACGGTGTAGTGCGGAATGTGGCCTCTATCCGGCCGACGCCGGGCACCTACGGTTTCATCGTCGATAAAGCCGGCAAGATCATGGTGCACGAGGATATGGCCTTGGTGCTCAAGCCGGTCACCGATATTGCGCCTGATCTTGGAGGCAGCGGACTGGAGGCCCTTAGCAAGGCAGAGGCAGTTCGGGACATCCAAATCTCCGGTGAAAGCCGCTTGGCCTATGCCACGCCCATTGCCGGGACCGACTGGTTTCTGGTGATCGCGCTCAAGCGCCAGGAAGCCATGGGCGGCATTACCGCCATGGTGTGGTCCTCGGCTGTGGGTAGTCTGGCGATTGCCGTGGTCGCGGTCTTGCTGATCGGTGCCGTCCTGACCAAGGTGCTGGCGCGCCTGGTGGTGCTTAAAGATGCCATGCAGGACATCGGTTCCGGCCAGGGCGACCTGACCCGCCGTATTGAAACGTCCGGCAATGACGAGTTGGCTGCAATCGCTACCGGCTTTAACCAGTTTGTGGAGAAGACCCAGGGTGTGCTAAAGCAAGTGCGCTCCAGCGCCGACGCGGTCGCCACCGCCAGCGCCGAAATCGCCCAAGGCAACAACGACCTCTCTGCCCGCACCGAACAACAAGCCAGTGCTTTGGAAGAAACTGCAGCGTCCATGGAAGAACTCGGCTCCACCGTCAAACAAAACGCCGATTCCGCCCGTCAGGCCAATCAGCTGGCCATGAATGCCTCTACCGTGGCTATTCAAGGTGGAGAAGTCGTCGGCCAAGTCGTAGAGACCATGAAAGGCATCAACGAATCCAGCCGCAAGATTGCAGACATCATCAGCGTCATTGATGGAATTGCCTTCCAGACCAACATCCTTGCTTTGAATGCAGCGGTAGAAGCAGCACGTGCCGGAGAACAAGGCCGGGGCTTTGCAGTCGTAGCTTCTGAAGTCCGGTCCCTCGCAGGACGTTCTGCAGAAGCCGCCAAAGAAATCAAGACCCTGATCAACGCCAGCGTAGAGCGGGTAGAGCAAGGCAGTAGTCTGGTAGACAAAGCCGGTGAAACCATGACCGAAGTAGTCAGCAGCATCCGCCGGGTGACAGACATCATGGGAGAAATCAGCGCCGCCAGTTCAGAACAGAGTGCCGGTGTCTCTCAGGTTGGAGAAGCAGTCACCCAGATGGACCAGGCTACGCAACAGAACGCCGCATTGGTGGAAGAGATGGCAGCGGCTGCGAGCAGCCTGAAGAGTCAGGCCAATGACCTGGTGCAGGTGGTGGCGGTGTTCAAGCTGGGCAACGAAAGCCACGGCGCTTATTCCGGTGCAAGCGTCACAAGCGGCAACAGTTCGACCAGCGGTGGTAGTCACGCATTGGCAAGCCCTATGCCCAAAGCAGCCGTGCGGTCCAACCCGCCCCAAAAGCTGAACTTTGCTGGGCCCGAGCGTAGGGCCGCGGCTGCGGCAAGTTCAGCCAAAACTGCGCCCAAGCCAGCCGCAAAACCGGCGGCCTCACCGGCCAAAGCTCCGCCGGTGCTGACTGCTCAGGCCATCTCGCCCCCCAAGACCAGTAGCCGCGTCACGCCTGCGGGCGGGGATGCTGATTGGGAGACTTTTTAAGCCGGCTTCTTGAGCGGCGTGCGCAGCTCCAAGTGCTCCAGGTAATTTTGGATACCTTCGCCTTCACGCTCCAGAAAGCGCTGCACCGCATCTGCAAACGCCGGGTGCTGCAGCCAGTGGGCACTGCTGGTTTTGACGGGGAGCAGGGCGCGGGCCATCTTGTGTTCGCCCTGGGCGCCGCCCTCAAAGCGCCGGTAACCATTCGCAATACACCATTGCAATGGCTGGTAGTAGCAGGCTTCGAAGTGCAGGCAGTCCACGTGCTCCACAGCGCCCCAATAGCGGCCATAAGCCACTCTGTCTTCTGTGTCAAATAGGCCCGTAGCGCCGGTGGAACTTGCGCCAATAGCTATCAAACTGCTAGCAATAGGTTTGCCCTCGCGCTCCGCCACAAACAGCAGCCAATGCTCGGGCATGCTTGCGGCCATGCGCCGGAAGAAGTCGGGCGTCAGGTAGGGCGGGTTGCCGTGCTCGCGATAGGTCTGGGCATAGCAGCGGTAGAAGAAATCCCAATCTGCAGCGCTGATGTCTGCGCCTTGGCTGTGGCGGAACGTGACCCCAGCCTCAGCCACTTTGCGACGCTCCTGCTTGATCTTCTTGCGCTTCTCCTGGTTCATGGACTGCAGGAATTGGTCAAAGTCCGCGTAGCTCGGCGTGCTGTTGTGCCAGTGAAACTGCACGGTGTGCCGTGCCATCCATGTGGCATCCGTAGCACTCTGCATGTCGGCATCAGCGGCAAACAGCATGTGGGCCGACGACACGTTCACCGATTCGCACCACGCCTGTACCGCCTGCAGCAGCGCTGCACGGGCCTGTGCATCCACCGCCAGCAAGCGGGTGCCGGGCACGGGGGTGAAAGGTACGGCAATCACGGCCTTGGGGTAGTACTCCAGGCCGTGCTGCTGGTAGGCGCTAGCCCAGGCCCAGTCGAACACGTATTCGCCATACGAATGGTCTTTCAGGTAGACCACACAGGCGGCGCACAGGGAGTCGTCCCGGTGTAGGGTGATGAAGTGGGCGCTCCAGCCGGTGGCGGCCGTGGCGCTGCCGCTCTCAGCCATGGCGGCCAAGTAAGCGTGGCGCATGAAGGGGGTAGGGTGGGCTTGCGTGGCTAGCAGCACATCCCAAGCGCGGGAATCCACTTCAGAGGGTGCGTTTGACACCCGGATGACATAATCAGCGCTACCCATTTAGCGCCCCCGGCGCGACAGCCAAACGGCGACTGCAAACGCCCTCAGGCTGTGAACTTCGATCTGCTGGTTCATGACTCTCAAACTGTGCGTTGCGCAACTCAATTTCATCGTCGGTGACCTGAACGGTAATGTGAAGAAAATCGTCGATGCGGCCACCCACGCCTATGCGCAGGGTGTGCGGCTGGTGTTGACGCCTGAATTGTCCATTTGCGGCTATGCCGCTGAAGACTTGTTCTTGCGCCCCGCCTTCATCCAAGCTTGTGATGATGCCGTGAAATCGGTGGCGCAGCAGCTCGCCGGGTTAAAGGGCTTGAGCGTGGTGGTCGGTCACCCCACCGGAGGTGACAGCCGCACCCGCTCGGTCGCCATCCAGAGTCGCTTCAACGCGGCCAGTGTGTTGCGCGAAGGGCAGGTGGTCGCCCACTACGCCAAGCGGGAGTTGCCGAACTACCAGGTGTTTGACGAGCGTCGCTACTTCAGCCCCGGCCAAGGTGTGTGTGTGTTTGAAGCGGGCGAGGGCGCTGATACCGTAAAAGTGGGCATGCTCATTTGCGAAGACGCCTGGTTTGAAGAGCCTGCCCGTTTGGCCAAAGAAGCAGGTGCGGAGCTGCTGGCGGTGATCAACGCGTCACCTTTTCATGTGGGCAAGGGCTATGAACGCGAAGCACGCATGGGTGAGCGCTGCCGTGCCACGGGCTTGCCTTTGGTCTATGCCCATTTGGTAGGTGGTCAGGATGAGGTAGTTTTTGAAGGCCACTCCTTCACCTTGGATGCACAGGGTGCAGTCACCGGTCGGGCTCCGAGTTTTAAGGAAAATCTGTTTGTAGCGCAGGTGGCGCGTGCGCAAGAAGCTATCAAATTGGTAGCGGTTATTGAGCCTGAGCGGTCTGCTGAGGCGGACCTGTGGGACGCGCTGGTGCTGGGGGTGCGGGATTACGTGGGCAAGAACGGATTCCCCGGTGCGTTGCTGGGTTTGTCGGGTGGCATCGATTCCGCCTTGGTACTGGCCGTTGCGGTGGACGCACTCGGGGCCGACAAGGTGCGTGCCATCATGATGCCTTCGCCCTATACCGCTGACATCAGCTGGATCGATGCCCGCGACATGGCGGCTCGTATGGGCGTACGCTATGACGAAATTTCCATCGTTCCGGAGTTCGAAGCCTTCAAGGCCTCGTTGGCAGGTGAGTTTGCCGGCCGCGCGGAAGACACGACCGAAGAAAACATCCAGGCCCGTATCCGCGGAACTTTGTTGATGGCCTTGTCCAACAAGTTCGGCAGCATCGTGCTGACGACCGGCAACAAATCTGAAATGGCCACCGGCTATTGCACCTTGTATGGCGACATGGCCGGCGGCTTTGCGGTCATCAAGGATTTGGCCAAAACTACGGTGTTCAAGCTGGCATGGTGGCGCAACGCCCATGACCCCTATGGAACCGGCGCCTCCCCGATTCCTGAGCGCATCATCACGCGCCCGCCCAGTGCCGAGTTGCGCCCGGATCAGAAGGACCAGGACAGTCTGCCGCCGTACGAGGTGCTGGACGGTATCCTGGAGCGCTATATGGAGAACGACGAGAGTATGGAGACCATCATCGCCGCAGGTTACCGGACGGAAGATGTCGAGCGCGTCACCCGGCTCATCAAGATCAATGAGTACAAACGCCGCCAGGCGCCGGTAGGAATCCGCGTTACCCACCGCAGCTTCGGCAAGGATTGGCGTTATCCTATTACTAACCGTTTTCGGGCCTGATTTTTACAATGGACACGCAGATGAAACAAATTACCGCCATCGTCAAACCCTTCAAGTTGGAAGAAGTCCGTGAAGCGCTCGCTGAGTGCGGCGTGACCGGCCTGACCGTGACCGAAGTCAAAGGCTTCGGCCGCCAGAAAGGTCATACCGAGCTCTACCGCGGCGCGGAGTACGTCGTGGACTTCCTGCCCAAGATGAAGGTTGAAGTGGTTGTGAAAACCGATGACGTGGACCGCTGCGTGGACGCCATCGTTAAAGCTGCTCACACCGGCAAAATCGGTGACGGCAAAATTTTTGTGACCAGCGTGGAGCGTGTGGTGCGCATCCGCACTGGCGAACAGGACGAGTCCGCTGTCTAAGCTAAACGCCTAAACAGCAAAACGCTGCCAAAGCGCCGCACACCAGATGGCGGCGCAAAGCAGCAGACTTAGCAGCACGGCAGCACTGCCGATGTCTTTGGCCCGTTTGGACAGTTGGTGCCATTCGGGGCCTACGCGGTCGACTACGGACTCGACTGCGGTGTTCAGTAACTCCACCACCATCACTGCAATGACGCTTGCCGCGAGGACGGCGCTCTCTACCCAGCTTTGACCCACAAAAAGGGATGCCGGTAGCAGCACCAATGCCAGAACACATTCCTGCCGGAATGCGGGCTCATTCCACCCGGCTCGCAAGCCTGCCCATGAGTAGCGGGTCGCATGCAGAATGCGGCTCAAGCCCCGACGTTGTTTTTGCGGGTTGACCGCGGGATCGGGGTGAATGTCGGACGTAGATTGCATGAGACCTTGATATCGCCGCTCAGCGGCTGAGGGGGGCTGAGGTGACGAGACGGGTGCCGGCCCATGCGTCGTGCCAGAACTGCCGTTGAGGGTGAAAGCGGCTCAAGATGGCCCAGACGGCAAACCAGCCCAGGCAGATGACGACGATCTCACCACCCGACAGGTGAAAGGGCGATACCGCCAGCAAGGGCGGGAGGAACCACACCCAGCTCAACACGTAGCGCCCCAAAGCGCGCAGTTGCGTAATCTTTTTGCCGTCACGACCGACTACCCGGATATTCCATGTTTTCATGGCCAGTGTCTGCCCATGGGCCCAAAACCAGACGAAGTAAATGCCCAGCACCACAAACAAGAAAGCTTGCAAAGCGTGCCGGTTGTCCAGAGCGTAACGCGTCTGGCTGAGGGTGCCAAAGAGGTATCCGGCCAGGAATACAACCCCGAAAAGCAGAATGCCTTCGTAAACCCAGCACGCCATGCGGCGCCACAGACCGGGCGTGTCCAACGCGATTGTCATCAAAGTAGCGACCTTCGTAGAAATGAAGGCCAGATTGTAGGCACCTCAATATCGCCCGCGCATGCATGCCGGGTAATGCAGATGCTTAGTTGGTGCTGGACGGCTTGGCCGCAGGTGCCAACGGCAGCAGCGTGTTGCGGTCCACGGGCTGTTGGGCAGCCAGTTTTTCTCTTTGGGTGTCCGGCGAATTGCGCGTCAGAGGAACTGGCGTCAGCTTTTGAGGGGAAGGGGCTTTGGCCGCAATGGCTGCACCGGCGGGCTTCGCGGCTGCCTTTTTGGCCAATGCCTCTTTCTCTTCAGGGCTCAACGCTTGGTAAGCCTCCCAGTTGGCGGCTCGCTCTGCAGCGGGCGTTTTTTTGGTTTCCGCAAAGTTCAGGCGCGCTTGCTGACGCTCTTTAGGCTTGAGGGCCGCCCATTCGCCCATGCGGCTGTGCAGCTTTTCCTTATCGCCAGCAGACATATTGCCGAAATTCTGCGACAAGGCAATCCACTTGCGCTGATGTCCGTCTGTGAGTGTCTCCCAAGACGTCTGAAGCGGTGCAAGTGCCGTCTTTTGTGCACTCGTGAGGCTCGCCCACGTGATTGCAGGGGCTGCCGCGCCCGCTTGAGCGACTGGCGCGGGCGCATTTTGGGCCCATGACATTTCAGGCGCACCAAGCATCGACGTCGCGCAAATTGCGGTCAACGCTGCGTTCTTGGCGGTGGCGTGAAAGGGTAGGCGTTGCATGGCTATCAGAAAAAAAGAATGTAAGGGCAGTCGCGTTTACTTTTCCTGGTTGTTACGTAAAAACTGTGCAAATCCTGGATCGGTGTAAGCCGCAGGGGGCAGCGCATCGGTCAGCAATTCGGTATCCACGTCTGCAATTTCTTGGGCGGTCCAATCATCTTGCGCTATCCCGATCACGACCATACCAGTGATCAGCGCCAACAATGGCAACCAAGAACCTAATTGCGTCATCAAATTCCGGAAGCCGGAACGCATTCCCATGGTCGCCTGACCGGCTTGTGCGATCACGACGTTGTCAGAAGCTGCCTCTGCGACCAACTTGCGCTTGGCTAAAGCTTGCATGCGGGCCACCTTCAGCCGCTCCGAGATGTCATGGGGTAAGGCGTTGGCGCCCTCGTTCAGGCGTGAGGTGATCGCGCGTGCAACAGTTTCTTGTAGTTCGGCACCGGAACGGTGCGATTTTCTTGTTGTCATAGCCGGATTCCCTTTCCTTTCAACGCATTTCCCAGGGCCTGCACCGCTCTGGAGCAGTGTGTCTTGACGCTGCCTTGTGAGCAACCCATTGCGGCAGCCGTTTCCGCAACATCCATATCCTCCCAATAACGCATGAGGAAGGCTTCCCGTTGACGTGGCGGCAACCGCAAAATTTCTTCTTCAATCGAAAGCAAGGTTTGTGCACGCTCGGTTTGCGTTTCCGCACTTTCTGATTGCTCTCCGCCTTGGTCTGTCACCAAGGACTCCAATAGATTGAAGTCTTCGTCCTCAGTTCCCGACTCGAAATCACTCAATGTTGAGAACAGAGCGCTGTAAGTTTTTTGCCGGCGAAACCAGTCCAAGGTGCTGTTGGACAAAATCCGCTGAAATAGCATTGGGAGCTCTTCAACCGGCTTGTGGCCGTAGTGTTCGGCCAATTTCATCATGCTGTCCTGAACGATATCCAAAGCGGATTCATCGTTGCGGACATGGTATGCCGCCCGTTTGAAGGCCCGTCTTTCGACACTTTTCAGGAAATCAGAGAGTTCTTTTTCGGTTGCCAAGTGACTGGACCATTGAAGGCATAAACAAAAGTCTGACAGACTGTCTCAACGCAATTTCTGGCGGAGAAGCCCGTGATTATTGCATTCCGGCAAGGACTGCAAACCGTCGTTCGAAAGGGCGTGTCTAAACAAATGCCATAATACCGGTGCAATTAAAAGGCAAACGGGTCCTGGTCCGGCGCAACATTCAATGCGCCCATGGCTTTGACCTTAAGTCCCGACGCGACTCCACAAGTGTTTGCGAAGGGGCACCCAAGGTTTTTCGTCAGAGAAATTCACAAAGGTTCATCATGGAAATTTCTAAAGCCGAAATCGCTTCGGCCGCATCTGCATCCAAATCCGCCGCCGTTCCCGAATTGAGGGGCGCGGAAGTCCTTGTCAAAGCGCTACAAGCCGAAAACGTCAAATACATCTGGGGTTACCCCGGAGGTGCAGTTCTGCACATTTACGACGCTTTCTACAAGCAAGACACAATCCAACACGTTCTGGTACGCCACGAGCAAGCAGCCGTGCATGCTGCCGACGGCTACGCACGCGCCACCGGTGATGTCGGCGTGGCGTTAGTGACATCCGGGCCGGGCCTGACCAATGCCGTGACCGGCATTGCCACTGCTTACATGGATAGCATTCCCATGGTGATTATTTCCGGTCAGGTGCCTACGCACGCGATCGGACTGGATGCTTTCCAAGAGTGCGACACCGTTGGTATCACACGCCCCATCGTGAAGCACAACTTCCTCGTGAAGGACGCCAAGGACATGGCGGAAGTCATGAAGAAGGCGTTCCATATCGCTCGCAGTGGCCGTCCCGGCCCTGTGGTGGTCGATATCCCCAAGGACGTGTCATTCAAGAAGGTGCCTTATCACGGCTACCCTGAGAGCGTGGAAATGCGTTCTTACAACCCGGTGCGCAAGGGCCACGGCGGACAAATCCGCAAGGCCTTGCAGCTGTTGTTGACGGCCAAACGTCCCTACATCTACACCGGTGGCGGCGTGTTGCTGAGCAACGCTTCCAACGAACTCCGCACTCTGGTGGACATGTTGGGCTACCCTTGCACCAATACCTTGATGGGTCTTGGTGCGTACCCTGCGAGTGACCGCAAGTTCCTCGGCATGCTGGGCATGCACGGTACCGTCGAAGCCAACAACGCCATGCAGAACTGCGATGTACTCTTGGCGGTTGGTGCCCGTTTTGATGACCGCGTGATCGGCAACCCCAAGCACTTCGCCCAGAATGAGCGCAAGATCATTCATATTGACATTGACCCATCCAGTATCTCCAAGCGGGTGAAAGTCGATATTCCAATCGTCGGTGACGTCAAAGACGTACTCAACGAAATGATCGCGATGATCCGTGAGGGTTCGACCAAGCCTGACGCGAATGCATTGGGCGCGTGGTGGGACACGATTGAAGGCTGGCGCAAGCGTGATTGCATGAAATACAACCCCGGCAACGGCGATGTGATCAAGCCGCAATATGTCGTGGAAACTCTTTGGAATATGACCAAAGACGCCGACACTTACATCACGTCCGATGTGGGGCAACACCAGATGTGGGCTGCGCAGTACTACAAGTTTGACGAGCCCCGTCGCTGGATCAACTCCGGTGGTCTGGGAACCATGGGCGTGGGCATTCCCTATGCCATGGGCATCAAGCTGGCCAAGCCTCAAAGCGAGGTGTTCTGCATTACCGGCGAAGGCTCGGTACAAATGAACATCCAGGAGCTTTCCACCTGCCTGCAGTACAACACGCCTATCAAGATCTGCTCCTTGAATAACCGTTACCTCGGGATGGTGCGTCAGTGGCAGGAAGTGGAATATGAAGGTCGCTACAGCCACAGCTACATGGATGCATTGCCGAACTTTGTGAAGTTGGCAGAAGCCTATGGTCACGTCGGTATGTTGATTGAGCGCCCCCAGGATGTGGAACCCGCATTGCGCGAGGCCCGCAAACTCAAGGACCGCACAGTGTTCATGGACTTCCGCACAGATCCCACTGAAAACGTGTTCCCCATGGTCCAAGCCGGCAAGGGCATCACAGAGATGCTGCTCGGGTCGGAGGATCTCTAAACAGATTTACGTCAATTAGTGCTCTAGCGCACATCCAGTGTGCGCGAGCTGCTATCATTTTTGAAGAATCTATTGTCTGCCAAGCTGTGCGGTTACCGCCGCACGGGGAGGGCAGCGAAAAGAGGAATCGGTTTTTATGAAACACATCATTGCAGTTTTGCTGGAAAACGAACCCGGCGCCTTGTCCCGTGTTGTGGGCTTGTTTTCGGCCCGCGGATATAACATTGAATCGTTGACTGTGGCTCCCACAGAGGACCCGAGCTTGTCGCGCATGACCATTCAGACCACCGGCTCTGATGACGTGATCGAACAAATTACCAAGCACCTGAACCGCCTGATTGAGGTGGTGAAGGTGGTGGATCTCACAGAAGGTGCCTACATCGAGCGTGAGCTCATGATGGTAAAGGTTCGTGCGGTGGGCAAGGAGCGCGAAGAGATGAAGCGCATGGCCGACATCTTCCGTGGCCGCATCATCGATGTGACTGAAAAGAGTTACACCATCGAACTCACAGGCGATCAATCCAAGAACGATGCGTTCCTTGAAGCCATCGAGCGCACCGCCATTCTGGAAACGGTGCGAACCGGCTCCAGTGGCATCGGTCGCGGTGAGCGCATTCTGCGGGTTTGATGAAGTTTTTCCTGTGTGTGCTTCGGCTGGCTCAACACACAGGGATTGTTTGGCGACAGTGTTTACCGTTCGCCCCGAGCTTAGGTAGTTTTTGCAACAGGGCGCTTTTTGCCAATATTTATTTCGGAGAGAAAAATGAAAGTTTTTTACGACAAGGATTGTGACCTGAGCCTGATCAAGGGCAAGACAGTTGCCATCATCGGTTACGGCAGCCAAGGCCATGCACACGCGCAAAACTTGAACGACAGCGGCGTGAAAGTCGTGGTCGGTCTGCGCAAGGGCGGAGCTTCCTGGGACAAAGTCGGCAAAGCCGGCTTGACCGTGATGGAAGTGAACGATGCGGTCAAGGCTGCTGACGTCGTCATGATCCTGTTGCCCGACGAGCAAATCGCCGAGGTGTACACCAACAACGTGGCTCCCAACATCAAGCAAGGCGCTTCTTTGGCGTTTGCACACGGCTTCAACGTGCATTACAACCAAGTCGTGCCTCGTGCCGACCTGGATGTCTGGATGGTTGCTCCCAAAGCCCCTGGCCACACCGTGCGCAACACATACACCCAAGGTGGCGGCGTGCCTCATTTGGTCGCTGTACACCAGGATAAGTCCGGCAAAGCCCGTGACTTGGCTCTGAGCTACGCGATGGCCAACGGTGGCGGCAAGGCCGGCATCATTGAAACCAACTTCAAGGAAGAAACTGAAACCGACTTGTTCGGTGAGCAGGCTGTGTTGTGCGGTGGCGCAGTTGAGCTGATCAAGATGGGTTACGAGACCCTGGTGGAAGCCGGCTACGCACCTGAAATGGCGTACTTCGAGTGCTTGCATGAACTGAAGCTGATCGTGGACCTGATCTACGAAGGCGGCATTGCCAACATGAACTACTCCATCTCCAACAATGCGGAGTTCGGTGAGTACGTGACAGGCCCTGAAGTCATCAACGAAGAGTCCCGCAAGGCCATGCGCAACGCATTGAAGCGCATCCAGAACGGTGACTACGCCAAGATGTTCATCCAGGAAGGCCGTTTGAACTACCCAAGCATGACAGCGCGCCGTCGCAACACCGCTGATCACAGCATCGAGGTGGTGGGTTCGCAATTGCGCGCCATGATGCCTTGGATCGCCAAGAACAAGTTGGTGGACCAGACCCGCAACTAAGCAGTTGCAGGCACACCAAAAGGCCACTTCGGTGGCCTTTTGTGTTGATGGGTGTTCTTCAGGAGGGCTTCATTGCACTGCTTTACACTGCACCCCAATCGTGCCGGCACGGAGTGCTCCAATCTGGATCGCTTGGTCGTGTGTGGCTGGCAAGGAGAATTTATGCATGATGGTTCTGAATCAAAAGTTGCAAGCGCTGACGCTGTGGTCATTGTGAAGCGACGCAAGGGCATTTATGTTTTGCCCAATCTGTTCACCCTGGCAGCTCTGTTTGGCGGGTTTTATGGCATCGTGATGGCGATGAATGGCCGATACGATCTGGCCTGTGTCGGCATCTTTTTGGCCATGGTCCTGGATAGTCTCGATGGCCGCGTAGCGCGCATGACCAATACCCAAAGTGCCTTCGGTGAGCAGATGGATTCTCTTTCCGACATGGTGTCGTTTGGTGCGGCTCCTGCGTTGATTTCGTATATCTGGGCTCTCAAGGAGCTGGGACGTTGGGGTTGGATCGCTGCCTTTGTCTACTGCGCCTGCGCTGCGCTTCGACTTGCCCGATTCAATGTGAATACCGCCGTTGTGGACAAGCGCTATTTCCAAGGCTTGCCTTCACCTGCAGCAGCAGCGTTGGTCATTGGCTTTATCTGGCTGATGACCGAGTTGGGCTTCAAGGGAACAGAGTCGGTCTGGGGCATTTCTATCGCTTGGGTCACCTTCTCTTTTGCTTTGTATGCCGGCCTGACCATGGTGACCAACGTGCCTTTCTACAGCTTCAAAGATGTCAGCATGAAGAAGAGCGTGCCATTCGCCGTGATCGTTCTGATTGCTTTGGGAATCGCGGTTATCAACATTGATCCGCCCACCGTCATTTTTGGAGTTTTTGTGGTCTATGGTCTGAGCGGCTATGTGATCTATGCCGTCAGAAAAGCTCGCGGCGTGCAGACAAGCGTGATCAGCACCTCTACCGACGAGCCGGACGAACGCGGCTTGCACATGTAAATCAGTATTGGAGAAGAATCGATGACAGACAAGTTGATCATTTTCGACACCACCTTGCGTGACGGTGAGCAGTCGCCCGGTGCATCCATGACGCGCGACGAAAAGTTGCGTATTGCGCGCCAGTTGGAGCGCTTGCGGGTGGATGTGATTGAGGCTGGTTTCGCAGCTAGCTCAAACGGCGATTTTGAGGCTGTTCAACTGATCGCCAACTCCATAAAGGATTCGACGGTGTGTTCGCTGTCGCGCGCCAATGACCGTGACATCGCCCGTGCAGCCGAGGCCCTCAAGGGCGCCAATAGCGCACGTATTCACACTTTCATTGCAACTTCAGCCTTGCACATGGAAAAGAAGCTGCGTATGACACCCGAGCAGGTGCTCGAGCAGGCCAAGCAGTCCGTAAGGTTTGCGCGCAATTTGGTAGCAGATATCGAGTTCAGCCCCGAAGATGGCTACCGCAGTGACCCTGATTTTTTGTGCCGTGTTCTGGAAGCCGTGATTGCTGAAGGGGCGAGCACCATCAATGTGCCGGATACCGTGGGTTATGCCGTGCCAGAGCTGTACGGCAACTTCATCAAGAATTTGCGGGAACGCATACCTAACTCGGACAAAGCGATCTGGTCGGTGCACTGCCATAACGACCTTGGCATGGCTGTCGCCAACTCGTTGGCAGGCGTCAAGATCGGTGGTGCACGCCAGGTCGAATGCACCGTCAATGGTTTGGGCGAACGGGCCGGCAATTGCAGCTTGGAAGAAATCGTCATGGCGGTCAAAACCCGCAAGGACTATTTTGGTCTGGAGCTGGGTATCGATGCCAAGCACATCCTGGCTGCAAGTCGTATGGTCAGCCAGACGACCGGGTTCGTGGTGCAACCGAATAAGGCAGTCGTTGGAGCCAACGCATTTGCCCACGCTTCGGGCATTCACCAGGACGGCGTCCTCAAAGCGCGGGATACCTACGAAATCATGCGCGTTGAAGACGTGGGTTGGACCGCCAACAAGCTAGTGCTCGGAAAGCTCAGTGGTCGCAATGCGTTCAAACAGCGTTTGCAGGAGCTAGGTGTTCAGCTCGACAGCGAGTCGGAAATCAATGCCGCGTTTGCGCGATTCAAAGAGCTGGCTGACCGCAAGAGCGAGATTTTTGACGAAGATATTTTGGCACTTGTCGGCGACGAAAGCGTGTCCTTGGAGAGTGAGCAATATGGCTTCGTGTCCCTGTCCCAGCACAGTGAAACCGGCGAACGTCCCCGTGCGGCCATCGTCTTTACTGCTGGTGGCAAGGAAATGAAGGGCGAGTCCGATGGAAATGGTCCTGTGGATGCCTCTCTCAAAGCCATTGAGTCGCTCGTCAAGAGCGGTGCCGAGATGGTCCTGTACTCTGTGAATGCCATTAGTGGTTCAACTGAAAGCCAAGGCGAAGTGACGGTACGTTTGCAAAATAGTGGCCGGGTCGTAAATGGAGTCGGCGCTGATCCCGACATCGTGGTGGCTTCTGCGAAGGCTTATTTGAGTGCCCTGAACAAGCTTCAGAACAAGGCTGACAGGGTTGCTGCTCAAGGTTGAGTACAGTCTTTTGAAAAATAGTTGAGGTTTAGCCTGCAAGTAGTTGATCTATTTAGAGTTTTTTGATTAAACTGCCGGCAAACATCATAAAAAGCGTTTGCATCCCGTGTGAAAACGCTTTTTTCAAAGGAATTACGTTGAAACGCATACTCATTCAACTGGGCGTCGCAGGCTTTTTGGTCTCGTCGCTGTTGCTTTCTCAGGATGCAGCTGCGACGACCAAGCAGAAAAAAGTGGTAGCGAAAGCCACAGCGACCAAGGTGCAGGCCAACGTCAAATCGACTCGCAATAAAAAGCAAATTGCCAAAAGTCCCAGGGCAGCCAAAGTAGTTGCAGTTGCTCCCAAGCCTTCCTATGGGCAACTCGCGGGATTGCACGGTAAGCAGGATGCATTGGACTTAAAGTCCAGTGTGGCTTTCGTAGTTGATCAGGACACCAAAGAGGTTCTGTTCAGCAAAAATGAAAACGCCGTGTTGCCCATCGCCTCCATCACCAAATTAATGACGGGTGTCGTAGTGAGCGAGGCACGATTGTCGATGGACGAAACCATCGAAATCACACAGGCAGACGTAGATACTGAAAAAGGCAGTTCTTCACGTTTGCGTGTGGGCACCGAGTTGTCCCGTGGTGAGTTGCTGCACTTGGCGCTGATGGCGAGCGAAAACCGGGCTGCCCATGCTTTGGGTCGTACATTCCCCGGTGGACTGCAGCATTTCGTAGGCCTGATGAATCAGAAAGCCCGTATCTTGGGTATGACCGATACCCAGTACGTAGAGCCCACAGGATTGAACAGCCGCAATCAGTCCAGCGCCAAGGACTTGGCTACTTTGGTCAACTACGCCTACAGCGATGCCACATTGCGTGAGTTGTCGACATCCACTGGATACCAGGTGGAAGTGGGGAACCGTACCCTCCAATACAACAATACCAATCGCTTGGTGAAAAATCCGGCTTGGGAAATCGGCTTGCAGAAGACTGGATACATCACAGAAGCTGGACAATGTTTGGTGATGCAGGCCAAAATTGCGGGTCGCAAGCTGATCATGGTTTTCCTGGACTCTGCAGGCAAACTGACTCGTATTGCAGACGCTGAACGGGTTCGCAAGTGGGTCGAAACGGGGCATCCTGCCACTGGCACCAAGTCTTCACCCTTGGCCTTACGCGGCTTCGACAGTCGCATCGCGACGAACTAAAAAAGGGCCTGTAAAGACAGGCCCTTTTTTCTTGAGGGTCAGCGCAGATTCGGCCTGAAGCCTAACGTCTCGGAGATGTGACGGGCGGTTTCTTTCAGCTTGGGCAGCCAGTCGTCTTCCAATCGCCCGGAAGGCGCTGAAATCGACAGGCCTGCGACCAATTTGCCTTGGTCGTCGTAGATGCCTGCGGCCATACAACGGACACCCAATTCGAGTTCCTCATTGTCACTGGCTTGGCCATATTGCCGGACCTTTGCAAGCTCACGCTCTAATGAATCCAGTTCGGTAATGCTGTTTTTGGTGTGCCCTTGCAGGCCCGTCCTGCTGGCGTAGGAGCGGATGCGCAGCGGGTCGTCTGCTGCCAGAAACAGTTTGCCCACGGAGGTCAGGTGGAGTGGAGCTCTGCCACCGATAGCACGCACCACTTGCATGCCACTGCGCTCACTGTAGGCGCGTTCCACATAAATGATTTCGTCTCCTTGGCGCATGCTCAGATTGACGGGCTGCTGTGTCAGCTTGTGAAGCTCGCGCATAGGGCCTAGGGCAGCGTCCCGCACGTTGAGTCGGGCTTTCACCAAGTTACCCAATTCCAAAAGACGCATGCCCAAACGGTAGCTACCCGACTGAGGGCGATCCACAAAACGACCGGACACCAAGTCGTTGAGGATGCGGTGGGCCGTTGAAGGATGAAGGCCGGCCCTCTCACTGATTTCCTTCAATGGAATCGCATCTTCACGGGATGCCAACACATCGATCAAGGTGAACATGCGTTCCAGAACCTGGACAGCCGGCGCGGATTGTGGGTCGTGTTCTTTTTTTGTCATGGTGGTGCTTTGCTGGATGTTAACCCGTCAAAGGATCATTCATGGTTCCTCAGGCTCGGCGAGTGTTTTCCAACTACCGTTTACCAGTAGTTCGTGAGGGCGAAACCGTGCCTTGTAATCCATTTTCGGGCTCTCAGTGATCCAATAGCCGAGGTAAACATATTGCAAGCCCAATTGCCGCGCCTGCTCAATTTGCCAGAGCACGTTGAAGGTGCCGTAGCTGGTTTGGGCTTCCGGGGCGAAAAAAGTGTAAACAGCCGAGATACCGTTGTCTAGAACATCGAGTATGGAGACCATCTTGAGTTCGCCGACCGCGTCAGGAGTAGCAGGTGCTTTCCGGAATTCAACCAAGCGGGAGTTCACCCTGCTGTGGAGCAAGAACTGCACGTATTGGTCGATACTGTCCTCGTCCATGCCTCCGCCTGCATGCCGGGTCACCTGGTATTTCAGATAGAGGTCGTAATGCTCTCGTGAGAATCCCAGATTCAACACGCGAACCTGCAAGTCAGCGTGCTGCTTCCAAGCACGACGTTGGCTTTTGTCTGGCTTGAATTCGTTCACGGAAATCCGCAGGGGCGTGCAGGCTTGGCAGCCATCGCAATAAGGGCGGTAAGTGAACATGCCACTACGACGGAAGCCCTTCGCAACCAAGCTCGAATAAGTTGCCGTGTCGATGATGTGACTGGGAGTAGCCACTTGGGATCGTGCCTGACGATCGGGCAGATAGCTGCAGTCGTAAGGCGCTGTAGCGTAAAACTGCAGCGTCTGGAGAGGAAGGTCGGTCAGATCCGTCATGTGGGGTTTGCGCAGGCTGACAACAGCTGATCCCAGTATAGGGGCTGAAACTTCCATTCGATTCCGGGTTGGGCCGTTGCATCCGATAAGTAGTTCGAGAAAATGCTCCGGTCAACCGGCCGCGCTCCCAGGAATGCCAAATGATCTGTCACCTGCTGGCAGTCGATCCAATCAACACCTTGAGCCATCGACATGCTCACCAATGCTGTCAGTGCGATCTTGGATGCATCTGTCTGTCGCGCAAACATAGACTCTCCGAAAACCGCACGACCTATGGAAACGCAATACAGCCCTCCCATCAAGACACCGTCCTGCCATGTCTCCACACTGTGAGCGTGCCCGCGTTTGTGCAGCTCCAAATAGGCAGCTTTTATCTCTGGAACGATCCAAGTCCCGCTTTGACCGGCTCGCTCGCTGCCAGAGCACGCATCGATGACCGCTCCAAAGTCGTGATCCACCCGGATCTCCGCGCCTGGCGTGTTACGGAATTTTTTGATGACTTTCCGCAGCGACCGGTGCAGCCGGAACTCGTGGGTGTGAAGAGTCATGCGTGGATTGGTGCTCCACCATAAAGTCGGTTGTCCATCGCTGAACCACGGAAAGATTCCGTGTCCATACGCATCCAACAAGGTAGCCGCGTCCAGTGCGCCACCAGCAGCCAATAGCCCGGGCGCGGGCGTATCGTCCCCCCACGCCTCGAATATGGAGGGAAACGGATCAGCCGGCTGCAGCCATGGCAGGGGAGGGGCGGAAACAGACATCAGGTGGTTTGCAAAAAATCAGCGTGGTGGCTAAAATAGCCCTCGAATCAGGTTAGAATACCAGCTGTCGGGGTGTAGCGCAGCCTGGTAGCGCATCTGCTTTGGGAGCAGAGGGTCGCGAGTTCGAATCCCGCCGCCCCGACCATTCTTTCAAAATCAAAGGCCCTGAAGTTTTACTGCTTTGGGGCCTTTGTTCTTTGTGCCCGTAGCTCAGTTGGATAGAGCAACAGCCTTCTAAGCTGTGGGTCGGGGGTTCGATCCCCTCCGGGCACGCCACGGTGCGGGTTAACTATGCAGCGGTAGCGCTACAGCATCCAAATCTAGCCACCGCAGCGCTGCTGATGCCAGCGCAGACGGCTCGCCTGAACTGTAGAACGCGACGTCAGCTGTTTTTCCCGGCTCCTCATCGTGGAGCTGGTTTGCAGCCACCAACAATCGTCGCGTCTGCTTTGCCACTGGCGCCCCTCCCTCCAGGTAAGCGACTGCCTCACCAGTACTCGCGCGCAAGGAACTCTCTGCGAAGGGGTAATGGGTACACCCAAGTACCAAGGTGTCGATTTCTCCCGCATTTGAGCCAAAAGGGCCCATGGCGCCCGCATATTGTGCGCAAGCAGCTCCTATTTTGATAGCGTCTAAGGCTTCGATGGCAGGTACTAGGCCGGAGCAGGGCTGAAGAACAAAGGTGGCCTGGTTCTCCAGCGATGTAAGCAGCCGCTTGAACTTTTCACTATTGAGCGTGCTGCGCGTCGCCATCACGCCGATGACCTTGGTTTTGCTCTGTACCACTGCCGGCTTCAAAGCCGGCTCAATGCCGATGATGGGGAGCTCTGGGTGGGCCTCCCTCAGGACGTGAATGGCCGCTGCGGTTGCCGTATTGCACGCCACAACCAGTGCCTTGACCTGGTGGCGGTCTCTGAACCAGCGAACAATGGTGTGGGATCGCTCAATCAGGTAGTCGTCATCGCGCTCCCCGTAGGGCGCGTGGCCGCTGTCGGCCACATAAACAAACTTTTCATGGGGCAGCTCGGCCCGGAGCGCCCGCAGGACGCTCAGGCCACCCACCCCACTGTCAAACACCCCGATGGGGCAGATGCTGAGCTTGGACAAAGGCTTAGCGCGAAGTCACAGGGATGTTTTTGAATTCGCCCGTCGCAATTTTCTTTTGCCATTCCGCGGGGCCGGTGATGTGCGCGCTGGTGCCACCTGAGTCCACCGCCACAGTGACGGGCATGTCGACCACGTCGAACTCGTAAATGGCTTCCATGCCCAGGTCTTCAAAGCCCACCACCTTGGCGTGCTTGATGGCTTTGGAGACGAGGTAGGCGGCGCCACCCACGGCCATGAGGTAAGCGCTCTGGTGCTTCTTGATGGATTCAATAGCGACCGGTCCACGCTCGGCTTTGCCCACCATGGCGATCAGGCCGGTTTGCGCCAGCATCATTTCGGTAAAGCCGTCCATGCGGGTGGCCGTGGTAGGGCCGGCGGGGCCCACCGCTTCGCCTGCCACGGGGTCTACCGGACCCACGTAATAGATGACACGGTTGGTGAAGTCCACAGGCAGCTTTTCGCCTTTGGCCAGCATGCCTTGTATGCGCTTGTGTGCGGCGTCGCGGCCCGTCAGCATCTTGCCGTTCAGAAGCAATGTCTGGCCGGGTTTCCAGCTGGCCACTTCAGCGGGTGTCAGGGTGTTCAAATCCACGCGCTTGCTCTTCTGGGTGTCGGGTGTCCAGTTGACGTTGGGCCACAGATCCAAGCTTGGCGGGTCGATGTAGACGGGGCCGGAACCATCCAACACAAAATGGGCGTGGCGGGTAGCCGCGCAGTTGGGGATCATGGCCACCGGCTTGCTGGCGGCGTGGGTGGGGTACATCTTGATTTTCACATCCAGCACGGTGGTCAGGCCGCCCAGGCCTTGAGCGCCTATGCCCAGGGCATTGACCTTCTCGTACAACTCAAGGCGCATTTCCTCCACCTTGTCCAGTGCTTCGCCGCGGGACGACTTGGCCTGCAACTCGTACATGTCCAGGTCATCCATCAGGCTTTCTTTGGCCATGAGCACCGCCTTCTCCGCGGTGCCACCGATACCGATTCCCAGCATGCCGGGTGGGCACCAGCCTGCGCCCATGGTGGGCACAGTTTTCAGCACCCAGTCGATAACGCTGTCGCCGGGGTTGAGCATGATCATCTTGCTCTTGTTCTCGGAGCCACCGCCCTTGGCGGCTACGGTCACTTCGACGGTATTGCCCGGGACGATCTCGGTAAAGATCACAGCAGGTGTGTTGTCCTTGGTGTTCTTGCGCAGGAATTCTGGGTCCGCCACCACCGAGGCGCGCAGGGTGTTGTCAGGATGGTTGTAGCCCCGACGAACGCCTTCGTTGATGGCGTCGTCCAGGCTGCCGGTAAAGCCTTCCCAGCGCACGTCCATACCGACCTTGAGGAACACGTTCACGATCCCGGTGTCCTGACAGATGGGGCGATGTCCGGTGGCGCTCATCTTGCTGTTGGTCAGGATCTGGGCGATGGCATCTTTCGCGGCTGCGCTCTGCTCGCGCTCATAGGCGCGGGCCAGATGGGCAATGTAGTCGGCGGGGTGGTAATAGCTTATGTACTGCAGCGCGGCGGACACGGATTCGATCAGGTCAGCCTGGCGGATAAAGGTGGTCATGGTCTGTCTCTTTGGAGAAGTGGAAAGCGGAGAAACGCGAACCTCTTGAGTTTAGCGAATGACTCTCTCGCCATCCTGACGGCCGGGCTTGACCTGCGTCAGTCAGTGATTTGTAAGTGCATGGGATAACCATTCGCGCAGTTTTTAATAATTCCGAGGAGACAAACCCGTGAGCGCTTCCACCTCTGCCATTGAGTCCGTCCTGGTTGAAAACCGGGTCTTCCCGCCCAGCGAAGCCACCGTCAAAGCGGCCCGCATTTCGGGCATGGAGGGCTACAACGCCCTGTGTGCGGAGGCTGAGAAAGATTTTGAAGGTTTCTGGTCTCGACTGGCCAAAGCCAATGTGGTTTGGAACAAGCCATTCACACGCACACTCGACGAATCCAATGCACCTTTCTACAAGTGGTTTGACGATGGCGAGCTGAACGCCTCCGCCAACTGTCTGGACAAGCACATCGGCACGCCTACAGAAAACAAAGTGGCCGTGATCTTCGAAGCCGATGACGGCAAAGTCACCAAGACCACCTACAAAGAGCTGCTTGCCCGAGTCAGTCAATTTGCCAACGCCTTGAAGGCCGATGGCATCAAGAAAGGCGACCGCGTACTGGTCTACATGCCCATGACGCTGGAGGGCGTGATCGCCATGCAAGCCTGCGCCCGTATCGGCGCCACCCACAGTGTGGTGTTCGGCGGCTTCTCTGCGAAAGCATTGCAGGAGCGCATCATTGACGCAGGCGCGGTGGCTGTCATCACCAGCAACTACCAGATGCGCGGCGGCAAAGAGTTGCCTCTGAAATCCATTGTGGACGAGGGCATTGCCATGGGTGGCTGCGAGTCCATCAAGACGGTGTATGTGTACCAGCGCACCCAGACCGCATGCAACATGGTGGCAGGGCGCGACAAGACCTTTGATGAAGCACTGGCCGGCCAGAGCACTGACTGCGCCCCCGTGCCTGTAGGCGCTGAGCACCCCTTGTTCATCCTTTACACATCGGGTTCAACCGGCAAGCCCAAGGGTGTGCAGCACTCCACCGGCGGCTACCTGCTGTGGGCCAAGCTCACCATGGACTGGACGTTTGACCTGAAGCCGGAAGATGTGTTCTGGTGCACGGCCGATATCGGCTGGATTACTGGCCACACCTACGTGGCCTACGGCCCCTTGGCCGCTGGCGCCACCCAGATCATTTTTGAAGGCGTGCCAACTTTCCCGAACGCGGGTCGCTTCTGGCAAATGATTGAGCGCCACAAGTGCACCATCTTCTACACAGCGCCCACGGCAATCCGTTCGTTGATCAAGGCTGCAGAGGCTGATGCCGCTGTGCATCCGGATCGTTCTGACCTGTCGTCCTTGCGCATTCTGGGATCAGTGGGTGAGCCCATCAACCCCGAAGCCTGGATGTGGTACTACAAGAACGTGGGTCACGAAAAGTGCCCGATTGTGGATACCTTCTGGCAAACCGAAACCGGCGGCCACATGATGAGCCCCATGCCAGGTGCCACACCTTTGGTGCCCGGTAGTTGCACTTTGCCATTGCCCGGCATCATGGCTGCCATCGTGGATGAAAGCGGCAACGAAATGCCCAATGGATCCGGTGGCATTCTGGTGGTGAAGCGCCCATGGCCCTCGATGATCCGTACGATCTGGAACGATCCTGAGCGCTTCAAAAAGAGCTACTTCCCTGACGAGCTCAAAGGCTATTACCTGGCCGGCGACGGCGCAGTGCGTAGCGCGGACCGCGGGTACTTCCGTATTACGGGTCGTATCGACGACGTTCTCAACGTGTCCGGTCACCGTATGGGTACCATGGAAATTGAGTCTGCGTTGGTTGCCAAATCCGATCTGGTTGCCGAGGCCGCGGTGGTGGGCCGTCCTGATGACCTGACGGGTGAGGCCATTTGTGCCTTCGTGGTGCTCAAGCGCTCCCGTCCTGAAGGCGACGAGGCCAAGGCAATTGCCAAAGAGTTGCGTGATTGGGTCGCCAAGGAAATCGGCCCGATTGCCAAGCCCAAGGACATCCGCTTCGGCGAGAACTTGCCTAAAACCCGTTCCGGCAAGATCATGCGCCGATTGCTGCGTTCGCTGGCCAAGGGCGAGTCCATCACGCAGGACACCAGCACGCTGGAAAACCCGGCGATTCTGGATCAGTTGGGTCAAGCCTACTGATGCCTCCTTGCGAACGGGCAACTTTCAAGTTGCCCGTTGCCGGGCACAAAAAAAAGCCGCTGGTGACAGCGGCTTTTTTTCCTTAGTGCTTGAGTGATCAGTTCAGGGATAGCACCCAAGCAGCCAGTTTCTTGGCTTCGGCTTCATTCACCTGGGCGTTGGCAGGCATGTAAGCGGTGCCCCATACGCCGCTGCCACCTTTCATGATTTTGGTGGCCAAGCGGTCAGCGGCAGCTTTGTCGCCCTTGTATTTGCCGGCCACTTCTTTGAATGATGGGCCCAAGACCTTCTTGTCCACCATGTGGCAAGTCATACAGTTTTTGGCTGTGGCCAAGGCTTGGTCTGCCCACGCTGCAGGCGCCATTGCCATCAGGGTTACTGTCACACTGCGCAAGAAAAATTGTTTCATCACGAGCCTCTCGGGTTTGGATACCATCTCCACAACGGGATTGTAGTAACGCACGTTGACCCCCCAGCAGAAACAGGGGCAACGCATTGGAGCAACGACGATGTACTTTTTGGGTTTGGGTTTGATTCTTCTGGTGATGAAATACATGCTCATCGAACCGGTGGCCAACTGGGCATGGTGGCAAGTATTGATTCCTTTTGCATTGGCAATTGCCTGGTGGGCATGGGCGGACAGCTCGGGTTACACCAAGCGTAAGGCCATGGACAAAGAAAATGCGCGCAAACAGGCCCGCATTGACCGCCAGCGGGAAGCCATGGGCCTTCAAGGGTCTAAAAAACGCCGATGACAGGGGCTGGGGGATAATTACCCCCGCTTTCTCACCGTTCAACCGAATCTCAATTAATCACCATGCCAGCTTACCGTTCCAAGACATCCACTGCCGGCCGCAATATGGCGGGCGCTCGCTCTTTGTGGCGCGCCACCGGTATGAAGGATGCCGACTTCAGCAAACCCATCATTGCCGTGGTGAACTCCTTCACCCAGTTCGTGCCTGGTCACGTACACCTGAAGGACTTGGGCCAGTTGGTGGCGCGTGAGATTGAGGCTGCGGGCGGTGTGGCCAAAGAATTCAACACTATTGCCGTGGATGATGGCATTGCCATGGGCCACGACGGTATGTTGTATTCGCTGCCCAGCCGCGACGTGATTGCCGACTCGGTGGAGTACATGGTCAACGCGCATTGCGCCGATGCCATGGTGTGCATCTCCAACTGCGACAAGATCACCCCCGGCATGTTGATGGCCGCCATGCGACTGAATATTCCTGTGGTGTTTGTGTCCGGCGGCCCGATGGAGGCTGGCAAGGTGAAGCTGCTGAACCCTACGACCCAGAAAATCGAGTTCAGAAAGCTCGACTTGGTTGACGCCATGGTGATGGCGGCTGACGACAAGGTCAGTGATGCCGACGTAGCTGAAGTGGAACGCTCTGCCTGCCCGACCTGCGGTTCCTGCTCCGGCATGTTCACCGCCAACTCCATGAACTGCCTGACGGAAGCGCTGGGTTTGTCTTTGCCCGGCAACGGCACTGTGGTGGCCACGCATGCTGACCGCGAGCAACTGTTCAAGCGTGCCGGTCACCTGGTGGTGGAGTTGTGCAAGCGCTACTACGAAGAGGAAGACAGCAGCATCCTGCCGCGCTCCATGGGTTTCAAGGCGTTTGAGAATGCGATCGCGCTGGACATTGCCATGGGTGGCTCCACCAACACCATCCTGCACATCCTTGCCATTGCGCAGGAAGCGGAAATCGACTTCACCATGGCCGACATTGACCGCATGTCCAAAATCGTGCCGCAGCTGTGCAAGGTAGCCCCTAACACCAACAAATACCACATCGAAGACGTGCACCGCGCTGGCGGCATCATGGGCATTCTGGGTGAGCTGGACCGCGCAGGCCGCTTGCACACTGACGTGCCCACCGTACACAGCAAGACCATGAAGGACGCGCTCGATCTGTGGGATATTGCACGTAACCCATCGGACACGGTCAAGACCTTTTACATGGCCGGCCCCGGTGGTATTCCCACCCAGGTCGCGTTCAGCCAGGCGGCCCGTTGGCCCAGCCTGGACACCGACCGCGCAGAAGGCTGCATCCGTTCGTTCGAACATGCTTTCAGCAAAGAAGGCGGCTTGGCGGTACTGGTCGGCAACATCGCCCTGAACGGCTGTGTCGTCAAAACCGCCGGTGTGGATGACAGCCTCTTGGTGTTCGAAGGTCCTGCCCATGTGGTGGAGTCGCAAGACGAAGCCGTGGCCAACATCCTGGCCGACAAGGTCGTGGCAGGTGACGTGGTTATCGTGCGTTATGAAGGCCCCAAGGGCGGCCCCGGCATGCAAGAAATGCTGTATCCCACCAGCTATATCAAGTCCAAGGGTTTGGGCAAGGCCTGCGCCCTGTTGACCGATGGCCGTTTCTCGGGTGGTACCTCAGGGTTGTCAATCGGTCATGCTTCGCCTGAAGCCGCTGCCGGTGGCGCGATTGGCTTGGTTCGCAATGGCGACCGCATCCGCATCGACATCCCCAATCGTTCCATCAATGTGTTGGTCTCTGATGAAGAGCTGGCAGCGCGCCGTGTAGAGCAGGACAAAGTCGGCTGGAAGCCTGCCCAGCCCCGCCCACGCAAGGTGACTGCTGCCCTCAAGGCCTACGCCAAGCTGGTCATGTCTGCCGACAAGGGCGCTGTGCGCGACCTGTCCTTGCTCGACTAAACCTACCCGCCCGGGGCCCTCACAGGCTCCGGGCGCATTTGTTTCCCCATGCTGATCCATCCCCAAATTGACCCGGTTGCATTGCAGCTCGGGCCGGTCGCTGTGCACTGGTACGGGCTGACCTACCTCGTGGCCTTCGGGCTTTTTTTGTTTCTGGGGTCCCGCAGATTGCGGCACGCGCCGTTCGCGGCAGTGCAGGGCAGTGGAGCCTGGTCGTTCAAGGATGTGGAAGACATCCTGTTCCTGGGCGTATTGGGCGTAGTGCTCGGCGGGCGCATCGGGTACTGCCTGTTTTACAAGCCCGCGTATTACGCCGCCCATCCCCTGGAGGTGTTGTTCGTCTGGCAGGGCGGCATGAGTTTTCATGGCGGCATGCTGGGTGTGATTGCGTCCATGGTCTGGTTTGCGGTGTCCCGTAACAAGCCCTTCTGGCAGGTGGCGGACTTTGTTGCGCCTTGCGTGCCTACCGGCCTGGCATCCGGCCGGGTGGGTAACTTCATTAACGGTGAGCTGTGGGGCCGGGTCGCCGATCCGTCCTTGCCGTGGGCCATGCTGTTCCGTGATGGTGGCCCGTTGCCGCGGCACCCCTCACAGATTTACCAGTTCTTGCTCGAAGGGATGCTGCTTTTTGTGCTGCTATGGTGGTACGCCAGCAAACCGCGCAAGCAGGGGCAGGTGGCTTCGGCCTTTTTGTTCGGCTATGGCGTGTTCCGATTCATTGCCGAGTTCTTCCGGGAGCCGGATGCGCATCTCTTGTGGCTGCAGCAGCAAACCGGCATGAGCATGGGCCAATGGTTGTGCGTGCCCATGATTGCGGGCGGCGCAGCCTTGTGGGCATGGGCAGCTCGCAGATCCCACTGATATCCAAGACAAACCGGGTCGCGCCCCGAGGGTAAATACGGGGCTCAAAAGAACGGCATCTCTTTACCATTGCTTGTAATTACACGTAATTATGAAAAATTACGTAGCACTTATCAGCCTTGTGGAGCCCGACCCAACCCATGCGAGCCGTACCCAATTCACTGCATGACGACGTAGCCGACCGGCTGCGCTCCCGCATCTTTGAAGGGGCTTTGCACGCGGGCGCGTTTATTGACGAAGCCGCGCTATGTACCGAGTGGTCGATCTCGCGCACACCGTTGCGGGAGGCACTCAAGGTACTGGCCGCGGAGGGTCTGGTGCGCCATGAGCCCCGCCGCGGTAGTTTTGTCAGCGAGGTCACGGAACAGGATCTGGATGAGATTTTTCCGGTGATTGCACTGCTCGAGGGGCGTTGCGCCTTCGAGGCCACCCGCAAAGCCACTGCTGCAGACATTGCTGCGCTGGATACTTTGCATGACAGCCTGCAGGCCCACGCAGCGGCGCGCCGCATCCCCGACTACTACGCCGCCAATTACAGCATCCATGAGGCCATCATCACCCTGGCGGACAACCGCTGGCTGGCCCAGGTGATTGCGGATTTGCGCAAGATCCTCAAGCTGGCCCGCCTGCAGCAGCTGCATGCCCCCGGCCGCTTGGAGCAGAGCCTGAGTGAGCACTTGGCCGTGTTTGCCGCCATTCGTGCCGGGGATGCCGATGCGGCCGATGCCGCCATGCGCAACCATTTGATGCGCCAGCGTGATGCCTTGCGGGAGCTGGCCCGCCACGGAAAGAGCAGGTTACTCGCATGACTCAGGACTCCTGGATCAACCGCAATGTGGCCCGCCTGCTGCCGCGCAGCTTTAAGGAAAATACGGCTCCGGCGCCCGCGGGATCTGCGCAAGCAGCTCCTAAAAAAATAGCAAGCGAGGGGGCGCCTCCGGTAACCAAGCGTGCCGGTGCCCGCAGCACGCGCGAGCGCCTGCAGGCCACGCTGCGCCAGGGGGATGAGGCCTTGTCACCCCGCGTCTTGCGCCGCATCCTGCAGGAATTGCAAGCCGTTATTGATGAGCGGGTCAGTGAGGTCGAAGGTGGTCGTCGCGCCGCAGCCCTGATGGCTTGGTACGCCGGTGCCACACCCGCCCGGCGGCTGGACCTCTGGTTGCTGATGAGCGAAATGTTTGTCGCCGACCCGGTCAAGGCCCAGGCCGCTCAAGCCAAGTTTGCGGCCGCCTTGGGCACGCCGGACGAGGCAGCCGCCGAGGTGCACTACCGCCGCGCTACCGTCTCTCCACGCCGGCGCCTCTTGCAGCGCTTCAGTGCAGACGCCACCGGCATTCGCTTTCTGGTCAACCTGCGGGCAGAGATGCAGTCCGCCGTCAAAACCGACAAGCGCTTGCAGGCGCTGGACGTGGAGATGGAATACATGTTCTCCACCTGGTTTGATGTGGGTTTCCTGGAGCTGCGGCGTATCAGCTGGGATTCACCGGCTTCGCTGGTTGAGAAGCTCATCAAGTACGAAGCGGTGCACGACATCAAGAGCTGGGCAGACGTGAAAAACCGTCTGGACTCGGATCGCCGCTGCTACGGCTTCTTCCACCCCCGCTTGCCGGATGAGCCCCTGATTTTTGTGGAAGTGGCGCTGGTGGATGCGCTCACCGATTGCATTACGCCGCTCCTGGACGAGTCCGCCGACGCGGCTGACCTGAACGCTGCCACGACGGCCATTTTTTACTCCATCAGCAACACCCAGGACGGGCTGCGTGGTGTGAGCTTCGGGGACTCGCTGATCAAGCGCGTGGTCGAAACCCTCAAGGCAGAGTTTCCCCAGCTCAAGACCTTTGCGACGCTCTCGCCCATTCCCGGCTTTCGCGGCTGGTTGCAGAAGAACGCAACGGCCCAGCTTGAGCAACTGGACGACAAAGCCCGCGAAGAGTTGGGCCGCGCCTCCGGTTTCGAGCCCGTTACGACCGCGCACTTTCTGGCGGCGGCCGAGTCACCCCTGTCTCTCAAGCCCGGCTCACCGGTGCAGCACATGCTGATGCGCTGCGCTGCGCAGTATCTGGGCCGCGAGACTGTGCATGGCAAGCCGCTAGATCCGGTGGCGCGCTTTCACTTGGGTAACGGTGCGCGGGTCGAGCGGCTGAACTGGGCGGGAGATCCGTCGTCCAAAGGCATCAAGCAGTCCTACGGACTGATGGTGAATTACCTCTACGACCTCAAGCGGCTCGACAAGCACCGGGAAGGGCTGGCAAGCGGCCGCATTCCGGTGGCCAGCGCGGTGAGCAATCTGTTTTTTTAGTGTGTGCGAACGGTACTTCCATTAATACGAGCAGGAGACAAACATGGCTAATGACAACACGCTTTTTCCATTCCAACCCGATGCAGCGCTAAGCCGTCGCAGTCTGCTGGGCGCGGGTACCGCGGCCGCCACCGCTTGGGCACTGGCTCCGGCAAGCGCTCTCGCGCAGGCCAAGTGGCCCGCCAAGCCGGTCACGCTGGTGGTGCCTTTTCCGGCCGGTGGCGGTACCGATGCTTTTGCGCGCCCCATGTCGGCGCAGTTTTCCAAGCTCACCGGTACCCAGCTGGTCATTGACAACCGCGGCGGTGCAGGCGGCACCCTCGGCGCCGGCATTGCAGCCAAGGCACAGCCCGATGGCTACACCCTGTTCATGGGTGCGGTGCACCACGCGATTGCGCCCAGCATGTACCCCAAGCTGGACTACGACATCGAGAAAGACTTCATCCCCCTCGCGCTGGTGGCCAACGTGCCCCAGGTGCTGGTGGTGAATCCCAAGAACGTACCCGGAGACTACAAGGCGTTTCTGGCGCAGGTCAAAGCCAGCCCCGGCAAGATGAACTACGGCTCCGCAGGTGGCGGCACCTCCCACCACCTGGCGGGCGAATTGTTCAAGCAGCAGACGGGCACCTTCATCACCCACATTCCCTACCGCGGCGCCGGTCCGGCTCTGCAGGATTTGATGGCGGGCAGTGTGGACATGATGTTTGACGGACTGGGTTCATCCGCCAACCACATCAAGGGTGGACGCATCAAGGCGCTGATGGTGTCCGGCACCAAGCGCAGCCCGGCCTTCCCCGATGTGCCCTGCGCGGCCGAACTTGGCCTGCCCAACTACACCGTGACCACCTGGTATGGCTTGTGGGCACCCAAGGGCACACCCGCCGATGTGCAGGCGCGTGTGGTGGAAGAGGTGAACCGCCTCTCCGCGGCCGAAGAGATCAAAACCGCGTGGGCCAACAACGGTGCCGAGTTCGGCAAGCTCACCCCTGCGCAATTCGGCACTTTTGTGAGTGCTGAAATCAAGCGCTGGGCGGCAGTCGTCAAGGCCTCCGGCGCCAAACTCGACTGAGGGGCGACATGGCGGGTGGTATTGCAATCGAGCAGGACGCTTTCGGCACCCCCGGGGTCTGGCGGCTGACCTTGACCCACACGGGCAAGTTCAACGCCATGTCCCGCAGCATGTGGACGGAGTTGAGGGCGGTGTTTACCGCTGTGCAGCAGGACGCCAGTGTGCGCTGTGTGCTGTTGCAGGGCGACCGAGGGCATTTCTGTTCCGGGGGCGACATTGCCGAGTACCCGTCCTTCCGCTTTGACGAGGCGCAGCTGCGCCACTTCCATGAGCAAGAGGTGTGGGGCGGTTTGCAGGCCATGCTGGATTGCGATGTGCCCATCGTCGCGCGCATCGAGGGCAACTGCATGGGCGCGGGCATGGAAATCTCCAGTTGCTGCGACCTTCGCCTGGCGGCTGACACCGCCCGCTTCGGTGCGCCGATTGCGCGTTTGGGTTTTCCCATGGCGCCGCGGGAAGCTGCCTTGGTGGGGCAGGTGGCGGGCGCCACCGTGGCACGCGCCATGCTGCTCGCCGCCGAGGTGTTTGACGCTGCCGCCATGCTGGGTCACGGCTTTTTGACCCGCGTGCACACGACAGACACGCTGGACGATGCCTGCCGCGATGTGGCCGTTCGCATCGCCGGTTTGGCGCCACAGGCCGCCCGCTTGAACAAACAGACACTTCGGGCAGTAAATCGGCCCCTGGCGCCCGTGGAATATGCGCAACCAGCTCCTGAATTGATAGCAAATGAGCAGGCGGGCGTCGACCCTTACGCCTACGCCGACTCCGCTGAACACCGGGAAGGCATTACCGCCTTTCTGGCCAAACGCCCGCCGGTGTTCTAGCCCGGTCCCGCACTGCCAACTTTCCCACGTAATCATGAACGTTTGAGATCCCGTTATGAACACACTCTTCACCGACCACAACCTTTTCACCGCGCTGCGTGCTGCGTTCCCCGCTGACCTGGATGCTGTTGCGGTAGAGACAGACAGTGGCTTGCACTATTCCTGGCGCGACCTGGACGAGGCCACCGCCATGGTGGCCAACCTGTTCGGCTTTCTGGACCTGCCGGCGGGTACCCGCGTCGCGGTGCAGGTGGACAAATCAGTGGAGGCACTGGTGCTGTATCTGGCCACGCTGCGGGCGGGCTTGGTGTACCTGCCGCTCAACACGGCCTACCAGAGCGCGGAGATGGACTACTTCATCAGCGATGCCAAACCGGCGGTGCTGGTGTGTGCAGGCCGCAACTTCGGCTGGCTGAGCAAAATGGCGTTTCTGGCCGGCACGCAGTACGTGTTTTCGCTCAATGACGACCGCACCGGCACGCTGCTGGAGCGGGCATCCAAATTTCCACGCACCCACACGCCGGTGCCGCGCGCTGCCAACGATCTGGCCGCCATCATTTACACCAGCGGTACCACCGGCCGCAGCAAGGGCGCCATGCTCAGCCATGGCAATCTGCTGAGCAATGCCCGCGTACTGCAAACGTACTGGGACTGGAAGGAAGGCGATGTGCTGATCCACGCTTTGCCTATCTTCCACGTGCATGGCTTGTTTGTGGCCATTCATGGCGCGCTGATCAATGGCAGCAAGATGCTCTGGTGCGCCAAGTTCGAGCCGCAAACGGCCTTGCGCATGATGGCCCGGGCCACGGTGTTCATGGGCGTGCCCACGCTGTATGTGCGCTTGCTGGCCGAGGCGGGGCTGAACACCCAGTCCACCCGGAACATGCGCCTCTTCATATCGGGTTCCGCCCCCATGCTGGTGGATACGCACCGCCAGTGGCAGGCGCGCACCGGCCACACGATTCTGGAACGCTACGGCATGTCGGAAACCGTGATGCTGACTTCCAACCCCTGTAAACCGGGAGACGGTGAGCGGGTGGTAGGCACCGTTGGGCAACCACTGCCGGGTGTGCAGTTGCGGGTACGTGACGAGTCCGGCCGTGACGTCAAGGCGGGTGACACCGGCGGCATCGAGGTGAAGGGCCCCAATGTGTTCCAGGGCTACTGGCAGATGCCGGAAAAAACAGCGCAGGAATTCACCGCCGATGGCTTCTTCAAGACCGGGGATGTGGGCCATGTAGATGCCAAGGGCTATGTGACCATCGTCGGCCGCAGCAAGGACCTGATCATCAGTGGTGGTTACAACGTCTACCCGGCTGAGATTGAGGGCTATATCAACAACCTCCCCGGTGTGGACGAAAGCGCAGTGGTGGGTGTGCCGGATGCCGATTTTGGTGAGGTGGGCGTGGCCGTCGTGGTGCCCAAGGCCGGTCACCAGGTGGACGGTGCACAGGTGGTTGCCACCTTGAAAGGCATGTTGGCCAACTTCAAGGTCCCTAAACGCTGCGTGGTGGTGGATTCCTTGCCGCGCAACGCCATGGGCAAGGTGCAAAAGAATCTTTTGCGCGACCAGTACAAGGCGGCTTAGAATACGGTAAATTTGTTAAGTGTGAGATAAATGCCAATTTCTGTGCATTTGTCTCGCAAGCGTCGTATCATGACTACGGGCTGCAAATTCCAACATACCGGAGCCGACGCATGCAAGTATCTCAAGCCACATGGCGCACCAGTTCTCCAGCTGCGGAGGGCTTTTCTGCCATGGCTGCATCCGGGCCCCAATGGGTGCTGGCTTTCGGCAATGAAGACCTTTTGCGCTCTGCCCAGCCCGAACTGAGCAAGGCCTTTGCCGGTGCTGTCCTGATGGGGTGCTCCACAGCCGGCGAAATTTCCGGCGACGGGGTGGCCGACGATTCTTTGGCGCTGACAGCCGTCCGCTGGGACTCCACCTGCATGCAGCCCGCCGCCACAGACCTCAAAGACATGGACGATTCCTTTGACGCGGGTGTTCGCCTCGCGTCCGGTTTGCCGCGTGATGGTCTGCGTGCCGTGGTCGTGCTCGGGCAGGGCGTCCAGATCAATGGCAGTGCATTGATCCTCGGCATGTCGCACGTGCTGGGCGCGGATGTGCCGATTGTGGGCGGTCTGGCCGGCGACGGCGCAGCCTTCGTGCGAACCGTGGTGCTGGATCACACGGGCGTCAGTGCCACCCGGCTGGTGTGTGCCGGCCTGTATGGCAGTGACCTGCAGGTGTCTCACGGGGTGTATGGCGGCTGGTCAGCCTTTGGCCCCGCTCGGCGGGTGACGAAAGCCCGCCGCAATGTGCTTTTTACCCTGGATGGCGAGCCGGCGTTGGCGACTTACAAACGCTATCTCGGGGAGCACGCCAAAGATTTGCCTGCGTCCGGATTGCTGTTCCCGTTCTCGGTGGTGTCGGCAGGCGGTAAAGAGGAAGGTTTGTTGCGCACCATTCTCGGTATCGATGAAGCGGAGGGCAGCATCACTCTGGCCGGCGACGTGGAGGAGGGCGGTTACCTGCGCATGATGCAAGCAGGCACTGACGCGCTGGTGAATGGTGCAGAGCAAGCTGCCCAGGGACTGAAGATCCAACAGGCTGACGGACTGGCCTTGATGGTGAGCTGCGTGGGACGCAAGCTGGTCATGGGTGGGCGTGTGGATGAGGAAGTAGAAGCCGTGGCTGCCGTTGTAGGAAAAGGACCGACTCTGGCCGGTTTTTATTCGTATGGTGAAATCAGTCCGGCGCACAATGGGGCGCAGTGTCTCCTGCATAACCAGACGATGACCATCACCTATTTTTCGGAATCGGCATGACAGAGGCGGGGCGTCCCTTGCATCACAAATTGCTGGCCAGGCAGGTCAAACGGAACCTGGGGTTGGACCCGCAGGCTTGGGCCACTGTGCAGCAGGAGCTTGCAGGTTTGCAAGAGGGCGTACCGCTGTCCCCGGCTGCCTTGCAGGCGATCAAAGGCCTCGGGCCTTTGATGCATCAAGTGGAAGAGGCCTACCTGCAGAACGACCGGGACCTCGAGCTCAAAAGCCGCAGCCTCGAACTCAGCTCTGTCGACCTGACCGCCAGCAACACGCGCCTGCGTGATGAACTGGAGAGCCGCACGCGTGCCATGGACTCCCTGCGCGCCACGGCATCGGCACTGATGGCGCAGGTCGATCTGGATCATCCGCCCCTGATCGACGATTCTCTGGAATCCTTGTCGGAGCTGATGGGCACATTGGTGCGCCAGAAGGAAGACAGCCAGAAGGACTTGCAGTTCGCCCTGACCGATTTGGCCAACCAGAAGTTCGCGCTGGATCAGCACGCAATCGTGAGCACCACGAACGCGGCGGGTGACATCGTTTACGCCAACGACAAGTTCTGCCAGCTCAGTGGTTACTCCCGCGGGGAGTTACTGGGCCAGAACCACCGGATGATCAATTCGGGCGTGCAGGACAAGGTGTATTTCACCAACCTGTGGGCTGTCATCTCGTCAGGCAAGGTCTGGCGGGGTGAGATTTGCAATCGCTCCAAGTCCGGCCAGCTTTATTGGGTGGACGCCACCATCGTGCCTCTCAAGGACGAGAGCGGTACACCCAATATGTATATCGCCATCCGCACGGATATCACGGCCCGCAAGCGCATGGAAGTGAACATCAAGGCCGCCGAAGCGCGCCTGCGGCACATCACCAATACGCTGCCCGGCGTGGTGTTCCAAGTCCATGTAAGCGAACGCGGTCAGCGCTACACCTTTGTGAATGACCGCATCCAGGAAGTGCGGGGCATCAGCGTGCAACAGCTGCTGGATGACCCCAAGTCCGCCTCGAGGCAGGTGCTGGAAGAAGACTGGCCCCTGGTGCGCGACGGCATTTATCTGGCAGCCCAGCGGCGTGAGGCGTGGCAGGGCGAATACCGCATTCAATTACCCAACAAGACCATACGTTGGATCCGCACCGAGGTCAGCCCCGAGCCTGAAACCGGGCAGGATGGAGCCACCATATTCACGGGCATCTGGCAGGACGTCACGCTGGCCAAAGAGGCTGACGAGCGTCTGCGCGAGGTGACCCGGCACATACCGGTGGCGGTATTCCAGTATTTCGTGACCAAAGGCGGCTTGTTCAAGATTGCCTTCATGAGCCATGCCGCCGAAACCATGATGGGGGTGCGCACTGAGGTGATGACCACCGACTCCAATGCGTTTTTGCAGTGTGTACACCCGCAAGATCGCACGTCGGTGGCGCAGTCACTGGTCGAAGCTTCCGCTGCTGGTGCTCCTTGGGGCATGGATTTCAGGATGGTCAATGCCCAGACCATGGAGATTTTCTGGGTACGCGGAGAGTCTCAACCGCAGCACAAGGCCAACGGCCATATTGTGTGGAACGGCTTCCTGACCGATGTCACCCAAGCCCGTCACATCTCCGAAGAGTTGCAAAAGGCCAAGGACGCGGCGGAGGCGGCCAATCACGCCAAGTCAGATTTCCTGGCCAACATGAGCCATGAAATCCGCACGCCCATGAACGGGGTGATCGGCATGACCGAGCTGCTGCTGGACACCACACTGGACGCTGAACAACAGGAATACCTGAACATCGTGAAGTCCTCGTCCGAAGCCTTGCTGCGGGTGATTAACGACATTCTGGATTTCTCCAAGATTGAAGCCGGCAAGATGGACATTGAGTCCATTCCCTTCAACCTGGAACGCACGGTGGCCGACACCCTCAAGACCGTAGTGCTGCGCGCCCATGACAAGGGGCTGGAAGTGGTCTGGGACGTGGCCCCTGATGTGCCGCGCGCACTGGTCGGCGACCCGGGCCGCTTGCGCCAGGTGCTGGTCAATGTATTGGGCAACGCCATCAAGTTCACCGAGCGCGGCGAAGTGGTGTTGCGGATCCGCCAGGAAATGGCGTCCAACGGAAAACCCCTGCTTCACCTCGCTGTGAGCGACACCGGTATCGGCATTCCCGCCAACAAATTGGGCAGCATTTTTGATGCGTTCTCCCAGGAGGACAGCTCCACCACCCGCAAGTACGGTGGCACGGGATTGGGCTTGACCATCTGTGCACGCCTGGTCGAGGGCATGGGTGGAACGATCTGGGTGGAAAGCACACCGGGGCAGGGCAGCGTGTTCCACTTCACCGTGGCGCTGGTCAAAGATACCTCTGCGCCTGTAGAGACCGCAGCCTTGATCCGGTTGGATGGCCTGCACATCCTGGTGGTCGACGACAACCTGGTCAACCGTGAAGTGGTCTGCGGCATGCTGCACTCCTTCGGGGCCCGCACCAGCCAGGCGGATTCCGGCCGCGCGGCGCTGGATTGGCTGAGTCAACAAACCGCTGCGAATGCGCAGGTGCCCTGCGATCTGGTGTTGCTGGATGGCCAGATGCCTGAGATGGACGGATTCTCAACCGCGCCCTTGGTCCGTGGCCTCCCCAATTGCAGCAGCTTGCCCATGGTGCTGCTGTCGTCCGCCGGCATGAAAGGCGACGGTCAACGTTCACGCCAGGTGGGTATCGCGGGCTACCTGTCCAAACCGATTGCGCGGCAGGACTTGCTGCAGATGGTTTCAGGCGTCTTGCAATTGCACAAGGTGCGGCCCGAGGTGCTGGTCACCCGCCATTCCATCCGTGACTCCCATCCGGTGCTGGACATCCTGCTGGTGGAGGACCACGCCATCAACCAGAAACTGGCGGTTACCTTGCTGCAACGCTGGGGGCATCATGTGGACGTGGCCGGCAACGGACAAATTGCACTCGACATGCTGCCCAAACGGCCGTACGACCTGGTCCTGATGGACATGATGATGCCGGTGATGGATGGGCTGGAAGCGACCCGCCACATCCGGGCCAATGAGCGCGGCCGACGCATTCCCATCATTGCCATGACGGCCAATGCCATGGAGTCGGACCGCAATCTCTGCCTCGAAGCCGGCATGGATGACTACATTGCCAAGCCCATCAAGTCGGAGGAGCTGCAACAGAAAATCTTGCAACTCTCTCACGCTGGGCCCGAAGAGCCTGATGCAGAAGAGAGTGGGGATATTTCGCCCTCCATCCTGGCGATGCTGGACCAAGGAAATTTCGATTACGCCCAAGCATTGAGAGAGGCGGATCAGGAAATGGTGGATATCGTGGCGGATGCCTTCATGGAGCAATGGCCCAGAGACAAAGAACGGCTGGGTAATTTGGCTGCAGCGGGTGACTTCAACGGTTTACTGCACGTGGCGCATGCCCTGAAGGGAACTCTCGCCCTTTTCGGTGCTGCACCTGCCAGTAATCTCGCGCATCGCCTGGAGGCCATGGCTGCTTTTGCGGACAAGGCTTCAGTAGGCGGTGTCGTGGAGCCTCTGATACATGAGGTAGAGCGCCTCATGGTGATTTTGCGCAACCGGTCTGCCGGGTTCGGCGGTCAGATTTAAGGCGATACTGTGACCATGCAGGAAGTACTGATCATTGACGATACCGAAATCAATCTGATTCTTTTCGGCGCGCTGATCAAAAAGCTGGACAACTGTCAGAGCCACAGCTTCGCCAGCCCCTTGGACGGACTGGCATGGGCTGCGACGCACACCCCTGACTTGGTGATCGTGGATTACATGATGCCGGACATCGATGGTCTGGAATTCATCCAACGCTTCCGGGCGCTGCCTAATTGCGCGGACGTGCCCATCCTGATGATCACGGCCAATGACCAGAAGCAGGTGCGTTACCGGGCACTGGACTCGGGTGCCAACGACTTTTTGGCCAAGCCGGTCGACAAGGTCGAGTTCCTGGCCCGCGCCAAAAACATGCTGAGCTTGAGCAGCGCACGCCGCAAATTGGCCGACCACGCCGAGTGGCTGTCGTCCGAAGTGCGCAAAGCGACCGAGGTGATTTTGCAGCGTGAGCGAGACACCGTCTTCCGACTGTGCAAGGCAGCTGAGTTCCGTGACCCGGAAACCGGCGCGCACATCCTGCGCATGGCGCACTATTCCCAGCTGATTGCCAAGAAGCTGGGTTTGCCGCCGGAAGAACAGGAGCTGTTGCTTGAAGCTGCCCCCATGCACGACATCGGCAAGGTGGGCATTACCGACAACATCCTTTTGAAGCCCGGCCGGTTGGATGCCGCCGAGTTTGAGATCATGAAGCAGCATGCTGCATTCGGATACGAACTGCTGAAGAACAGCAACTCACGGGTGCTGCAGGCGGGGGCGGAAATCGCGCTGGGCCACCATGAAAAGTACGACGGCAGCGGCTACCCGCAAGGCCTCAAAGGCGAGGCTATTCCGATCTTCAGCCGCATCGTCGCGGTGGCAGACGTGTTTGATGCTTTGACCTCGGAGCGCCCCTACAAAAAAGCCTGGTCCCTGGAGCAGGCGGTGGACTTTCTAAACGCCGGCTCTGGCACTCACTTTGATCCCCGATGTGTGCAAGCCTTCCTGGACGGGTTTGACGACGTCTTGGCGATTCGCGACCGGTACCAGGAAGAGGAAGAGTTCTCTTTCACCCCTTCTAAACTGCTCTGATTTCAGGAGCAGTCCGCGCACATTGCACGGGCGCTAGAGCCACATTTACTTCAAAACCAGCACAGGAATGGTTGCGTGGGTGAGCACATGCTGGGTTTCACTGCCCAAGAGCAGTCGCTTGATGCCCTTGCGACCGTGGGACGCCATGATGACCAGATCGCAACTGTGCTTCTTGATGGTGGCCAAGACTGCGTCTGACACCACATCGGATCGTACGACGATTGCTTTGGTCGCCACCTTCTTGGATTCCGCGGTCTTTTTGACAGCGTCGACCACTTTCTGGGCAGCGTCGCTCCAGGCTTTTTCTACCTGCTTGATGTCGTCGCCGGCCAGCGCGATACCTCCATCGAAATAGCTTTGGGGGTAGCGGGGCACCACTTTGAGTGCAACGAGTTCGGCGCCGCACAGACCTGCCAAGGAAATTGCGGTGCTTACGGCCTTTTGAGAAAGTTTGCTGCCGTCGGTGGTGACAAGAATGCGTTGGTACATGCTGATGCTCCTGTGTTGTGAGCATTCAGGTTACGCCGTTCATCCCTGAAAGTCTTGATTTGCATCAAGGTTCGTTCGGCTCCTGCCGCTCAGAATCCTCTGCAATGATGAGTAACTCGGCCCTTCCTCCCACCTCTGTGCTTTTGGACAGGGATTCTCTTGCCGTGGTCGACAGTCCGGCAGAGTGGGCCGCCTTCAGCCGCGAGTCAGGTACAGAGCCCGGCTGCTGGGATTCGAATATCGTGGTCGAAGGCATGCACTGCGCCGCCTGTGCCATGACCATAGAGGATGCTTTGCGCAGCGTGCCCGGCGTGCAGGAAGCCCGGGTGAGTGCGGCCAGTCAGCGCGCGCAAGTGCGCTGGTCGCAAGACCAGGTCAAGCCTTCAGAGTGGATGCACGCGGTTCAAGCTGCCGGTTACCGCGCAGTGCCTGCGAACGATGTGTTCGCCTTGGAGCGACGCAAAGCCGAATCCCGCAAAGCACTCTGGCAGTGGCTGGTGGCGGGTCTGTGCATGATGCAAGTAATGATGTATGCGTGGCCCGCCTACCAAGCGCGCCCCGGCGACCTGACCGGCGAGTACGAGCAATTGCTGCGTTGGGCCTCGTGGGTTTTGTCGTTGCCGGTCATCTTGTTTTCCTGCGGCCCGTTTTTCCGCAAGGCGTGGGCGGATGTGCGCCACGCCCGCATCAGCATGGACTTGCCCGTGGCCATCGGAATGGGGATCACGTTTGCTGCCAGCACTGCGGGTACTTTTGATCCAGACGGTCTGTTCGGACGCGAGGTGTATTTCGACTCGCTCACCATGTTTGTGTTCTTTTTGTTGACAGGCCGCTGGCTGGAGCTGCGCTTGCGCGACCGCACAGCGGGTGCGCTGGAGGCGCTCATGAACCGCATGCCCGACAGCGTGCAGCGCAGGGCTGCCGACGGCAGTTTTGAGCGTGTGGCGGTGCGTCGCCTGGTGGTGGGTGACCTGATGCAGGTGCACGCCGGCGAGACCTTTGCCGCCGATGGCGTGATCGAGCAGGGGCACACCCTGGTGGACGAATCCTTGCTGACCGGTGAGTCGCATGCTCTGCAGCGCGGTTTGGGGCAGGGCGTCATTGCAGGCAGCCACAACCTGTCGGGCACTGTGCTGGTGCGGGTGCAAACCTTGGGGGAGTCCACCCGTTTTGCCCAGATTCTGGCCCTCATGGAAAGTGCCTCCCTCACTAAGCCCGGCGCGGCGCAGATGGCCGACCGTTGGGCCAAACCCTTTTTGATCGGCGTGCTGCTCGCTGCTGTGGGTGCCGCCATCTGGTGGTGGCCGACCGACCCTGCCCATGCCTTGATGGTGGCGGTAGCAGTGTTGGTGGTGACCTGCCCTTGTGCTTTGTCGCTTGCGACTCCAGCGGCCATGCTGGCGGCAGCAGGAAACCTGGCCCGCAACGGGCTACTGGTCCGCAGCTTGCCCGCCTTGGAAACTCTGGCGGCTGCCGATACCGTGGTGTTTGATAAAACCGGGACTCTGACCCGCGACGCGATGGCTCTGCAAACGGTCGCGTGTCGTGCTGGCGTTAACCGGGCTTCTGCCTTGGCCGCTGCCGCCGGACTGGCCTCGCAGTCCCTGCATCCGCTATCAAGGGCGTTGGTGCTGGCTGCGGAGCGCGAAGGCATATGCCCCCTGCGCGTAAACGACTCGCACGAAGTGGCAGGGCAGGGGGTAGAAGCGGATATCAGCATGGAATTGACGATAGATGGTCTCTTGGAGGGGCGCTTCCGCTTGGGGGGCGCATCGTTTTGTGGCGGTGTTTCGCCAGAGTTGCTATCGGCTGAGGCGCAAGGTCCGGTCGTGCACCTGAGCGATGATTCAGGCTGGGTGGCCAGCTTCCATTTGCAAGAAGAAGTGCGTGAAGATGCCGTGCAGGTGGTGCGCACCTTGCAAAGCATGGGAATAGGGGTGCATCTCTTATCCGGCGACCGTGTAGAAGCGGCCCGCACCATGGCCAGCCGATTGGGCATCGCTCATGTGCGTGGCGCTTGCTCGCCGTCGGACAAGCTGGCCTACATGCAGCAGCTGCAGGCTGACGGGCACGTGGTGGCCATGGTGGGCGACGGGCTGAACGACGGGCCGGTGCTGGCAGGCGCCCATGTGTCATTTGCCTTCGGGCGCGCGGTGCCGATTGCGCAATCGCGATCTGATTTCGTAGCCATGGGTGACAAGTTGGCCAGCGTGAGCAGCGCATGGATGCTGGCCCGCAAAACCATGCAGGTGGTGCGCCAGAACCTTTGGTGGGCCTTGGCCTACAACGCAGCTTGCATTCCTTTGGCCGTAGCGGGCTATTTGCCAGCGTGGCTGGCCGGTTTGGGCATGGCCTGCAGCTCCTTGCTGGTGGTGTTGAACGCCTTGCGCCTCTCTGCGCCCTTGAGTTCGCCTGCCCCTTCCGGAGCGCACACGGCGCCTCTCTTTCCACTCACCCAGGAGTAATCATGGACATCTTGTATTTGTTGGTTCCCCTGTCGGTGGTGCTGGTGTTTTTCATTCTGGCAGGTCTCTGGTGGGCCATTGACCGCGGCCAGTTCGAGGACATCGAATCCGAGGGTGAGCGCATTTTGCGCGAACCCTGAAAAAGGTTCCCCGCTTTTTCTCTGCCGGTTGATTTGGGTCAACCCGCGTTTGTAAAGCCCGGCAGACACTTGCTTTGAAGTAATCCAAGAAGAGGTAAATATGGCATTTCCAAATCAGCAGGCGACGGTGTACAACGATACCGTTGTGCGCCAGTTCGCCATCATGACCGTGGTCTGGGGGGTGGTCGGCATGTTGGTGGGCGTGATCATCGCCGCCCAACTCGCCTGGCCCGAACTCAACTTCGGTATTCCGTGGCTCACCTACGGGCGCTTGCGCCCGCTGCATACGAATGCAGTGATTTTTGCGTTCGGCGGTTGCGGCTTGTTCGCTTCTGCCTATTACGTCGTGCAGCGCACCTGTCACGTGCGCATCTTCAGCGACAAGCTGGCCGCATTCACCTTCTGGGGTTGGCAGCTGGTGATCCTGGCAGCAGCCATTTCTCTGCCATTGGGTTACACCTCCGGCAAGGAATACGCGGAGCTGGAATGGCCGATTGACATCCTGATCACACTGGTCTGGGTGTCGTTCGCGGTGGTGTTTTTCGGAACCGTCGGAACCCGCAAGGTCAAGCACATCTATGTAGCCAACTGGTTCTTTGGTGCGTTCATCATTGCGGTGGCCATCCTCCACTTGGTGAACAGTGCAGCGATCCCCGCGGGCTTCATGAAATCGTATTCCGCCTACGCTGGTGTGCAAGACGCCATGGTTCAGTGGTGGTACGGCCACAATGCTGTGGGCTTCTTCCTGACCGCCGGCTTCCTGGGCATGATGTACTACTTCATTCCCAAGCAGGCAGAACGGCCTGTGTACAGCTACCGCCTGTCCATCGTCCACTTCTGGGCGCTGATCTTCACTTACATGTGGGCGGGTCCACACCACTTGCATTACACCGCCTTGCCGGACTGGACCCAGTCTGTCGGCATGGTGTTCTCCCTGATTCTGTTGGCACCCAGCTGGGGCGGCATGATCAACGGCGTAATGACCCTGAGCGGCGCATGGCACAAACTGCGTGACGACCCCATCCTTCGCTTCCTGATCGTGTCCTTGTCCTTCTACGGCATGTCCACTTTCGAGGGCCCCATGATGTCCATCAAGACCGTGAACGCCCTGAGCCATTACACCGACTGGACTGTGGGCCACGTGCACTCCGGCGCCTTGGGTTGGGTGGGTCTGGTGACCATGGGTTCCATGTACTACCTGATTCCCCGCCTGTTCGGCCGCAAGCAGATGTACAGCGTCAAAGCGATTGAGTTGCACTTCTGGACTGCCACTATCGGTATCGTGATTTACATCGCTGCCATGTGGATTGCCGGTGTGATGCAAGGCCTGATGTGGCGCGCCATCAACCCTGACGGCACCTTGACCTACACCTTCGTGGAGTCGGTGAAAGCGACCTACCCCTTCTATGTGTTGCGCTTGTTGGGCGGCCTGCTGTACCTCGGCGGCATGCTGATCATGCTCTGGAACACCCTGATGACTGCTACTGCAGGACGCGCCAATACCGTGGCCATTCCCGCAGCAGCCCACGCTTAAAAGGACCTTTGTATGGCAAACGAAAAAAGTACATCCGGTCTGTCGCACGAGAAGATCGAGACCAGCAACTTTCTGATGATCGTGCTGATCCTGCTGGTGTTGCTGGCAGGCGGTATGGTGGAAATTGTTCCGCTGTTCTTCCAGAAATCCACCACAGAGCCCCTCCAGGGCATCCAGCCCTACACCGCCTTGCAATTGGCCGGGCGTGATGTGTACATCCGTGAAGGTTGCTACAACTGCCACTCGCAGATGATCCGCCCCTTCCGGGCCGAGACACTGCGTTACGGCCACTACTCCGTGGCAGGCGAGTCGGTGTATGACCACCCCTTCCAGTGGGGCAGCAAGCGTACCGGTCCGGACCTGGCCCGTGTGGGCGGCAAGTACAGCGATGAATGGCATCGCATTCACTTGACCAACCCACGTGATGTGGTGCCTGAGTCCAACATGCCGGCCTACCCTTGGTTGGAGAAAAACCTGGTGGATGCCGAGTCCCTGCCATCGCACCTGCGCGCCTTGCGCAAAGTGGGTGTGCCTTACACCGACGAGCAGATCGCCAAGGCCTCGGAAGAAGTCAAGGGCAAGACCGAGCTGGAAGCCACCATCGCTTACCTGCAGGTTCTGGGCCTGGCACTGAAGTAAGGGGATGACCATGGACATCGATGTCAACAACCTGCGCTCTATCACCACGGTTATCAGTTTCGTGGTCTTTATCGCCATTGTTCGCTGGGCCTGGTCCAAGAGCCGTTCCAGCGACTTTCAAGAGGCCGCCAACCTGCCTTTCGAGCAGGACTGAGCCCCAAAAGGAATCAAAATGAGTGACTTCACAAGCAACTTCTGGTCGGTCTACGTGACCGCCGTCACGGTCATCGGCATCGTGGCCTGTCTGTTCCTGTTGTGGTTCAGCGGCAAAGCCAAGGCCATGACCGCCAATGACAACACTACCGGTCACGTCTGGGACGGCGACTTGCGTGAAATGAACAACCCCTTGCCCCGTTGGTGGGTAGGCTTGTTTGTCATCACCATCGTGTTTGCCGGCGTGTATCTGGCCTTCTACCCCGGCTTGGGCAATTCCGCCGGCAAGCTGGGCTGGACATCCAAGGGCCAGCTGCAAGCCGAAATCGCCAAGGGCGAAGCCGACATCGCGCCCATCTATGCGCGCTTTGACAGCATGACGCCTGAAGACATGGCCAAGGACCCTCAGGCCCATGCCATCGGCGAGCGTTTGTTCATGAACAACTGCTCCCAATGCCACGGTTCGGACGCTCATGGCTCCAAAGGCTTTCCCAACCTGACCGATGCTGACTGGCTGCACGGCGGCACACCCGACAAGATCATCGAGACACTGAACCAGGGTCGTATCGGCCAGATGCCACCGATGGCAGCAGCCGTCGGTACCGCAGATGACGTGAAGAACGTAGCGAACTATGTGCTCAGCCTGTCGGGAAGCCCCAACGACTCGGTGCGCGCTGCTCTGGGCAAGCCCAAGTTCGCAGCTTGTGCAGCCTGCCACGGTGCAGACGGCAAGGGCAACCAGGCGCTCGGTGCACCGAACCTCACCGACGACATCTGGTTGCACGGCTATGGCGAAAACGCCATCATCGCCATGGTGAACAACGGCAAGGTCAACCAGATGCCCGCGCAAGCGCAAAAACTGTCTCCCGCGCAGATCAAGGTTCTGGCGTCCTATGTCTGGGGTTTCTCCAACACTGGTGCGGCCAAGTAAAGCCGGCTGCCAAGCAAAGGACATTCCTTGAGCGTACCCGCCTCCACTGCAGAGAAGAAAATCATTCCTATCGTCGCATCACCGGACAAAGGGCCCATTGCCCCGCCACCCGGTGCCGACGAGGAGACGATTGCCCTGTACGAAGCGCACAAGAAGATTTATCCGCGCAGCGTGTCGGGCTACTTCTCGAAGTGGCGGTGGGCGTTGGTCTTCCTGACCCAGTTGGTGTTTTATGGATTGCCATGGTTGGAGTGGGGGCAGCGCCAAGCGGTGCTGTTTGATCTCGGGGCTCGGCGGTTCTATATCTTCAACCTTGTGCTGTACCCGCAGGACTTTGTGTATCTCACCGGCATTCTGGTGATCTCCGCACTGTCCTTGTTTTTGTTTACGGCGGTAGCAGGGCGTTTGTGGTGCGGCTATGCCTGTCCGCAAACGGTGTACACCGAAATTTTCCTTTGGTTGGAAAAGCTGGCGGAAGGAGACCGCTCTGCCCGCATGCGGCGTGACGCAGGTCCTTGGAATCTCGATAAGGTCTGGCGCAAAGCAGCCAAGCAGCTGATGTGGATTGCCGTTGGCTTGTGGACCGGATTCACGTTCGTGGGTTACTTCACACCCATCCACAGTCTGGGCGCTGAATTCATGGCGTTGTCCATGGGCCCTTGGGAAACCTTCTGGGTGTTGTTCTACGGCTTTGCCACTTACGGCAATGCGGGCTACATGCGCGAGCAGGTCTGCAAATACATGTGTCCTTATGCGCGCTTCCAAAGCGCCATGTTTGACAAAGACACCTTGATCGTGACCTACGACCAGGAGCGCGGGGAGCCACGGGGTGCCCGCTCCAAAAAAGCCGACATCGCAACCTTGAATCTGGGCGCCTGTGTGGACTGCAGCTTGTGCGTGCAAGTCTGCCCGACCGGTATTGATATCCGCAAAGGCTTGCAATACGAATGTATTGGTTGTGGTGCTTGTGCCGATGTGTGTGACACCGTAATGGACAAAATGGGTTACACCCGTGGCTTGGTGAAATACTCTACACAGAACGCCTTGAGTCAGCACTGGACCAATGCCCAAACCTTGCGTCATGTGCTTCGACCCCGTGTGCTGATCTACACCGGCATACTGCTGGCCGTGGTAATCGCGATGTTGACCAGTCTCTGGTTGCGCCCGCCATTCAAAGTGGATGTGGAGCGCGACCGCGGCACTTTGGCCCGCATTGTGTCGGGTGGTCGTCTGGAGAATGTGTACCGCCTGCAAATCATGAACACCCGGGAAACTCCGCAAACCTATGAAGTCAGCGTTGATGGGCTCCCGGGGTTAACGGTGTCGACCGATGCCAGCATGGAAGTCGGCCCTACCGAATCGCGCTGGATCGCCGTCCGTGTGCAGCTTCCCTACGAAGGTGCGGCTCCCGGTTCTCACCCCATCCATTTCACGGTGAAATCGGCTCCCGCGTCTGCCGCAGTGACTGAAAAGTCCGTATTCATTGTTCCGCGTTAAGAAAGACTGCTTATGTCCAACCCTACAACTTCGTCCAACACACCCGCACCCTGGTGGAAGTTCGGTCATGTGTGGCTGGTAGTCTCCGGTCCGCTCATCGTGGTGGTGGCGAGTTTCCTGACCTTCTATATTGCCGTGCGTGGCATGGACCCCATCGTCGATGAAAACTACTACCAGGCCGGCTTAGACATCAACAAGTCTTTGGCGGCCAAGCCTGAGAGCCTGGCCCCAGCCATGCAGGCGCGAAACCATGCAGCGACAGGGGTAGTGCCCACCACTGCACCGCGCTAAAGCGGATTTTCAGGAGCGATGTATGCCGACAGGTAAATGGATGGCAGTCGTCTGGCCCGCTTTTCTGGCGGCCGGAGTACTGGAGATCGTGGTGTTTGCATTCATTGACCCGCACGATCTGCATTGGCACGATGCAGCGCTACCGCTTTCACGCCAAGGGATTTACACCCTGGCGTTCTTCGTTTTCTGGGCGGTGACGCTGGCCTCCAGCGCCTTGACCGCCTTGCTCAATATGAGTGCCGCCGAGGTCAACGACTAGGAGTTTGAGCCCCGCTCAGTTGCAGACCTTGGGGTTGACAATGTCCTTCAGGGCCTCTGTGTTCAAGATGCGCACATGGCGCTGCTTGACTTCCACAATGCCGTCTTCCACGAATTTGGAGAATGTGCGGCTCACGGTCTCAAGCTTCAGACCAAGGTAGCTTCCAATCTCTTCGCGGGTCATCCGCAACACCAACTCGCTTTGCGAGAAGCCGCGGGCATGCAGGCGCTGAACCAGGTTCAGCAGAAACGCAGCCAGTCGCTCTTCGGCTCGCATGCTACCCAGAAGCAGCATCACGCCGTTTTCACGCACGATTTCGCGGCTCATGATCTTGTGGACATGGCGCTGCAGCGAATTCACTTCCCGCGAGAGCTCTTCAATGCGGTCAAAGGGCATGACGCAGACTTCGGCATCTTCGAGGGCTACTGCATCGCACGTGTGGTGGTCGTTCACAATGCCATCGAGCCCCACGATTTCGCCGGCCATCTGGAAGCCGGTCACCTGGTCGCGGCCGTCTTCTGAAGCTACGCAAGTTTTGAAGAAGCCGGTGCGAATGGCAAACAGGCTGGTGAACTTTTCTCCGTTGCGGAAGAGGGTTGCTCCGCGTTTGATCTTTCGGCGGCTGGCCACTACGTCGTCAATCTTGTCCAGCTCTGCAGCGCTCAACCCCAAGGGCATGCACAGTTCGCGCAGGTTGCAGTTGGAGCAAGCCACTTTGATGGTGTGGGGGTTCAATGCCGCTGTGCCGACCGGCGTGATCGCGATGGACGTATGGTTGTCGAGAGACTTGGCGGTAGGTGTTGCGTGTTCAAGCATGGTGTTCCCCTGATGCAAGTCAATTATGGTCTCGGTCATCCTGAAACTCCTTGATGTAAATCAAGGAGCTTGGCGGGCGCTTCGGTCACAGTCTGTGCGCTAGCTTGGAGTATTCATGAACGCAGCCATTGCATCCGCACCCATATCAGAACAATTATTGACCCGGTTTGATGTCTCCGGGCCGCGTTACACCTCGTACCCGACGGCAGATCGCTTTGTCGAGGCCTTCAGTGCGGACGATTACACCCAAGCCTTGCAGCAACGCCGGTCCGGGGCTGCTGCGCTGGCCTTGCCCTTGTCTCTCTACGTGCACATCCCATTTTGCGAATCGCTGTGCTACTACTGCGCTTGCAACAAGATTATCACCAAGCACCATGACAAGGCAGCTACGTATTTGCGCTACCTGACCCGGGAAGTGGAGTTACACACGAAATTGATGGGAACAGGACAGTCCGTCAGCCAGTTGCACTTGGGTGGGGGCAGCCCCACCTTTTTGAGCGACGCTGAACTGCGGGAACTCATGGCGATGCTGCGCCGCAACTTCAGCTTTGCCGCCGGCGGTGAATATTCCATAGAGGTGGATCCTCGCACGGTTGATGCATCGCGCCTGGATACCTTGGCCGAGCTGGGTTTCAACCGACTGAGCTTCGGCGTGCAAGACTTTGACCCCGCAGTGCAGAAGGCTGTGCACCGCGTGCAGCCCGCCGAGCAGGTATTTGCCTTGGTCGAAGCGGCACGGGCTCGTGGATTTGAGTCCATCAATGTGGACCTGATATACGGCTTGCCCCGCCAAAGCCCCGAGTCCTTTGACCGTACCCTCGCACAAGTGAATGCCTTGCGCCCTGACCGCATTGCCCTCTATGCCTATGCGCATCTGCCGGAGCGCTTCAAGCCCCAACGGCGTATCGCCACAGTGGAGCTGCCCGGTGCCGCCTCCAAGGTGTCCATGTTGGCGCACTCACTGGCTTCCTTCATGGGGGCTGGCTATGTGTATGTGGGTATGGATCACTTTGCCTTGCCGGACGACTCGCTGGCCATCGCCAAACGTCAGGGGCGCTTGCACCGTAACTTCCAGGGCTACAGCACCCAGCCGGATTGCGACTTGATTGCCTTGGGGGTGTCTGCCATCGGCCGCATCGGTGCCACTTACAGCCAGAATGCCAAGACACTGGAAGAGTATTACGACTACCTCGACCAAGGGCGTTTCCCCATCGTGCGGGGTATGGCCGTTACGCGTGACGACCTGGTGCGCCGTGCGGTGATCATGGCGCTCATGTGCCAAGGCCAGCTGCAGTTTGAATCTATCAATCTTGCGTATCTGCTGGACTTCAAAACCTACTTTGCAGCTGAACTCAATACCTTGCGCGGTTTGGAAGAGCAGGGTCTGGTGACGCTGGATGACAACGGTATCCAAGTGACCAGCCAAGGGTGGTTCTTTGTACGCGCCGTCGCCATGGTGTTCGACCGCTATCTGCAAACCGACCGTACCCGCGCCCGCTTCTCCAAAATCATTTAACCTGCCCGGATGCAGTCGTCTCTGGCAGTTACCGCTTTGTTGATGGGCCTCGTGGGCGGGCCCCATTGTCTTGCCATGTGCGGGGCGGCTTGTGCAGGCATCGGGCAGGCCGCAGGCGCCAGAGGTACGACAGCCATGCTGAGTTTCCAAGCGGGCAGAGTCATAGGTTATGCAGCGCTGGGGGCACTTGCGGCTGCTTCGGTGCAAGGCTTGGGTTGGCTCACCGTGCAATCCACTGCGTTGCGGCCGGTCTGGTCCTTGTTGCACGTGGCGGCTACGGTTCTGGGGCTCGTCCTTCTGTTTACAGGCCAGCAACCTCTGTGGCTGCAAGCCGGTGCACGCAGCGTCTGGGCCCGCGTGCGCAAAGTCTCTGCGGGAAGTGCGCTTGCGGCTCCCATGGGCTTGGGCGTGGTGTGGTCCCTGCTGCCTTGCGGATTGCTGTATTCCGCCTTGCTACTGGCCTCCCTGTCAGGGGAACCGCTATCCGGCGCTGCGACCATGGCCCTTTTTGCGCTGGGGACCTCACTCACCATGATGGCAGGCCCCTGGCTCTGGTTACGGTTAGGTCTGTCGCGCATGGGGGATGGCACTTGGGGTATACGCCTAGCCGGAGCGGCCTTGGCAGTGGCCTCAACGTGGGCTTTGTGGATGGGATTGGTGCACAATAAAGCACCATGGTGTGCCGTCGTCTGACACTGAATGACATCGTCTTCAGGCGGCCCATCGCCCACGCAGACCCAAGGAAAGTCCGCCTGCATGCACGACCCCGCCAACCTGGATGAGAAGCTACGGATTGAAGACCTGCGCAGCTTCAATATCCTGGATACGCCTGCCGAACAGGCCTATGACGATGTGGTCAGCTTGGCCTCGTTCATTTGCGACACCCCCATTGCCCTGATTTCGCTGGTAGATGAAGACCGGCAATGGTTCAAGGCCCGACTGGGCTTAAGCGCCATGGAAACCCCACGTGGTCAGGCCTTTTGCGCCCATGCCATCGTAGATCCTGACCGGGTCATGGAAGTGCCTGATGCATTGCAGGACGCGCGCTTCGTCGATAACCCGCTAGTGACCGGAGACCCCGGTATCCGTTTTTATGCAGGCGCACCGCTGCTGACACCCTCCGGTGCCGCTCTTGGTACCGTTTGTGTGATTGACAAAGTGCCCCGCAAACTGACCGAGCGCCAATCAGAGGCCCTCCGGGCGCTCTCCCGTCAGGTGGTGCAGTTGCTGGCCTTGCGCCGCGCCAATGCAGAACTGGAGCTGGTAGCGAAAGCGCAAACACTGCGCCAGCAGCAACTTGAAAACCACCAGCGCCGCATCGAAGAGCTGAACCAGGATTTGCAGGAACAAACCCTTACTGATCCACTCACGGCCCTGAAGAATCGTCGTGCCTTTGAAACGTTGCTGGCCAACGAGTTTGCGCGCTCCCAGCGTTCCAAATCGCCACTGTGTCTATTGATGGTGGATGCGGATCACTTCAAGGCCTATAACGATGCATTTGGCCACGTGGCCGGAGATCAGGCTTTGATGTTTGTTTCGCTGGCCATCAAGAGCCAGGCTCGTGCCTATGACCATGTAGCCCGCTACGGTGGTGAGGAGTTTTGCGTCATCCTGCCCGATACCAAGCTCAACGAGGCGCTGGTGGTGGCTGAGCGCATTCGCGAATCCATCAAGAGCATCATTGGCCTGCGCCGGCCCATGACGGGTAGCATCGGTGTGGCGTATTCCGAAGGCGTCCCCAGCCCCAAGCGACTGGTGGAACTTGCAGACCGTGCGATGTACCTCGCCAAGCAGGGCGGGCGTGACCGGGTGGAGATATTCCTCCCCCCTGTCTGACGCCACAACAGGGGTGAAGCAGGGACGGGGCGATAGCCCCATGTCCGCTGAAATACATCTGCCGCTGACCCTGTCTCTCTGTGTGTTTCGCGACAGCCTGTTTACGTCTGCAGCTTAAATTGACTCAGAGCGGGCGGATGCTGCCTTTGAGGATGGCCGGGCTGTAATAGCGGAGGAAGGCCTTCCATACATCTCCCGATCGAGCAGCACGCTCCAATGCCTCCAGCAATGCCGCCCTGTCTTGCGGAGTGAGCGAACTGTTGGAAATGTAGACACCGCTGGTACCCCATGGCAGCTCGTCAAGCGGTTCAATGCGAAGACGATCCAGTAAATCACGCACACGCTCGTCATCCTGCATGGCGCCGGCCAGTATGGTCGAAGCCATGATGGTTGCGTGTGCACTGCCGGCCTTGAGCAACCGAGCTACTGATATGGCGTCCACATCCATGATTAACCGCCCCTGCTTTGCAAGGGAGGTCACCAAATCCTGGTACGCAGGGCCGTAGTCAAAACCTCGCACCAAAGCCACTTTCAATGTGGAGTCATCCTGCAGCTCCCGCAGCGTCTTGATGGTTGCGCGGTTGGACGACAGAGACAAAAGAGTGGGGCGGTTTTGTACGAGAGCCACGAACGTGCCAAAAGCGTCGCGCTTTGGTGTCTTGCTGGCGGGTATCAGCAGGTCTGCACGACCAGTCTCAAACAACACTTCCAACCGCGCCCGAGGCACCTCATTGAAGGTGAAACTGCAGCCTTCTTTGTCGGTGAGGCTGCGCAAAAGTTCGGGGTAAATGCCACTGATGCTTTCCCCGTCGATGAGCACGCTCTGGCCGATCGGAGCCACCGGCACTTGAATCACCCGTGAGCACTTGGCATGGCTTGCTGATGCACCAGAAACCGCAAGACCCAGAATCAAAAGCAGTGCGCGCAGGTTGGGACCGAATCCAAGCATGACAAGAAGACTCCGAAGTATCTAAACGGGCTCACGAATTTGACGATTCCAGTTTATTCGAGCTAGCGAGGTTGTCGGTATTTCTAATTCACAAACAACTCCCACGAATGGGGCCACTGAGGGCAGTGAGCGAGCTGGAAGCTTGAAAAAGAGCAAGTGCATGTTTTCCGGTTGGATCTTCTAGTGGGAATTTGTGCGATGACCTGAGGGGCTTTGTGTCTCGGGGTGATTCAGGCTTGCGTCGCCCTCTAAGATCCACGCATGACAGAGGATGATCTTGACCCGATCGAACGGTCCCGCGCCCAATGGCGCTGGCGGGGAGTGGACCGTCCCCCATTTGCTGAAACCCCTTCCGAGGGACAAATTTCTGTCTGGGACTTTCCGCGCCCACCAGAGCTTGTTCGGGAGATCCGTGAGGTGGTTGTGTACTGGGGGGATATAGAAGTGGCTCGCACAAGAGAGGCTTGGGCAGTCAGAGAGACCGCACACCCGCCAACCTATTACCTTCCCCTTTCTGCTGTTCATCGTTCGCTATTGCGCGAGGCTGGAGGAGGGTCTTTTTGCGAATGGAAAGGCCCTGCCGGATATTGGGATCTGGTTGAGGGAGGGCGTTGCTTGTCGAAGGTTGCTTGGAGCTACCCGCAACCGCTGGCTGGTGCGGAGCCCCTGGCAGATTGCATCGCTTTTTACGCTCACGAACTGGCTTGCACAGTGGGCGGCGCCAAGGTGTCGGCACAACCCGGAGGTTTTTATGGCGGATGGATCACACCTGATTTAGCGGGGCCCTTCAAGGGCGAACCAGGCAGTAGCGGCTGGTAGTCGCGAAAGCTTAAAACCAGCCCTAGGTTTTTCCTGCAAAGGGAGCATTCCAGCAGCGGGTAGCCACCCCTTTCATCGTCGGGTTTGCATTGAAGTTAGATCGCGCAGAGAGGCTTTCAGGGCAAAGTTATAAACTGGCTTTTGGAGCCATGGCCCACTATGGGCAAGCATTGCACTTGGTATTCGGCAGGGAGTTCTATGAGCGAACATTTTGATGTGCTCATTGTCGGCGCGGGAATTTCAGGTATCGGCATGGCGTGCCATTTGCAGAAGGAATCTCCGGGCAAGCGATACGCCATCTTGGAGCGGCGTAACGCGATTGGTGGCACCTGGGATCTGTTTCGCTACCCTGGAGTGCGTTCTGATTCCGACATGTTTTCCTTCGCCTATGCCTTTCGGCCGTGGATGTCACCCAAGGTGCTGTCTGAAGGCCGGCTGGTGCGTGAGTATGTCAAAGAGACCGCGCAGGAATATGGCGTCGACCGGCATATCCGCTTCGGCTTGAAAATCCTCAGGGCCGACTGGTCCAGCGATCAGAACCACTGGACTATCACGGCCCTGAAGGAATCCACCGGAGAAACCAGCTGCTACACCTGCCGCTTTTTTGTGAGCTGCACCGGTTACTACGACTATGACCAAGGGCACCTGCCTGTGTTCCCCGGCCTGGATCGCTTTAGAGGGCAGACCATTCATCCGCAGTTCTGGCCCGAAAACCTGGACTATCGCGACAAGCGGGTCGTCGTGATCGGCAGTGGCGCCACGGCGGTCACGATCGTTCCGGCCATGGCGGCCGATGCTGCGCACGTCACCATGTTGCAGCGCACACCCACCTACTACTTCATCGCACCCACGTTAGAAAAAGCGATTGCGCGGCTAGGACAGGTCCTGCCGCAACGCTGGATTTACGGCGCCTTGCGTACCTCCTATATCGCTTTGCAGCGCGCTCTGTACAAGGGCGCCAAACGCTGGCCCGATGCCATGCGAAAGTTCATGTTGCGTCCGATCCAGAAAACACTGGGGGACACGGTGGACATGCGCCACTTCACTCCCAGCTACAACCCTTGGGACCAGCGCATGTGTGTGGTGCCTGATGGCGACCTGTTCAAAGCCATCAAGTCGGGCAAGGCCTCTATCGTCACTGACGAAATTGCCACGTTTACCGAGGATGGCATTCTGCTCAAGTCAGGGGAGTCGTTGGATGCGGACATCGTGGTGACTGCAACCGGCATACGCCTCAAAACCTTCGGCGGTATGGAAATCACCTTAGATGGCGCACCAGTGGCGACCCACCAGCGGCTGAGCTATCGCGCAGTGCTGATGCAAGACCTACCTAACATGGCTTTCATTTTTGGCTACACCAATGCCTCGTGGACGCTCAAGGCGGACATCGCTTCACGCTATGTCTGCCGGCTGCTCAACTATATGGATGCCAAGGGCATTGCATGTGCAACGCCCCGCGCTCCAGCCGGACAACTCGGCGAGGGCAATGTGATGAGTTCACTCACCTCGGGCTACATCCTGCGGGACGTGAACGAACTGCCGCGCCAGGGCCGCAGTGGTCCATGGCGCGTGACCCATGCTTACGAGTTGGACAAAGCCCTTCTGCTGGACCAGCCGATTGACGACGGTGCTTTGGAATTCGTGAAGCAGAGTTAAGCCGGGAGCGATTGCTCAAACTTCAGGAAATCCTTGGCGGTTTGGGCTGGCGCTTCGAGCATGGGCAAGTGGCCTATCCCCTGCATCACGATGGTCTGATGGCGCGGAAACAGCCGCTCTTGGGACAGGGCAGCTGCCGGGCTCAAAATGCCATCCTCCGACCCCCACACGATCAGCGCCGGAGTGTTCAAGGTGGTAAAGCGGGCTTCAAGCATGGGCGAATGTTGACTGAGGTCTTTGAAGATTTCGCAATGCAAGGGGTAATCCGCTATCGCGCGCGCGCCCAGCGTGCGCTTCAAGAAGCCTGGAAAGTAAGGAGGCCGTGCCATCGTGGAGCTAATCAAGCGGGCCACGTCGGCTTGACTGCGCAGCAACAGGGGAGAGTCGCCCGTGGCGAGGTAGTGCCGCAGCATGGGGGAGTCGTGGGCGGCCGCCGTACCAGCGGCATCCAATAACCAGACGGCCTTGACCTGCTCGGGGTAGCGCGCCGCATATTCGCAGGCAATGAAGCCGCCCATGGAGTTGCCACCGAAGATCATTTTTTGCACCCCCAAGGCCTGAAAGAACGCATGCAAGCGCTCGACCTGATCGGCCATGCGGTACCTCGCAGCCGAGTCGCGTGTGGCGTCACCAAAGCCCGGCAGATCAGGCTGGATCACCCGAAAGTGCGGTGTCAAAAAACGCGCCATGCGCGTGAAATTGTCCTTGTCACCGCCAAAGCCGTGCACCAGCACAAGCACCTCACCTTGGCCGCCTTCCAGGTAGGGGATGTCAAAGCCTTCAATTGCTTGAGACTTGAGCTCCAACCCGCTTCGCTTGCGCTCCAACGCCAAGCCCCAGTGCGACGCGGTATCGGGCTGCAACTGGGTAAACACCCAGAGGCACACAACAATCAAAAGTAGCGTGTAGACAATTGCCATGTGCAGACCCTTTTCACAAAAGAGATTTCAACAAAGAAACACACACGATCAAGGATACCTACAGATGCGACGGCTGTCGCCTCAAACGATCCGGTCAAAGAACGCTTGTGTTTAGGTTGGAGGTTTGCAGGTGTTTACGTTAGATTCAAGGCCCTGCAATCCAAACTGGATACACCATGGATTTGAATAAGCGTCTTTGTCACGCCTTGGGAATCTTGGCTTTGTTCTTAATGACAGGGTATGCAACTGCTCAAAACTTGGTGGCAGTCGCTGACACCTGGTGCCCTTACAACTGTGAGCCAACCGCAAAGAAGCCCGGCTATGTGGTTGAGCTCTTGAAATCTGCGTTTGCGACAAAGGGGCAGTCTGTGAGTTATCGGGTGATGCCTTGGACGCGTGCCCTGTTGGATACCCAGTCCGGTAAAACTACAGCGGTCGTTGCTGCCAATGCAAAAGAAGCAGCAGAACATCAGCTTGCCATAGGCAGCGAGCCTATCGGGGTGGCAAAGGGTTGCGTCTTTGTGCCGGCTTCGAGTCCGTTCAAGTACCGCTCTATTCAAGACCTCGACGGTTTGACACGCGTCGGTGTTGTCGGGGGTAACGCGTATCAAAATGATTTTGGTGAATGGTTAAGCAGGCCCGAGAACCGTCCAAAAATTCATGAAGTTTTCGCGGATAACCCCAGCGAGCGACGCGCCGAGATGATGATTCGGGGACGGATCGATGGAATTTTTGAGGACTACACAGAAATGGCCTATGTCCTATCCACGAAAGGGCTGCAAAACCAGATCATGTCCGCTGGTTGTCAAAACCCGAGCCCTTTGTATGTGGGGTTCAGCAAGAAGCATCCGCGCGCTCAGGAATTGGTGGCCACTCTAGACACGGAAATTCGCAGGATGCGCAAGGCTGGTTCGCTCAAGGAGCTACTCACTTCCTATGGGCTGGAGGACTGGAAATAGCCTCCACGAGCGATCGACATGCCTTGTAACGATTGCAAATCAATGTCCCTTCGTTGTTTGATTGCAGACGTGGGATTTGACCGCTGTTGGTTTCGCGTTTGGATGCACAGAAAATGCTGCAACTTGACTCTTACTGTGGAATACGCTCCAGCAGTATGAGCAAGAGGTCTCAAATTCGCGTCCTCTTTTGATCGAGGCGTATCTCCAAACGTGATCCGCAAAATTCACGTAACTACTTGACTGTGAAAAACATGTCTGAGTCCAACATCAGGCGCCTGTCCGTTGCTCCGATGATGGATAGTTGCGATTAGCCAGCATTCATGCGGGTTGCGGCTCATATATGTGCATTTCGTGTGCAAAAGTGATTGAACGGCAACGGTGAGATTGCGGACTTTCTGGCGAAGATGGAATGTGCAAATTCGCAAACTCCGCTATGTTAAAGAGACAAACTACTGATCTTGCCTACAAGAGAAAACACGACATAGGGCAAACGGCATGCGAGGAGGGCAGTAGATTTGGACGAGTCTGTGGAGGAAAGAAATCTCAATCTTTCAATCGAGTTTGCAACTCGGTGTGTCTCCACCGATCTTGAAGTAGGAAAGGCGGACACCAAAATTCATCAAATTGGAGCGGTCCGGTTTGATCCGAAACATTCAACTTACGAAGAGTATTTCCATTCCCAAGGTTCGCTAGACGCAGCGCTATCCCAACTCGATGCATTTTCGAACGGTGCGGAATTTGCACTAGGGCAAAACTTTATTTTGTTCGACCGAAAGCACCTACTTGCTGCTCGTTCCGATCAGTCGATTGCTAGTCGGCCTTGCTTAGATACGCTCCGGTTAAACCCGTTGGCATTTCCAAGGAACCCGTATCACCACCTCGTGAAGCATTACCAAGACGGTCAGCTCCAAAGTGGTCAAAAGAACAACCCTGTTTCTGACGCGCGTCTATCAATGTAGGTCATGGTTGACCAATTTTTTGCGTTGTAGAAGGCATGTGCTTCGCAGCCTGAGCTGATTTCTACGTAGGCCGGAATTCACTGACCATCATTACGGCAATTGGTGACCAGTACGCTGGTCATGACCACCGGCAGCTATCGACCCAAAGCGGTCCTCCGCACTCCTGGATTAGCTACCCAAAAGCGGACATCCGATCTGATACGAATGGGGCGTGCATGCGGAGGTCGCCTATGTAACGATTGGTGTCGTTCGGTTTTTGACTCCTGAGGTCTCCAGAAGGCTAACTCGGTAGTTCAAATTTTTCAGGACTCTACTTTAACGAGTACGCGGCGGACGGCTTTGAAGCCAAGAAGCGCAGCCACAAAAAATCAAAATGACCCCAAACATGCCCCACACGACAACCTCTCCAGGCAAACCGACTAGCTCGTGTGCCATTGAAAACAGCCAACTCAACTTGCTACGAGTAGACGGTGTGGATGGGTACAGCCATTCGACTAGCGCGGCAACTAAGAAACAGGAGCCCAAACCCCAACTGACTCTGGCGGATTCTAGAGGTGTGAAAGGCGTGCGATAGTGGAATTGATCAGGTTTTCCGCGACTAAATTTCATTTGTGTACTTATGGTTATGAAACATTACGGTCCTAGAGGTTGTAGCAAGAATTTCATGCATTGAATGGGGCGATTATCAGGCGAAGGCTGGAGCCTGAATATTCCCCGTTCGGTTGATATTTAGACTGGCGACTTCCGCTGCTTACTAACCAACGCAGGTGCCAATTGAACGACGGGAACCAGCCTGTTTGAGCTTCAGCTCTGCAGCGGAAGCAGTCATTGCATGTACTCACCCATTTGGGTGATTTACACGACACATACCACGCTCCACAATCGGCTACGCCGCGGAAGCAGACCTTTGCAATTGATGCAGATAATCCCAACTCCATCCCTAAGCAGTCATTGAAATTCTGCAAACTCCGTATGAAGTATTCTGTCTGCGTTCTATTCTGTGTGTCCTGCTTTTGTGCCGTTGCTGGACCAGCGAGCTATCCAGCCAGTGCTCGGCAGTTAGCCGAATGGCGAAGCGGGGACGCGAATACTCGAAAGCAGTTTGATAACTACATCTTGGCGTCATACAAATCGCTTCGGGCGAAGCATCTCGTATGCCCACCTAAAGGACGGACTGACGTTGCAAACGAAAGCGCCGCGCTATTAGCTGCTGAAGTGGGCGTGGATCAGGGCCTATTTGATATTGATGGTCCGGCGAAGCCAGCGGTTGCTGATGCCCTTGGATTTTGGTTTCCCTGCCCATCTCAGCGATAACCGCTTCCAGCCCTTTCCTGCTATCCCTTTGAGCGACCGCTTTGGAGCACTGGGAATGTCTCCTAACAGTCTGATTCAGACATGATGGCAGAGGTTGAAATCTATAGATCAATGGAGCTGTATTTCACTTCTCAAGTCAACTAATGTTGTAACGGCTCTGCACTTGTAGGCAAGGCCAAACACCATAGCCTTCATTCCTGCATTCAATGTTTTTTCCAGAATGGACGGTGAAGCGTCCCGTCTTCGGATCTGCAATCCAAACTGTTATTACATCCTTTGACCATTCGCGTGCCTTTACGTGCCGCACCATCGCGATCATGTCATCTCGAATGAAACCATTGATGCGGCATTGACCAAAGTTAAAGGAGTACCCTGGCTTCAACCTTGGTTGATGCATTTCAGTTAGCTGGCTCCCGTCGGCACGCAACAGCCTCCAAGGTCCGCTTTCTGTGGGCAACTCAATTCCCGGACTCTCTGCCTGCGCTGGATAGATAAGCCATTCAACAAAGTTTTGCTGCTTAGCAAAGCTTGAATCCGAGAAGAGCACAAAAAACAAAAGTATGCAGCGAAGATAGGTCATTGCAACCAATACAAATGTGAGCGCACTTCGGAGCACAGGCAATTCAAATGGCAGTTGAAGGCTGAAAGCAGACGTCCGCATATCGATGAGTGATTCATCGCGCTTCATCATTTGAAGACGCAATGAAACTGACTAACGGCGAATGGGCTATGTCCTTCGCAAACTTGATTTCTGCCTCGAGACGTCGTTTTTCTGACTGGAGAGATTTAACTTTCCGCTCAGCAAGCATACGGTCTTCGTTGGAAGTGACCAAGTTTTGTTTAGTTCTGGCGAGAGTCTGAATCTCAATCTCAATTGAAGCAATCCGCGCATGCATCGGCTGAAGGCTAGCTTCGACAGGTTGAATCGGTGCGGCCTGCACAAAAGTCACACAAAGTGATGCAAAGATCAGGGCAGTAAGACGTAAGCTCATTGGCAGATTCGTATTGAAGTCGAAATAACTTTTTAACCAATCCCCTACTATATGGATATCTCTTTTAGGGTGCTTTGGAGGAAGTTTGCTTGTGCGGCATAACTGATGCTTCAACAGGCTGATAACGGACACTCAAATGGAAGGCTAACGCATGAGTTCACTTGTCGTCACGGCTGTTCGCGCCTTGCTTAGCGCTCAATAATTGGGGAGATGCCACAAGTGTTCCTCCCCCGGTTTTGAAGACAAGCTCTTTCTTTATGCTCGGACAGCAGAGCGGGTCTTCTGGGGCATAGGTGACTGACTCTGCTAGCACCTTGTCGATTGCAAACTCGCGAACAGTACCCTGCCCGAGAAAAGCCTGATTCGCAAACGTCCATTTTTCTTTCTTATTGAAAAGGGCTACCTTGCAGTAAACGTTTGCAGGGTTACTAGCCCCTGCGTTTGCCCCACCCTTGAAGTTTTCATCAATACAGAAACTCACTACTATCTGGTTTGATGCGGAGGAACGAAAGACTCGATGCTCGAGTACCGGGCCCTGCTTCTTTAAATAGCGAGCAATTTCCTGTGGAGTATTGTTGGCGGCAAACACGGCGCTCGATGCGCCGACGGCGATAGCCAAGAAGAGCAGCTTTGCAATGCTCAGGAGATTGGGTGCGAACGAGTGTTGCATGGGCATTGGTCCAATCTAAGCGAACAAGAACTTTTTTTGGAAATTGCCGCTTTCGCTGCAATTCTGACTTCTAAAGGCAAGTCACGCCATCCCCCATTCAGGTGGATTTAGGAACATGCATTGCTAACCCAAAGCGGTCATTGAGAATTTCTCCAACTGGCTCGCACCTGCCGAGTCCCTCTTCACATGTCACACACATAGTGACCGACCAGATCCGATTCCGAGGCAGAATCATTGCCATGTTGATTGTTCTATCTGGTCTTCCTGGGACAGGAAAAACCACCATCGCCCAGATACTTGCACGCAGATGTCGCGCTGCCTACGTGCGTGTCGACACCATTGAGCAAGCCATCTTGCCGTCGTTGCACGACCCCAATGTGCTGGGAGCATTGGGTTACCTTGTAGCCTACCAGGTGACACGGGCCAATCTCAACCTGGGCGCAACCGTTGTAGCTGATGCCGTGAACCCACTGGCAACCATTCGTGAGGCTTGGCGCGCAGTTGCTGCAGGTGCCAGCTCTCACTTCGTCGAAGTGGAGGTCGTGTGTTCAGACATTAACGAGCATCGGCGGCGTGTAGAGAGTCGCGAGGCTGACATCCCGGGACACACCTTGCCAACATGGGAAGAGGTTCAAAATCGCGAGTACGAGCCGTGGTCTACCCATCGACTGGTTATAGATTCGGCACAACTGAGCGCAGTGGATGCGGCATCAAGGATCTTCGAGCGCTGCGAATTGCGTAATAGTGGGTGACCGCATTCGAGCCTCATCAGGTAGCTTACCGCCTGAAAGCAGACATTGTCCAATGACTGCTTCTGGCCCAAAGCGGCTGTCGACCCACAGATGACATTGATCGCCTCCGGAGCAACTCACTCTGATCAGCACAAGAAAACCAGCTGTTTGTGGTGAGCAATTTCCGGAACAGATGGTCAAGTCAACCGGAATACGCAGATTTCCATGTATCGCTGGTTGACGTCACGTTCACCAGGTTGCGAAGCATTCGATGCCTTCTTTCTTACGCTCAGAGAGCAGCAAGCGCCCGACGAATCGCAATTTCGCCGATACCTTTCTGACTTTATGGCGGAAAAGGGCTGTAAGGTATCCACACAGGCGGTGACCAGCGGCCATTTAGTCTGAAAACTTTAACTATTTGTCGTCAACTGAAAGTCTCGCCATTTGAAAATTGGAGTACTTTGATCAGTCAAAAAGCAATGATCAATCGTCCGAAGGGGGCTCACGAATTCCTGATTCAAGTAACTTTGGAGTTAAATGCAAAATCTACTAAGTCCACCATTTCCGCATGAACCAATGGCCAGTCTTGATTGAGATCAACCGTTGCAATGCAGACTGGGAATCCGTTGATCACGTAGCGTTGCCGCAGACTTTTATCTACTTTTGGGTAGATCAGCATACCCGCCGTGCTTTCGATACCTTCTTTCGGTGCATTGTTTAGATAGCTCAGTAACTGGTAAAGATTGTGGCTATGAATCTTTTCAGTTTCCCAGCGAGAGCTCAAGGTGGTCGTGTAGTACTTGGCATCAACAATAAGTCGATCTGCACCTCGGCTGATTGATATGTCAGTATTCATGGAAGGTAAGAGAGCGAGTGATGGATCGCTAAGGCTTGTAGCCTGCCATTCAATTCGATCGCGCTTCACTTTGACGGTCTGTATTTCCCTCTGAATAAAGTTGTATAAAAATCTTTCGAAAACTCGGGCCATGGCCTTCTCATCGCGCACAAACTCTCTGAATTTCGTAGACCCGGACTGAGTTTCCACCAACGAAGAGTCATGTATGAGTTCGCAGACATTCAACAAAAAGCGATAGAAGCGCGTATTGCTGTGCAATTGGACCTTTTGGAATTCTCGCTTGGTGACCACAATGTCCTCAATGTTACGAAGACTTTTCAAAATGATGACTGTCTGTTTTCGCAGTTCCGAGTTCAACCCTTTGCTCACACTTAGCTTCTTTAGCGTTGCTTTGATGAGCCTATTGTTTAGTGAGTTGACAGTCAGCTCGTCAAATTGACAAACAGCCTTGCCTAAGCTTGGCAAAAACTTTCTAGCAGATCCAAAAGCATCGATACGTCCCCTAAGGGTAGACAGAACTTCAGTCCTAAGCTGGTAACTTTGTTCCAGACCACGTCTCGAAAGATGCCGTACACCATCACAAAGTACCAAGGTAAAGAGATCTACCAATTCCGTAGACGGGCAACGCTCAACATCAATGAGCTCTCCCTGCTCCAACTGATCCCATGAGTAGCAGAGGAGGTAGTAGAGGTTCTTGATGGGGATAGTGGGCTGGGTCAAGACTAATCTCTCAAAAGTCTTTTCTCCCAGGTATCGACTCTTTGCTTGTCGTCGAACCAGTATTCGTGCAAGAGTGGAAGCACTTCTGTTTCAATGATTTCAAGATACCAAGCTTTGGTTGCTCCCTCTCCAGACAAGCCGGCGCAAAAGTAGCTATGCCCAATAGCAAAACCAGGTCCTAAGTTGGATGTGTCTCCTTCAATTTCTGAGTTCAATGCAGACATGTCACCAATCAGTCGGTTAATTAGCTCTTCATTTGCCTTGTGCTCGCGCAAGAATTCTGCGAACTTGGGGGAGTCGAATCCGGGCTTTAGCGTCAAAAATGAGAATCTTCGGCGCAAGGCGTAGTCCACCATTGACAGGGAACGGTCAGCGGTATTCATCAGGCCAAGCAAATATACGTTTTTCGGGACGAAGAAAGTCTCGTCTGATGACGCGGAATAGGTTAGTGGAATGGCGAAGTCCAATCCACGTTTGTCGGACTCAATAAGCATCATCAACTCACCAAATACCTTACTCAAGTTCCCCCGATTGATCTCATCGATTACAAACACGTAATTCTGTTCAGGGTCTGCCTCTGCAGTCTTACAAAATTCGTAGAAAAGACCATTTTTTAAGTTGAATCCGGTACCGCTCGGACGAAATCCTTGAACAAAGTCTTCATAGGAGTAGGTCTGATGGAACTGCACAATCCCGACAAATGTCCGATTTCTAGAGCCTGCCAGAGCGTGTGCAACTCGCCTGGCGAAGTGGGTTTTACCAACCCCAGGCGGACCCTGCAAAATAAGGTTTTGCTTAACCTCCAGCCTTTTCAGGATAAGTGCGAAGTCGCCACGCTCGATGAATAAACCTTCAAGTGCATCGTCAATCGTATAGAGCTCTTCTGAAATCAATTCGACTTCATCTTGTGTGGGCTCAGCTGCGAGATTAAGCATTGGCTTGTACTGGCCAATGACGCTATCAATTGCTTGTGCGATCTTGTCCAGATCCATAACTTCGCTAATTGGAAATGTCTTTGCGACAAAGGAATCACCATAACGCTCAGGCGGTCTGCCCAGCTTCTTTGTGAGGAAGTCCTTAATCGTATCTCGACCTGCTAAGTCTTTCCAGAGACTTTCGGTAGAGTGGGTTTCACTGATTCCATAGGCAACGATAAGCTCCTTTGCCTCGCGGTAATAGAGTAAAACTGGATAGCTTCCTTTGCTGACTTGTTGACCTGGTCCCAAAAATGCGACCCATGGAACTCGAGCTTGGACACCCTGGCCAAAACTAACTTTTACCTTTAGTCCGCGGTAGTCAGCTGCATAGGATGAAACCGCAAGGCTGCTCATTGCTTCTGCCTGTTTTAAAAACTTGTTGAGTAAATCCCTAAGGCCTTCTTTCGGGACGATTTCAAAGCCAAGAGCTTTCAATAGTTTGAAGGCTGGTGAAGCCTCACCCCCTGAAAAATCTTTTCGGTCGAATTCGGAGCCATTTGCATATCTAGCAGCGAAGGAAAGGATCAACTTCGGCGGGTACCTTTTGCCTGCATGAAGTAGGTCATACGTGGTGGAATGTGCATCTGGCGGGATACCGCTTTCATCGACTTCGGCAATAGCCTGGAACACGTGTGATGCAGTTATTCCTTCGGTGGTGGCCTTGAAATCTTGAGGCTTCCAAAGCCCCTTAAGGGGCGGCAGGTAATAGTCCAGTTCATTCGTTCCGTACTTTTTCTCTAGCTCAAATCGGACCTTGCGAAGTGTTTCATCCAGCTCAAATGGCGAAAGTCCGTTGACTGATTGGGCACTCAACCCGGAGAACGCTATCGCCACAGCTCGGCGGTCTCCCTTGCCCCAGATCCGCTCGAAATCATCCGGAAACAGGAGATACAAAATCATGTGGCGGAACTGTCTGGCAGAAGAGTCTGGTACTGTCTCAAGCCATCTTGCAAACTTCCAACTATCAGCAACAAGCTCTTGCCGTTCTAGAACCGGGAGTCTTTTAAAATTCAGCAGTGTGTTGATGCAGAAAACTAGTTCTCTCCACCGATGGTTGTTGTAGCCGGGGCCGCCGTTCCCAATTCCTCGCAGTACTTCATTTGTAAGTAGGGGACTGGCAGACTCCGGCAGCGCCTCTCCGGACCATTCCCACACACGCGCTGTGATTTGACGCTTTCTTGGAGCTAGAGTATTGCTGGCTGCCAAGAGCAAAAGCCACTGCATCTCAGATGCAAGTTGCTTTACTTCAGAAGTCGTTTGAGCGAGTTGAGCTTGTAACTTGTCAACATAATTACCCGAACCTTCATCGGGGCTATTGATGAAGAACTGCTCTAGAGATTCCAATCCAGCCGATGTCCAAAGATTCCGATCTGTAAATACAGACCCGTCTTCCACCAAGGCCCTATCTCGCCATTGTGTCGCGGCTTCCAATATGGGGAAAGTGTTGACGTCACCACAGTATCTGCTCATATATTCGCTCCCTTATTTAGTCTTGTTGACTTTATCGTTTTTCCATTAAAACTGATTTTCAAAGCACTTCGTCGCGTCCCAAGCTGTCGCCATCGATCCAGATGGAGAGCAAAGTCATCCCCAGCACTTCGAAGATTTGCTGAATCTGATCCCGTTCGTCCGACTCAAATAAGCGACCACTTGCGTCGCGATTGCCAAAGACCAGATCCAAGCGTTTGCCAGGCACTGAAAACAGGAGTCTTCCCTTGGACTTTAAACAGTCCTTGTTTGATTGCGCAGCTCGGTGATTTTTTTCGGTCGGTATATGCATGAGCACAGCGGAACAAAGAATTCCGTCGAATGCTCCACTGAATGGGGAGTTGAGTTCTGGTAGTGCACCGTTAGTCAATTTACCGACGAGCTCAGGATGGTGGGAATGAGCCTCCGCGATCATTTCATATGCAGGGTCAACGCCATAGCAGTCATGGCCCTGTTTTGTCAGTAGTGCTAAATCCCGACCAGATCCAAACCCTATGTCCAAAATCTTTGAATTGGGACGGAATGCCTCCTGGAAATGCCCGGAGAGACTACTGGCTAATTTTTCGTAATTGCCAGCTATCGTCGCAGCCTTTGCAGAGTAATAGGCGACGGTCACTTGATCCATTGGTAGGAAAATGAATTGCAGATGGATTGTGGCCAGCACTAAAGATTCGATTTAAGGTTGAATCGCCCCGGGTTCTCTAGACAGACCTGAGCCTCATTAAATATTGCTTCTCGTACTCTACAGGAGACAGGTCATTTGCATGGCTGTGCCTGCGCTTGGGGTTCAAAAACATTTCGATGTAATCAAAGACGTCCTGGCGTGCCTCCTCTCGGGTTGTGTAAAACTTTCGCTTGATGCGTTCACGCTTGAGTAGCTGGAAGAAGCTTTCAGCCACAGCGTTGTCATGGCAGTTGCCCCGGCGACTCATGCCGCCCAGCAGGTTGTTCGATTTGAGGAAATCCTACCAGTCGTAACTGCTGAACTGGCTGCCCTGGTCGGAATGCACCATGACCTCTGATTTGGGCTTGCGCCTCCACACCGCCATTAGTAAAGCATTGTGTGCCAGATCGCTGGTCATCCGCTCATTCATAGACCAGCCAATGATCTGGCGCGAGAACAGGTCCATGACCACCGACAAGAACAGCCCCCCTCATAGGTGCGCAGATAGGTGATGTCGGTGATCCATACCTTGTTGGGCTCCTGAACGTCGAACTGGCGCTGCAGATGGTTGGGTGAAACACCTGAAGGCTTTCCAGCATGCCCACCGGGACGGCGGCCATAGCCAGTCTTGGAGCGCAAGCCTTCGCTGCGCATCAAACGCGCCACAGGTTGTTTGCCGCATGCCTCGCCCAGATCGCACAGGTCACAGGTGATCTTGCTTTACCCGTACACCGTGCCGCTCTCCAGTCAGGACTGCTTGATAAGCCCCAAGACACGCTGGTCGTCCTAGGCGCGTTCGGACGTGGGTGTCTGCTGCCAGGCATAGAACCCACTGGGATGAAACTGTGTGCTGACTGACATCGAGCCGGGCTGCTACTTCAGCTACACGGTGACCACGTTCGGTGACCTGTTTGACAGCTTCGATTCTGAATTCTTCGGGGAACCTTGTTGGCTTGTTCATAAACACCTCTTCGACCTCTTGAAATTGAGGTTATCCGGTGTCTACAAACCCGGGGCGATTCAGTTGTCCTCTAGAGCCGGAATGCGAGCTTTTATTGCTGCGAATGATCAGACACGATACTTTTTTCGGCTTGAAGCTTGGCGAATTACTTCCACCGTAAATTGATGCTCAACTTCGTTGTTGTTTGGTCATCATGCGAGGAACATTTATTCGATGCTCATTCATGACCCAATACACCGCATTTCATGCAAATCTGTGAATTGGAAGCTACCAGCTTTGGTGCTTGGAGCGGTCGAAGTTCAGATTATTTTGACGGTTCTATTGTTCGAGTATTGATTTCCGCATAGACCCGCAAAACTGGTCTGTCCCTCTGTTAGGCTTCCATCTACAAGATAGAGGGAGACTGAATGTTCGCAGATTTACCAGATGATTTAGCACTGTGGCCACATCAAAAGAATGCGCTAGACTTTTTAATTCAGCGCCGAAAAAACGGCGTAGGTCCATTTCTGGTGCGAATGCCCACGGGGACCGGAAAGACTGGAGTCATTGCATCCCTTTCTCTCTTATCTGTCGGAGGTCGGACACTAGTTCTGACTCCATGGTCAAACCTCCGTGACCAAATGGAGAGTGCGCTTCAAAAGGACTTTTGGGATAGCGTCGGATATACAAAACCCTTAGCCAAGGTCATGATGATGTTGCCGAAAGACGCGGCCAAGGTTATCGATGATCCGAGTTGCAAGGTGATCATTTGCACGTTTGCCACGCTCACCAAACTTCGTCATTCATCTCCATCGATCTACACACGCCTCTCAGCTTCTCTTGAAGCTGTTGTGGTCGATGAATGCCACTACGAGCCAGCTATCGAATGGGGAAGAGCCGTTAAAGACTTAAAGAAGCCTATGGTCTTGCTTACTGCCACTCCGTACCGCAACGACCTCAAGCTTTTCCGCATCGAGAGTAACGAAAACGTACACCACTTCTCTCACAAGGTGGCTGAGAGCAGCGGCATTATTCGTAGTCTGAAGTTTCAGCCGTTAACGAGTTCTTCGGATATCCGCTCGCTGAGTCAATTGTTTGCGGTGCAATGGACCAAATGGCTTTCCGGTAACCTATTTCCAAGCACTTCCCCTCGCGCGATAGTCTGCTGCGCGGGGTCCAGAGATATCGAGACAGCCGTCTCAGTATTGAATGCCGCTGGAATCGCTGCAATTGGTATTCATGAGAAGTTCGAGGGGGTTGGAGACCCTAACTTGTTCAAAGATGTTCCTCCGCGAACTAACCCAGCACAAGTTTGGGTCCATCAAAACAAGCTGACTGAAGGCCTGGACGACCATCGATTTTGCTGTGTCGTTTTCATGTGCGATGTAAGCAGTGACCGAAAGCTGGTCCAACAGGTCGGGCGTGTGTTGCGCACTCACAAGTCTGACATAGCTGATGCGTCCGCTGTCATGATGGCTCCGCCCGAGCTCGAACTATTTCAAAGGTGGGAGGCCTACCGTGAGTTCGAGCAAGACACGGATATCTTGGACGTGAACCACTACAGGCGCATAGTGGATGAGCTATTGGGAATGCAGCCTGCGATTGAGTACTTTGATGGTCGATTTCGCAAGCGGTTTCAGACAGATACGCTATCAGCTGATCCACAAGTCGTTATCGCGCCAAGCGTCTTGATTCGGAAGACTAAGCCAGGTTTTTCTTTGAAGGACTACATCGAGGACTGCACCGACGCTTTGAACCTAACTGACGCAGTCATTTTGGGGGAGGCTAACGCGCCTTGCCAAGAGTCGGGCAAACACGCGCTGTGGGTGTACGCCTGCGTAGAGAACTCGAACCTTCTTGAAAAAACCTCTCTCTATGAGATCACTCTTGAGGCTCACTGCGCAGTTGTAGCAGGAGACTATCTGCTGATTTCTGATACGACCGGAACATTCCCTGAGGCGTTTTTGGAGGAGCGAACAGTCGGAGTTGGTGCTTCGGATCTCTCGAATCTTCTGGACGGAACTTATCGAATTACTAACGTTGCCACAAGCAGCGCCGTTCCCTTCGACACCGTTCTTCGGGCCTCGGAGCATCGAGGTCACGATTTGAAAGCTATTCCCGCCTCACTTACCGATAGAGTACAGATCTGTCGTTCGGCTCGTGGAGCGAAACCCGGGGCTCGCCGTTACATCGGATTGCAGAGGGGGCGTGTTCGTGAAGAGTTGTCGGAGCGAATGCGGCGTCGACATACGGTCACAGACTTCCAGACTTGGGCGCAAGTGATTGGGGATGCACTAGCAGCCGCCAGCGGAGATCACCCTGTACTTCAACGTTACATGCAGCCATGCGTGACACCCACCGCACCTACCCCAGTATCTCTTTCCATCGACCTCTCCCATTCGGACGTTGATGTCGTTGATCTTAAGGAAAACTCTCTTGAAATTATCGAATCTTCAGTTGCTGTTTTCCCCGCTGGAGTGAGTACCCCCAGCCTTTTTGAATGCGTGTTTAAGTTTCAAGATGGCTCATCACCACCGAAACAATTTTCTGTACCTCTGTCAATTGAACTTCAGCCATCAAAGGGCCGTTTCTGGTTTAAGTCACGTGGCGCTGCAGATGCTTACATATCTGAGACTGCCGGTACTCAAATTAGCCGCAAGAGTCTTGCAGAATTCCTGAACCAAAACCAAGACTTGATCCTCATTGGACTTACAGGTGGATCCCATGTGTATCAGGGCCGAAACTTTTACATGATTGACTACGGTCATGCTGAAAAAGCGTTGTTTGATCAAATTAAGCGACCAAAGATCGCTGCTTGTTCAAACGAAAAGGGCACAAAAAGTGAATTGGAGGCGGCAAAAACGGTTGGTTCTAAGGCTAATAAGTTCATCGAAGGGTCACTGTTTAGGCGTATTGCGGACCTGGATCTTCCTCTGGACTTTGTCCCTGAACTTGTGATTTGTGATGACCTTGGATCAGAGTGCGCTGACTTTATTTACGCGAATTTTGATCAGAAGGCGATCGCACTTGTACATGCGAAGGCCGGATCCGGAGCAGGGGTGTCTGCGTCTGCCTTTCATGACGTCGTCGCCCAGGCGATGAAAAACCTCGTTTACCTTACCAGGGCTGAGGAGAAACCTGATGGTGCGAACGGTTGGACTTCAAAAGCTTTTTGGAATAAGACTCGCATCCCATGTCTCTACCGCTTACCCTCCAACTGCCCTGTGGGTTCAAAACTGTGGGATAAGTTACGCAACGACATCATTCTGAGTGCCAATGCGAATTTACATGTCATGTTGGTAACTACAGGTTGTTGCGATATCAAGCAACTGCGTGATGCGGTTACCGATCCGACTCAACGAACTGCAGAGACCGCGCAGTTAATTCACATGCTCGATGGATTGATTGGCTATGCCCGCCAGCTTGGTGTTCGGGTTACGATTTTTGATGTGCCATTCAAAAAGCCGGTATCTGTAAAGAAGGCTGCACCAGCAAAGAAAGCTGCACCAGCAAAGAAAGCTGCACCAGCAAAGAAGGCTGTACCAGCAAAGAAGGCTGTACCAGCAAAGAAGGCTGTACCAGCAAAGAAGGTTGCACCTGCAAAGAGGGCCAAATAGTGCTCTGGTGTAGGAAGCCTGTGCCGACCAACTAGGAAAAGGTATGACGGAAGAACAAGCGTTGATGATTGCAGTGTTTGTGCTGCATCATGATCAAGAATCCAAACTCAGGTCCAGCGAAATTTTGAGGAAGGCGATCGTTCCAGAGTTGAGGCAAACCTGGCAGAGCCAGGGCATTGAATTGCCTTGGCACGATCAAAGTTCCTTGCATGATTTAGCAGCCAGGTTTTCTCGTTTGTTGAATAGACACGTCGACAACGTGCCTGCCAGTAGGCGCCAGATTGACGGTAACACCAATGGATGGAAGCTGGGGCCGAATGCCGGTAGTACAGTGACGGCTACAACACCAACGCTGGTGGTTACGGATGACACAACACTTATTGGCCTTTCTGGCGAATACGCTGTCATGAGTGAAATTTTGGCTATTGGTTGGAATGCAGCCAAGCCATCCCATGACAATGGCGTCGATCTTTTTGCTACCCGGAAAGGCGAAATCCGAACCGTTCAAGTCAAGACCGCCACATTGAGTCAGCTCGGCGATGGGACGATGCGATTCACGGGTAGCACCCGCGCGCATCAGGACTACAACAACGTACAGCACTACTACGTACTTGTTTTTCGGACCATTGCTGGAACCCGCTGGCAAAACAACTATTTCGTTTGTAGGTCGCACGACTTTGACAGGCTTATATCTCGTTACGCGAGAAAAAACTCTAGTGGCGAAAAATGGACGATTGAAGTTATTCGTAAAGGGCACTCATTTTTGGTGGGCGGCGAAAAGGACATCACCGATAAGTTGGACAGATTTCAAGAGCGGTTTCATTGATCGAACGGAGCAGGCATCGGCAATCCAGAACATGAACGCAGCAGCCTATTGCTTAGGCGGTTGTCTCCATCAAATTCATTGCTGCGCAATCAATCGACGAATGATGTCTTGTGCCGACACAAACTGCTTTCCATAGGCCTTAAGTGCCCCCTTCCGTGACGTCCAGTTGTGGTCGAGGTCAGTCAGATCGTCCCACCAATGACTCAGTGGCATATCCGCAATGACCCCCGGATAGGTCAATCCGTTCCAAATCGACTCAGCCAATTTCGGCTCAATGTACCGCCCAAGCACCGTATAGGGACTATTGCCGTTAGCCCAGTACTTAAATAGCTTGTATAGGCTTGCGAGATCACTTGCGCCTTTACCGCCAACATGATCGCTAACGTGCCAGACGTCAGGTATCAGCCAAAACTTCAATGCGTTACTCTCGATGACGAGAAACGTCTCACCGACAACTGATTTACTTCGGACAGCATAGACCGTTTCGCACTCCGCTGCGTCGATCAGTTCGAGGCACTGCTCTGGGTTGGAGCGGTGTTCAATTTCTGGAAAGAAGGGTGAACGCCGCCCAGTTTTCAACCACTCCTTGTTGACGGCAAAGCAAGTGCAGAATTCATCTATCAGGTCAAATGTAGCTGGAGCCTGGCCTACCAAAACGGCTTCGAACTCCGCAGGCGAACTAAATCCCATTGCGAGGGCAAGATCTGAAACGGCAAGTGGCTCGACGCGATTTGAGTTCATCTTTTCCAGCACACTCGACATTCGTTCCGCGATCTGGCGGCTTGATGGCAAAGCCTGTGCTTGAGGTTTAGGTGAAAACCTCGACCGAAAAGCTAGTTCAACTTCAGAAGGTTCAGCCGGTCGGGAAATGCATCCGCGGCGCAAAATTGGGCGGTGATTGGAGTAATAAATTGCTTCACTGCCCCGCTCCACCTCCACAAAACAGACCACCTTTCCATCATGGTATGCCCATGTGACGGTTGGGTTTACGGGTGGTCGAACTTCCTTGGAAGCGTTGGAAACACGCTGAGAAACTGAATCTCGAATTTCACTGTCGTGTCCATTTTCAATCCCGACGACGCTTCCATCATTCGATATTCCGTACAAAATCACGCCATTGTTAGATGATGCAAATGCTGCTATAGATTTACCTATGTCATGTCCTTGTGATGGCAACCTTTCCTTGAATTCGACCTGCTGCCCCTCGCCTTGAGAACATAACTTTGGTAGACGCTGACTTGCAGCTGAATCCGCCCAAGGGGGAAGGTGGTCGACTGGGTTCATTGAAGTAAATATTAGTGAATTCAAATTGGAATTGGAATTGGAATCGGATGCCAGTTTCTGGTTGAATTCCAGCATCCAAAGCACTCCATTAAGCGAAGGTGATTAAGCGACGTTTCTGGGATTCAAATGACGCAGATATTTTTAGTCGGGACCGTTCACCAAGAAAGTGGCCTCGCTACAGCTTCGGCATTGCTCGACATTCTTGAGAGTGTTCGACCGGATGTTATCTTCTTGGAAATTCCACCTGCGTCGTTTCCTGCCTACGATGTTGGCGCCTGTAGCAATCTCGAATCTCGTGCTGCAAGAAGATACCGCGAAAGAACTGGTTTGGCGCTAGTTCCTGTAGATCTTCCAACGCCGGATGAGTCATTCTTCAGGGATTGGCAATACATGGACAGAAGGATCACAGCCACATGTTCGGAATATCGCCAGTTGATCGATGAAAATGCGGCGAACACTGCTAAGCGAGGTTTCGCATATCTCAACAGTGAACAATGTCGAGATGCCTGGTCGGCGATCTACCAGGTGATGGAGATCGCTATTCAACGGCTGTCACACGACACTAAACTCCCAACAATTTATGAAGCATGGCGACGCACCAACGAGCTTCGAGATGAAGCCATGCTGCAGTGCATTGGCACTCATTGCTCCCAAACCTCACCTGCGATAGGAGTGCTTCTTGTTGGCGCAGCTCATGCCTTGTCAATTGCAGGGAAATCACGGAACGAGCGTCGAACTAATCCTCCCAGGGTTGATTTATGGGAATTCATGTGATTTGATTGTTCGCAATACCACGTGATTGCATTTGGAGTGCAGATTGGTTGCTCCATTTGACAAAGTGGAGGGAAGTATAAGATGCAGAAATTTTACATATTCATTGGATTCATGCTGGTTGCGACAGGCTGCGCGGCAGTCCTACGTTGGACCGGATTCGTTGTCTGGGCAAATGACAATCCGAACATGGCTGCATGGGTTCAAGCGATCGGTTCCATCGCTGCTATCTTTATGGCGGTTTGGGCGGTTGATCGTTCACACGCTCTAGAGACACGTCGAAAGAAGATCGAAGATTTTGATGCGCTGACACAGGTGCTTGAGGGTGTGTTTCAGCTCGTAGGTGGTGCTGCTAAGGTGGCTCGAAAGATCTATGATTTTGAGAATTTAGGTGGCCATGCCACTCCATCAGAATTGGTCGAAATCGGCATTGAGTTGGATGCGATCGCCAACGCACTTAGTCGGGTTGACCCACTACGACTCAATCGGCACGAGTTCATCGAAGCCAGCCTTGTTGCAGAAATGACACTGCGACGTTTGAAGGAGGCTGTTGATCGTGTGCAATCACAGAAAGTTTCTTGCACACTCGAACCGTTCTATCTGCAAAACCTTGCTAACAGCGCCGCGAATGATTTGGAAGAGCGCGCTAAGAAGTTGGCGAAGATCACAGAGAACCGCGGCACTGTGAAGGTGAATGACCAACGCCCCAAGTAGCTCTCCAAGGCCACTTCGAACAAGACCAAGGATCGCACACTCGATTCGGACAAATTGAATTGATCGTTTCACCGTCTGTTTTTAACTTTAACAGCGCACATAGACGGTATAGCTCGAAGCTGAGCCCATCTGGCCACCTGCCAACCAGAGCGCTGCCCTCCTATGGTGTCATTGGCGGATGTCAGCCATTGGTGCAAAAAGGCTGTTTGCTTGAATAGTTTTGACTCTAGGATAGACACCTTCGAGTGATGCAAATCAGTGCATCACTTGATACGGTTCCGCATCTGATCGCCGCAACGGCGTAGCTTTGGCCAGGTTCATCCAGACAGCAAATGGCAAGTGATTGAACTGCCTCTTGGGCGCCATCCGCAGAATCTCTAGTCGTTCTTGAACCAGCTGGATGACGCCACATTCAACCGGAATTTCATCAGGCTCTGCGATGGGCCTGTCCTTGGCATCTCGACCCAAGACATACCAGCACTGCCCTCCGAGCTCTAGATAAGCAGCACGCTTCTCCGGTTGTTTAAGATCTCCCAGCAAGTCCGCTCTGTTCACTTTGATTTCATGCACTACGGGTTCCAAGTAGGCCTGGACTGAGGAGTTCCGTATGGAGAACACATCTGGCATGCAGTAGCGCCAACTTACCTGCTCTTCGTCCTGCAAAGTCACCTTGGCTCTGAGACTCAGGTTGGTCCATACCAGCCGACCTTCCTTTAGCATTTCGTTCGCTACCTTTTCTACGAGCGCTTCGTGGGGATCCTTGGCTTGTCGATTGGAGTTGGCTGCCTGTGCGAGGAATTGAATACCTGCGTCAGTTACTCGCATGCGTTCATGACCACCCTCTTCCTGGAGTCGCTCGAGAAGACCGGCAGCCAGGAGTTCGATCTCCACGACATCCAAGAAAGGCCATCCTGCAGAGCGGTACATGTCTCTCAGTCGTTTGGCATGTACCTTTTTGAGTCCTATGCCATTGACGACTGCAATGTGCTTGGCACTGCGCAGCTTGTGGGTGTCTTTGCCGGTGTCTTTGCTGGTTTCTGTTTTGGTTTCTGTCATGTCTCAGGCCCTCGCCACTGGCATGTCATCCCACCGGGTGGTGTACGCCGGGGTTCTGCGTAGTTGCTTCATCGACCACTCTCTTCGCACTCCGTCCAACCCAGCACTAGCGGTCAGGACCGTACCTTTGCCAAAACGGTAGTTCAGGGTGTCCATGGCTGTCATGAGGCGAGTTCGGTCTTCTTCTGCATCACCATCCTCCAGGTCGAGCTCTGCCTGCTGGTTGGTGTCGGGCTGCAGATCCAGCAGCATTACGCCTGCCTTGGCGTAGTTGAATCCCGGCTTAAAGATGTGATTCAAGCCTTGGAGCGCTGCTTTGACGATGCAGGCCGTGTCCGCACTGGGTCTGCGAAGTGGAGTGACCATGGAGCGGCTGTACTGGAGATCTTTGCGGAATGGGCTTGTGCGTATGTAGACCAGCACCTGTCCGGCCTGGCTGTGTTGCTTGCGAACCTTCTCTGCGGCTCGGGATGCGAACTCAGTCACCGCCTCAGCCAGGTGATGCTGCTCGGTGATGGGCCGCCCGAAGGATCTCGTACAGGCGATCTCCTTTTGGGCAGTCGGGGTGTGATCCAGGTCGATGCACGGGGTACCCTGAAGCTCCCGGACAGTTCTCTCCAGCACCACGGACCACTTGCTACGAACGGTGGCAGGGTCCAGCTGCATCAAGTCCAACACCGTGTGGATGCCTCCGGCTTGGAGCTGTTTGCCGATTCGCCGGCCTACACCCCAGACTTCATTGACTGGAGTGGCTGCATACACGGCATCTCGCTCTTGCTGTTCGAGAGATTCCAGGTTGCAAACTTGAGCGAGCTTGTCGGGGTAGGTTCCCGGCTTGCGCTCGGCGGTCTTGGCGATGTGATTGGCGAGCTTGGCAAGGGTCTTGGTCGGACCTATGCCAATGCCACAAGGAATACCTACCCACTGCAGGATGCGAGCCCGGATCTTCTGGCTGCGCTCTACCAGGTCACCTTTGACGCCACTGAGGTCAATGAAGGATTCATCAATGCTGTAGATCTCCTGGGCAGGACCAAGACCTGCTGCTAGGCTCATCATGCGATCGGACATATCGCCATACAACGCAAAGTTGGCAGACAAAGCCACCAAGCCTGCGTCCTCGGCCAAGTGCTTGATTTGGAACCAGGGTGCGCCCATGGCAATACCCAGCGCCTTGGCTTCGTTACTACGGGCGATCGCACATCCGTCGTTGTTAGACAGGACGACCACGGGCCGACCGTTCAGGCTGGGTCTGAAGACCCGCTCGCACGAGACATAGAAGTTGTTGCCGTCTACCAGGGCGTACATAGAAGAACTGACGGACGTGTTTAGGCCGATGGAAACTGCTTGATGCAGCTGGTGACCACACCCCAAATTTCGATGGTCTGGCCTTCTTTGGGCACTATGTCGGGATAGGTGGGATTTGCAGCTTGCAGCTTGACCCGTCCGGCACGCTGGTAGAGCTGTTTGACGGTGAACTCACCATCCACTACAGCCACCACGATCATTTTGTGCCGTGGCTTGATGGCTCGGTCGATGACCAGTATGTCGTTGTCGAAGATGCCAGCATCCTTCATGGAGTGACCGGATACACGCTGCAGAAAGGTCGCCTGAGGGTGGGTGATCAGGACTTTGGACAGATCAATGCGTTCAGCTCCGAGGTCCTCTGCCGGGCTGGGGAAGCCTGCGCAGATGCGCGTTGGGACTAGGTCCAGCAGGCAGGAAGACGTGGTGATGAGAACCGGAGGATGGCTAGCGCGATTACTGTACATTTATACAGTTTAACGAGGTAGTCGCCCGAATGCAAACCCCTGGTTTTTCGATCTGCGCTCCTCACCGCTTGGGATACTCGACCTTCAATGTAGAAGAACGTGCAACTTCTAGCCAACAGCGCGAATAGTTCGGACAACCCTGGAATCAACGTATGTGCGCTCTTTACGAGTGCTCAGCAGCGTTCAAATTCAGCAAACACTATGGCATGGTCACTCGTCGCCCCGAGTGCGCGGTCGTACTCGTATTGCATGGCCGTCACTCGCCATGTGGGCGCATGAAGAATGTGGTCATAGCGCCGGGGTTTCCCTCCGGTCACATGAGAGATAGCGAGTGGAGAAGCCGGTGTCATTTCCGACAACGTCGCGAGGTATGACTTGAAAGAGTCAGATAACTTGTGCACGGGGTCACCCCCAAAAATCATTGCAGCGCACTTGCCTCCATCTCTATTGTCGAAAAACTCGATTTCAGATGAATTAATGCTGTCTATTTTGGGTTCGTTGGCATCGCAGCACACAAAGTCCACTTTCCCTGACTCGAGAAAATCTGCAATAGAAGCGAAGTTGGAAGACTTCGCCTTTTTGTAATCAACACCCGTGAGTGAGTGGAAGTTGAGCACTGAGACTTTAGAGCATTGAAACTCGATCTCAGTGAACAAGGTTCTCTCCGGAAAGACCGAACGCTGAAGCACGGATGATGCGGTAATCTTTCCGCCAAAGACAAATGTAGCCACACCCATACGACGGTTGCGTCCTTCATGCTTTCCTGGAACGCGATGCAAAAGGCTGAAATCACAATCGTCAGGATTCAACGCATCTTTCAGATGCCTAAAGGAAGTCTCTGAGACTTCCTGCAATTCGACAATTGCTACAGGCTTGAGGACAGATCGAAGCAAATCAGAAATCAAGGCAACATCTGAACCTATAAAGATGTTCCACTGGATAACTTGAATGGACATGCGTCAACCATCTCAAAATACATTGCCAATTAATTGGGAGGAAAGGCTTATCCAGCAGAGCCAAAACCTGTGAGGATTCTCTCTGTTGAGCCTTAATTTTCAGATGAACATTAACACTACAGCTCCGTCAATACTCAGAATTAGTGGGAAGGCTTTGGTCAAGAAGATTCAGGGAGTAAAGCTTTTGCTTGTCTCGCTTCTCGCATCCGGTGCACTGATAAGCGAACCTGTCATGGCATGGGGAAGCGATGGACACAAGATCGTGGCGATGCTGGCAGAAGCCCAAGTCTCCCCAACAGCACGCAAAGAGATTGATCGCCTGTTAGCTCAAGAACCGGGTGCCACATTAACCAGCATTTCGACCTGGGCCGACGAACACCGCAATCCGGCTACCGCTGCTTGGCACTATGTGAATTTCCCCCGTGGTGACTGCAATTACCGGCCAGAACGAGACTGCCTCGATGGCAAGTGTGTGATCGCAGCCATTGATAGACAGATTGAGGTCCTGCGCACACCCGGTGACGACGAAAAGCGCCTGACGGCCTTGAAGTACGTGGTGCACTTCATCGGGGACATTCACCAACCACTACATGCGGGCTTCAGTGATGACCGAGGAGGTAACAGCTTTCAGCTTCAATCCTTCATGCGTGGCAGTAACTTGCACGCTGTGTGGGACACCGGGCTTATCAAGTCGCTACAACAAGAGAACGAACAGATAGTCAAAAGTCTCCTGGTGAGGCCTCTGACACTTCAAAAGACTGCATTCAATGCCGCTTCGATTGCGATGGAGTCTTGTAGGATTGTTTCGCAAGCGGGCTTCTATCCAGACCGGTTGGTAACGCTAGAGTATGTGGACCGCTACATTCCTGTCATGGCCTATCGGCTAGCCGCTGCAGGCTATCGGCTCGCCCAGATCTTGAATGAACTGGGCTAACCATTGGTTGGTCAATGCCCAAGGCGAGATAGTTAAGGTCCTCTGCTTTGAGTCATTGATGTTTGTCAGGCGGCTTTCGTGAGTATCGAACGACATAAATCAGGAGACTAGCCTTTGCAGATGCCATGCGTTGAGTTCCTTTGAACTCGGAGACCTTAGCAAATGATCTCTTGGCGCAACTCACCACATTCCAGAATGGGCCCTTGATCTCGTGTAGCTGGGACGCTAACATCGGGCATCTCATCTAGAAGGGCTGACGCCCTGCCAACCTGCCTATCCGGGCAAGGTGGCCAAGCGATGTGGCCCAAGTGGCAACCAAGCGGAAGCGTAAAACCCTCCTTTAAGGGTTTTTTGTGCGCCTCACTTTTGTGCATGGATTGGTCCTCCGGATGGACTGGGCGATTTAACCCAATTGCTGCGCCCGGCGACTTGCCAAAGCAGCTAAATAGGAGAGCACCATGGTGCAAAAAAGGTCGAGCGATATCGCCTCCTCAGGCAACTCTTCGCCGCAATGTGATCCCAGCCATCTGAAATTTAAACTGGGGGACATCTGTATTACTCAGAACAGTAATGTTCCCGAGGTCAATGACGGTCAGGTAGTGGTCATCATCGGTATCAACGCAGGGTTAATCGGTAGAGACGGAATAGCCCACCCCTACGTCATTCAGCGTCTGGACGGACGTCCTCATGGCCTGATAACTGGACTGGCAACCGGTATTCCGAAGTGGTTCAAAGCCCACACTGCTAGCTGCCAGGAAAACAGGTTACGCAAGCCTCTAAAGGGCGAGTTCGTGGAAGAAATACCTTGTGCCGAGGAGAGGGATGTCCCATGAGCATCAAACTTTCAAGGCCTTTAGCAGTAGGTTGGAGCCTTTTGCTGTCGCAAGAACTGGTAAAGCACCAGCCCATAACCGCTCATGCGCTCCATTCGCTAGAGAAGGAACTACACGATCGTGTTCGGGAGGCCGCAGAGCCTGCGGAAGAGTGGCCGGCGACTGCTGGTTGGAGCCTCGATGAGCTTCGGGAGCAGCGTGCACTGGGCGCTGTGATGGACCTGGTACTTCAACGATTGCCCATGCCACCGGAGAGTGGCTGCCTCACGGCCGGAACAAGTACTTGGAGCGTCTTGGTAGCAGACAATTTCGATCCTGAATCCACAGCCTATTGTGATAGCTGGCACTCGGACCCTATTACAGCGGTGGTTCGGTGTCGAAGTATTGTGGATGCCTGTTTGCAGGAAAGCTTCAAGCCCGACATGCGGGCGAGCGAGCTTCTTGAGCTCTACGAGATGTTTGGTGAGGAGCCATTCGTTGTGGGGTCGGGTGCCCCCTTTTTTTCAGGACGGGACTATGCCCGACAGCGAAGCGGTGAGATCTGCGCCCCCAGACAGGAATCGACCTGAACCGTGATCAACCCAGACATAAAGACAAGTTGCCCAAGAAATTTTTCAGGGTGAGTTCTGGTTTGAGGCCGCAAGTTTGCCATTGAGGCGTCATAGAGGATGAGAGCTACGACACCGGTCAGGCGGAACGATCGAACTTGTTGGCGTGACTCTTTGTTGATTGGGCAGGGCATTTGCGGGTGTCCATAATGCGTGCCGGGACCAAGGCCATTGACTCCTAAGTGTGCAGCTGTCGAATTGCGCGAAGCAAGAAGCAGGTAACACTAGGAGGGGCCAAAATAGATGTATCAATATAAACAGGGATGGCATGCAGCTTTACGCAGGAACCTCGAGGGAATTTATTTCCGATGCCACCCGTAACGGCATCGCAACGAAGCTGGAGCGGGCGTTTCTAGATAACTTCCATTACAAGCCCTCAATCCAGGAGGTTCAGTCTTGGCAGAACTCACTTTTTCGGATGGCGTTTGTATTGCAGCAAGGCAGCTTCCTGGATCACGGCATCCTTCTGGAGTATCAGTTGCCGCTGTCGAGTAGACGGCTGGATTGCATGGTCACAGGTACCAACGGCGGCGGTCAGCCGTACTCAGTGATCGTGGAGCTGAAGCAGTGGAGCGAAGTCGAGGAGTCCAATGCGGAGGACTGCGTAACGACATGGGTGGCTGGGAGTAAGCGGGACATACTTCATCCCTCAAGGCAGGTGGGCCAGTATGAGGAGTACCTACGCGATATGCACTCTGTTTTTGTGCGTGGAGAAGTTGGCCTCCGATCCTGTGCTTTTCTGCACAACCTGTCATACGACCCAAAGGGAGAGATATTTTCAGCTCGGCATCATCATGTGCTGAAGCGCTACCCGGCCTTTACAGGCGATCACCAAGACGGTCTCATTACCTACATGGGTGACCATTTGAGGTCAGGGCGGGGGGAGGGTGTCCTTGAGCAGATCCTCAAGAGTAAGTTTTCTCCCAGCAAAAAGCTCCTTGAGCACACCGCCCAGGTCGTCCAGGACCAACGGGCCTATGTACTTTTGGACAGCCAACAGGTAGTTTTTGCTAAGGTCTTGGCTGAGGTTAGAGACGGCGCCAAGGCTTCTAAGCTCAAGAAAACAGTCGTTCTCGTCCATGGAGGGCCCGGTACAGGGAAATCTGTCATCGCGTTGCACCTCCTCGGTCGCTTATCTGGGGAGGGGCTGAAGGCGATGCACCTCACGGGCTCGAAAGCATTTACCGAAAACATGCGCAAGCTCGTAGGCACAAGGTCTGCCGCGCAATTTGGATACTTCAATGTCAACAAACGGGGCGAACTCCCTCCTAACCAGTTTGACGCGCTGATACTGGATGAGGCACATCGAATTCGTGAGAGCAGCAGGGACAGATTTACCAAGTTGGAGGACTGGTCAGGTCTCCCCCAGATCGACGAGCTCATTCATATCGCTCGCGTTTCCGTGTTTTTTATCGACGACCGCCAAATTGTTCGCCCCGGTGAGGTAGGCAGCTCCGAGATCATCAAGGACGCTGCGAGGCGAGCTGGTGCCAAGCTGCTCGAATATGAGTTGGATGCACAGTTTCGATGTAGCGGTTCCGACGGGTTCATTAATTGGGTCGACAATACCCTAGATGTTCGTCGAACAGCCAATGTCCTTTGGAAGCGTAAGGACCCCTACGATTTTCGAATCCTGGACTCTGTCCAGGACCTCGACGTGGCAATTCGTCAGAAGTCGAAGGAGGGCAGTGCTCGCCTCGTCGCAGGCTTCTGCTGGCCGTGGTCTAACCCGGAGAGCGATGGAAGTCTGGTGCCGGATGTACAGATTGACGGCTGGTCTATGCCGTGGAATGCCAGGCCGGAAGCTGGGCGACTTGCGGCCGGGATACCGAAGTCGAATTTTTGGGCATCAGACCCTGGCGGGTTGAATCAGGTGGGATGCGTATACACAGCTCAGGGTTTTGAGTTCGACTATGTAGGCATCATTTTTGGATTGGATTTCCGCTATGACTGGCAAAAGAATGAGTGGGTCGGGGATAAAAAGCAATCCCACGACACTATGGTCAAGCGCAGCAAAGAGCAGTTCATCGATCTTGTCAAAAACACGTACCGAGTTCTCTTCACAAGGGGGATAAAGGGCTGCTATGTGTACTTCATGGACGAAGGTACCCGCAAGTTTTTTCAGAGTCGCCTCGAATGACAGATACCCATATCAAGCCAGCACTTATTGATGTCAGCCGCTTGGAGGCGACACTGCAACAGTTTGCGGACGACCGCGATTGGAACCAGTTCCATTCACCGAAAAACCTCGCTATGGCGCTTACCGGAGAGGTCGGTGAGTTGGTGGAGATATTCCAGTGGATGACTGAGGAGCAATCCAAGTTAGTTGCCGAGGACCCCAAAACGGCGCGAGGCGTGCGTGACGAGCTGGCAGATGTGCTGCTCTACCTGGTTAGGTTGTCTTCTGTACTTGGCGTGGACCTTAACGAGGCAGTGACTGTGAAGCTTTCAGCCAACGCGCTCAAATACCCGGAGGGTGACGCGACTCCTAAACGCTGATGTCTCATGGCGAGTGAGCCGTTTAGTCCCGGAGCCTTGAGTATTGCATTCGTGCGGCGAATTCGACAGAGATCAAGCAGTTTAAAAGGCTAGGTCTGGGAGTTGTAGAGTGATGCGTATATCTTATCGTCCAACACTTCTTCTAGGGCAATGATCCGCTCAATGAGCTCTTTTCGCGTGGAGTGGTGCATTCCCATTGGCCGACACCAGTGGGGGGAAAGCTGCCCTTCTAGTTTGGAAATGGCGAATCGCAATCTCTCCACGCTGACCATTGATTGGGTGGTGTATCTGAGGCCCTGACAGATCCTGCAACGAAACTTTGAGTCTCTTAGGTATAGCTTCACAGCGCGCCTTCGGCACGAGGGACAGACGAACCAGGGGCGACTTCCACCCAGACTGCATCTGGTCCGCTCCACCTGCAGAGCTTCCTCAATTAGATTTTTTCCGCTTACATATGTCAGTCGTAGGCCGTCCCGATACGAAAAAATCGAAAGGGCTGACAGAACAGAATTTTTTCGGGGGTGCAGCCAACGCCATTGACCCTGCCAGGGACTTGTTAGGATTCCCCAGCGCTGCAGCTGGCGAATGTCAAGGAATCGGCAGTTCTCTACCTTCAGGTATTCCGGTGGACGTCCAGCGCCCGCCCTTATTCCACCGCGCAACATTGTTCATCCTTTGAATACGAAATCAATTGGAAATTCATGTAACGAATCTCATCTGCGTTGCTTTCCTGGATGACAAAAGTTTCCGGACTGATTGGGACACTCCTTTAGGTTCGTGTCCCTGTCCGTCCTTTTGTCCTAGTCGACATGTCCGTACATTTGTCTTCCACTGTCCGGTTGTCCGATTTAACTGATCCACACATAACCGTCAAAGCAGCCCACCCGCTTTAACTCTAGTAGGCTCATACGTGCGCGGCTAAACGATCTTCGTTTCGAATCCTCTGTAGCACCTGCTTCAGTCATGCCTGACTTCATGCAGCCCAAACGCCAGCGTTCCTCATGGATAAGCCTTGTTCCTTGTTCCATCCGGGCTTCGCCAATTTGTGCCCAATGGTCAAGAATTGCCTTGGGCGGAGTGATGCCCTCGAAATTGATAAGGTCCTCAAGAGTTCTTAACGCAGTTAGCGTGGCAGCGCCCAGCTTCTGCTTTTTCTTGTGTTGAACAATCCCTGCAGGCTCGACAACACAAGAGGTGAGGGTGTCACCGTAAGTGTCATGCCCCAAATCTTCGATATCTAAAATGAAAGTGTGCGAACTTCCGTCCTCTCCGTCCTTTGACTTGGCGACTTTCCAGCTCCGGACGGAATCAGATCTAGATACCTCGATGGCGGAGTCCAACGCGGCGAACAATGAACTGTGTCCCCTTGCTCCCTTACTTGTGTCCTTACCGGTGTGGTGTACGAGAACGACGAGTCCATTTATTTCAGCTTGCAGATACTTCGCCGCCTCAAGGATTTCTCCCATGTCCTTTGAGCTGTTTTCGTCGGCGGTTGGTGCTGCCCTGTTTAGGGTGTCTATGAAAACAACGCTTTGCTTAATGGCAGCTGCAGCTAGGTCAGCCACATCCTGCCTGATTGATAGTTTGAAGGGCTCAAGCAGCATCTTGAGGGATGGGGGTAAGGGTCTGCCTCGTCTCTGGACCCAGGCCTGAGCCCGTAGCTTGAATCCCGATTCGCCCTCCAACGCCGCATAGATCACTTCCCCATGCTCGACCCTCTTGTTGAACCAGAGCGACCCCTCTGCAATTGATGCGGCTAAATCAAAGCCGAGAAATGACTTCCCTGAACCGCTGGGACCATAAATTGCGGCAAGCCCCGTAGCAGGGAGGATTCCCTTCACCCTCCATTGAATCGGGGGCAGTGCAGCAAGCGCGACACCATCTAAAAGTTTGTATCGCCCAGGGTTACCGACTATCTCTGTGTATGTCGGTAATGAGTGCTGCGCTGGAGAGAACTTCCGGACGGCACTCTTCACCAGCTCGGGTATCTCATTGAATCGTGTCCTCCAGCGATCATCCTTTGGAGCCTCACTGCATTTCATAAGGGCACGTATGTAGTCTGTCGCAGCTTTTTCCTTTGTGCCATTTGCAATCATCGATGCAGCTATGTCTCTCAGGCTGTCGTGAAATACGTCCCCGCTATGGACTCGACGCACGAGCTCTTCCATCCCGATAGATGCCGTAAGGTGCGTATCTGACTCCTTCAACGGTTTTAAGCGACTGTATTGAATCTTTTCTGCAAGTTCATGGAAACCCTCCAGCTCCATTAATGGCTCGTTCAGGAGGGTCTGACCTGTCAATGTCAGGTAGCGTCCGTTGCTATACAGCTCAAGATCTAACCCATCGCATTTTCCCTTTGCCCCTTTGTTGAGTGGCTTAGAAATGCCAAATGCCCTTAAGCCTGTTCCAGATGGGGAAACCTCGATGTAACGGGCGTTCATACTTGAGAGAAGTTCGATTGCGGCCGGCTCGGGTGTTCCCTCCTTGATGCAGTGATCGATATCAACACCCGAGATCCCGTCTCCATTCAGAACAAAACCTAGACCTGTGTGGCCGTGTAGCTGATACGCCGCAGCAGCTTCCTCAAAGGTCCCCCACGTCGTGGGATCGGTCGAGCTGGCGTTTCTTTGAGGCGCTTTGGGGCAGCGAGGAACCTTGCGGGGCTTTTCATCTTTGCCGCCCTCTGCGGACCAAGTAACCCAGCGCGGTAGTGCCTTAAGTTCAGCCGGAAACTTGCTGATTACCGGGGATAGAAACTGTGTACTCATTTTGAAAGCACCACAGAAATGGCAGGTGCACGGGACCAGGTACGGTCCTGTTCACTATGGCTTCCATCCCAAATACTGTCTCGCCATTTCCTTATCTGTGCAGCGGCTTCGCTGAACGCCTCCGCTTCCGCCTCAGTACTGAGAGCTTCAATTGCTGCAGTTAGTCCCGCAAGGTATCCATTTCGAAAGAAAACCTCGTTACCGTAGTCTCTGTCCAGCAGTTGCAGCTCTGTGCAATAGATTGGTTTTTGCCCATGTGCTTGAAGCAACTCCCTCCGTCGAGCGAGTAGACGACGCTCTCGAATAGCGGTGAATACGAGTTCAACCTGCTCAGCGCGCAGTTCTTTTTGGGGAAAGGGGTCCAGTTCAATAGTTCGCAGTATCTCGAGAAAGGTGCTGCTATGGGTTGTACGCGTATTCACAGCAGGTCCTTTCCGGAGCTTCGGCTTCCGCTAGTCCTCGCTTCGAGAAACTTGACGACCGCCGGGCGGGGGTAAAGGTAATTTTTACCTAGTCGCACGTAAGCTGGACCTGTGCCACGCTTCCGCCAGGCCACTAGAGTGCTCTCAGTGGTGCCGCTAAGGTCCTGAAAGTCTTCCTCGATAAAGCAGTCGAGGCTTGCCGCCATCTCCCTGCGTATCGCCCTGTCTTGTCCTGGTGTTCTGCTCACGTTTGCCGTCCTTTCAAAGTGTGATGCTGTGGTGTGCATCCAGGACGTAGTGGAATAAAAACAGAGGAAACTAGGTTTCCGAAACCTCCCCAGGTTTAGGTTTGACAACTAGTCGATCGATCAGCTTTCCTATTTCAAATGCATCGAGGTGACTGTATTTCGAAGGATCGTAATCTTCAAAAACGGTGATTTGGGGAGGCGCTTTTCCTCTCATCGCTGACTCAATGACAGACTTTCGATCGATACCAAAGTCGAAAAGACATTGAGCGAAGTTCCTAAGTTCATCATGTAGATCCTCCCTACCGGTAAGACCCAATGCCTTCACGATCTCCGCATCCCTACCCCTTTCAGCTGATTGCCTGTTTGCTTCAAGGATTTTCTCTGCGACTTTTTGAATCCACGCCAGAGTACTGAGATCGAGCCGCTTTTCAGAGTTGGCAATCCGTGCCCACATTCTTATGGAGGCGTGGCGATCACCATCTAATGCTCTTTGTGCCTGGTAGTCGGATCCGAATTCTTCTATGAAATCTCCCTCGGCGATGTCGAGTTGATGCCTCGCTTTGGGTGGTTCGTTTGTCATGAATAGGCCGCCGGTGGAGGAAGTTCCAAACTTGATAAATAGGGAGACTGCTATCGATCAGGGTTTCGGTTTTGAATTGCTTCTGCTGTTGAGCTCACGAACACCGGGTGGCGGGATGATGTCCGAGCCCCGGTTAGCCGATAACTTGCTGACAGTCTCGTGGACGTCGGCGGCTTTGATCGATGTGTACCTGCGCAACATTGTCCACGTCTTATGTCCGGTCATAAGTGCAACGCGTGGTATGTCCAGCCCCATGCGAAAGAAAGAGGCGGTGGCTCTATGTCTGAGGTCATGAAAATGCAAATCAAAGATAGGCGGGGCAACTTTTTTGCATGCTCTAGTGAATGCAGTCGAAACGCTACTTTCGTCATAAGGGAACAGGTAGCCTGATACTTTTTCTTCGATTAACGGTTCCAAAATCGCCCAAGCTGCTGGGAGTAGGGGGACCGTTTGATGATTCCCCTGTTTAATCCTGGGATCCTTGCGGTCTCTGATAACAATCGTCTTCTCTTCAAAATTAATATCTTCGATTTCTAGGCGACAAATTTCACCCTGACGCATGCCAGTCGCTATTGCAAACTTACATAGCGTGGGCATCGGAATTTTTTGTCTAGGGTTGCTATCCCAGTAGCTATACAAACGGGACAGCTCTTCATCGCTCGGCTCCCGATCTCTTTCGTTACTACGAGTTTTCAGTCCTCTGTGGACAAGGCTGGCACGTGCTTCGAGTGCGAGTCGCTCAGAGATATCTAGTTGGCGAGCGTGGCGAGCCCATTTGAGGACCTGGCTGAGGTGGCTGAGGTCGCCTGCTATGGTCACACCACCGGCCCCATCTTTTTCTCGGCGATCGATAAAGTCCCTAAGTAGCACCGAATTTAAATTGACAAGCTTTGCTGTACCAATCTCGCGCTTGAGCATGTTTAGTGTTGCGGCCTTGGTCTTGCCGTAAGGGATCTTGATTGATTCGGTATACCTGTCGATGAGATCGGACACGGTAGAACCTTGGGGAATGGGGATTAATCCGCTGGCTGAGATGTGTTTGGCCTGCGACTCAACACCTGCAGCCCAATCCTTTGCTTCCCGTTTGGTGTTGAACGTAGCGTTCCGATACAAGCCTGCTCTTCTTACCTGTGCTCGCCACTTGCCGCTAGGTAGCTGCGAAAATGCTGCCATCGTGTGCAATCCGTGTGTTTCAAGAGATGCACAGATTATTCACTTTTTCGTTACCTCGTGTGCACGTCATGTGCACTATTTGCACATAGATGACTAATTTGCTATCAGTATTAGAGCAACAAAGCCATATAAATAATGGATTTTTGATGCATAGGCTTAGTGTTGCTCCGATGATGGATTGGACTGATCGCCACTGTCGCTATTTCCACCGCCTATTGAGCCGCCATGCGCTGCTTTACACCGAGATGGTGACCACCGGTGCACTCATCCATGGCGATGTGCCGCGCCATTTGCGCTTTAACGCTGAAGAACACCCCGTGGCCTTGCAGCTGGGCGGGAGCGAGCCTGCCGATTTGGCGCGTGCTGCCAAGCTGGGCCAGGAGTGGGGTTATGACGAGATCAACATCAACTGCGGCTGCCCGTCCGAGCGGGTGCAGCGCGGCGCATTTGGCGCCTGTCTGATGAATGAAGCACCGCTGGTAGCGGACTGCGTGAAGGCCATGGTGGATGCGGTGGATGTGCCAGTCACCGTGAAGCACCGCATCGGGATCGACAAGGAAGAAAGCTACGGTTTTGTGCGCGACTTTGTGGGTACCGTGGCCGATGCAGGTTGCACCGTGTTCATTGCCCACGCGCGCAACGCGTGGCTCAAGGGCCTGAGCCCCAAAGAGAACCGCGAAATCCCGCCCCTGCGCTACGAGCTGGTGTACCAGCTCAAAAAAGACTTTCCGCACCTCACCATTGCCATCAACGGTGGCATTACCAAAACAGCCGAAGTGGCGGGCCACTTGGAGCACGTAGACGGTGTGATGCTGGGGCGCGAGGCCTACCACAACCCCTGGTGGTTGGCCGAGTGGGACAGCGCGTTTTACGGCGCCCCCGAGCGGGAAATCACCCGCGAAATGGTGGAAGCGCAGATGGTGGACTACATGGAGCGTGAGGCCGCGCAACACGGCACCCATTGGTACAGCATTGCGCGCCACATGCTGGGTTTGCGCCACGGCTTGCCCGGTGCCCGGCGCTGGCGGCAGGTCTGGACCGATCACCGCCTCAAGCACCTGAGTGCTCGCGAGGTGATGGCCCTGGCCCACGATTCCGAGTCAAATCGGGCTCTGGCGCCCGTCTGATATGCGCGGGGCGCTACTAATTCAGTAGCGTCTCGGCTACTTCCATGGGTTGGGTGCCTGCCAGGATGGACTTGGCCCGCGCCACCTCGTCGTCGCTGCCGTGCACCATCAGCACGTATTTGTCGGCCTTGAGGGCCGTCTCGTACATGATGACCTGGTCCTTGGGCACGCCCAGCTCGCTCAGGGCTGCACCCACGGCCGACAGGCCTCCCACCAGCACCGCCCCCTCGAGCGCGCTGATGACGACAGACACCACGGGCCCGGCCATGGCCACCATGCCCAGGGGGGGCAACAAAAAGACGGCGGGCGCCATCAGGATGCCCCACATGCTGCCCCAAAAAGCGCCGGTGCTGCCCCATGCGCGGATCTTGTCGCCGGTGCTGTAAAAGCCCACCGGGTGTTCTTCGCTGTGGTAACCCTTGCCGATGAGCGAAAGTTTCCTTACGTCAAAGCCGAACTTCTTGAGGGTCTGGATAGCGGCTTCTGCCTCCTGGTGGGAATTGCAGATGGACACCGAGGCGTTGGTATGCGCTTGCATGGCGGGCCTCAAAACGTCATGGTCATTTTGTCGACCACGCTGGTCACGCCGGGCGTGCTCCAGGCGGCTTCTTTGGCGGTGTCCCGCTCGGTCCAGTTGCTTACATTGCCGGTCAGGGTGAGGGTGCTGCCGTCAATGTCGATGTTGATCTTGCCGGCGTCCGTGTGGGCGCGGCGTACCAGGGCGGCTTCAATGTCGGCCTTGGCCGCGCTGAGCTTGGTGCCGGGCTGCAAGATGATCTGGTTGGAAACACCATTCACGCCCATCAGGTAGCGCACCGCCACAGCGGCGGCCAGTTTTTGGAACTGCCATTCGGTTTGGCCGGTCAATGTGATCCAGCCTTTTTCGACGGTGACGTTTACCTTGTTGCCCAGCGGGGTGGACATCCATTGCAGCGCATTCTTGGCGGAGTTGGCAATGTCGCTGTCGTTGCGGATGCCGCTGGAGGCCAGCTTCACATCAATTTCTACCGCCAGAGCGCGCACGCCCATCACGCGGCGGGCGGCTTTTTCGGCGTGGTATTTCTCCTGGTAGGTCATCACATGGCCGGCCAGGGTGACGACGCCGTCTTTGGCCTCCACACCGATATTTTCGGCGTGAACCGATGGCTCCCAGTGGAGTTCGGCCAGGACGTCTTGTTGGAGTTGGAGATCAGTTTTCATTGTGTGTCTTTCAAGAAGGGGTGAGGGGGATGTACGGACTGCGGTGTCAGTAGTGGTAGCGCAGGCCGAGCTTGGTGGCGCTGATGCGGTCGGTGCTGCTGCCGGGGAACTTCATGGTGTGTTCCTCGTACATCAGCACGCCGGACCATTGGGCTGCCAACTGCAGCTCCACGCCCACGCCGTAGCTCCAGCCAAAATCGCGCTCACTGCCGGACTGCACTCCGGAGGTGGGCGCGCTGGAGACGTCGGTGCGGCCATAAGTGGTGCCTACTTTGCCCAGCAGATTCCACGCAGGGTTGAGTGGCATGCGGCCGATCAGGCTCAGGTTGATGCCGTCCGCCGTGGTGCGGCCGCCGGCGCGGTTGACCGAGCCGAAGTCGGTGTAGCCCGCTTCCAGTCCCCAGTTGGGGCTGAACATGTAGTTACCCATGCTGATGCTGTAAGCGGTGGCGCGCTGGTCGCTGCTGAAAATGCCAAAGCCGTTGCTGGGCTTGGAGAAGTCGGAAGAGCCGACGCTCAGGTCCACATAGCCCGGGCTGTAGGCGTAGCCGGGGGTGGGCGCCATCTGGGCAGCGGCAGGGGCCATGGCAAACGGGGCGGCGAGGCACAGAGCCAAGCCCGCCAAAGTAGCACCGCGGGTGCGCTGGATGCGAGGGGAACCGGTAGGGAAGGGGGATTGCATGGTGAGCAGCCTTTGAGAGAAGAAAAGAACCGGATCACTCCGGGAGACAGCCCCACTGTGGGCGCCTTGCTCGCCGCCATCTGTGCGCAAGCGCGCCTAGCCGGCATGCGGGGCACACATCGACACCCGCGTGACAGGCGCCTTCACTACGTTGCGGCACCATATAGACCTGAGTTATCAGCCTGTAAGCCAAACAGGTATATGGCGCGCAGAATATGCGCGAGCAGCTATCAAAAGAGGAGCAATATTGCATGCCAGACACACAGCACCACACCGCCCCTGCCAGTGCGACCGCCGCCTACACCGCGTTGGGCGGCAACTTTTTTCGCGCCTCTGAACTCACCCGTGGCCCCTGGCACCCGCAGCAGCAACACGCCGGCCCGCCCATCGCGCTGGTCAGCCATGCGCTGGAGGCTGCAGCACAAGCCCATGGTTTGCAACACCTGGCCCGACTCACGGCCAACTTGCTTCGCCCGGTGCCGATTGCAGACATTGAAGTGCGCGTGCAGGAAGACTACGTGGGCCGCAATGCAGGCCATTTCTCGGCAGTGGCGTTGGCCGATGGCAAAGAGCTGATTCGCGCCACCGCACTGTTCCAGCGTGAAGATGACGTGGGCTTGCCCGATGGCCTGCCCGGGCACCCTTTGCCCCAGGCGCCCAAGACCCCGGATGCCTCACCCGTGCAGCGCTTTCCCTTTGCACACCATGAGTTGGGCTACCCCGATCTGGTGGAGACGCGCATCGCCCAAGGGCGCATGTTTGCCGGCCCCAGTGCGGTTTGGTTCCGCATGAGCCATCCTCTGTTGCAAGGGCAGCTGCCCAGCCCGTACCAACGCGTGGCGGTGGCGGCCGACTCGGGCAACGGCATCAGCGCGATTCTGGATTTGTCCACCCACGTGTTTGTGAACTCCGACCTCACCATCAACCTGCTGCGCAAGCCGGTCGGCGAGTGGGTGTGCCTGGATGCCCGCACCCATTTGTCCAGCCACGGCGGGGGGCTGGCCGAGTCGTCGCTGTATGACGAGCAGGGTTTGATCGGGCGGGCAACACAGAGTTTGTTTGTGCGCAAGCGGGCTTAGAAATATTGTTTGTTTTAAATAAATAGTTAATTCGGTTTATATGTTTTAAAATCGCATAAACGTCATCCCCAAAAACGTTGCGGGCATGCGTGTTTCAAGGAGCAAGGCATGTACCGGAAAACTCTGCAAGGTGTGGCGCTGTGCTTGGCATTGGGCTTGGGCGCACATGCCCCGGCACATGCATCGCTGATTTCAGCCCTGGTCAAGTTGATGACCAAAGAAGGCGCGGTGGTCGAAAAGGCGGCTGCACAAGCTGCCTCCAAAGGCGCTGCAACGGGCGCCGCTGTCACGGGCGCCGAGGCAGCCGGCGCCAAGGCCGTCGCCCATACAGGAGAAGACATTGCACACGCATCCGGCTTGGGCAAGGCGGTGCCGGACGATGTGGCCTCCAAGATGCATGGCACTGGCAAAACACTGTCTGACGTGCCGGATGCGGGTGCCAAAGCCTGGCTCTCCAAACCCTTGGACAAACTGCAGAAGACCGACGCCGACCAGATGGTGACCGACTACGTGAAGCTGCTGGAAGGCAAGGCCGCTCAAGGGCCGGCTACCGCAGGGACGCAAGCCGCCACCAAGGCCCCGACGGCGCAAATGAAAAACCCGCCCGAGACCGTGCCTTGGTACGCCGTGCAATTGCTGGTGCGCGCTGCGCACCTGGGTAGCCGCTGGGCGAGCAAAGAACTCAACCGCGTGTGCCAGAACAACCAAGCCGCCGCGTCCAACGGTGCCGCCTGCAAGACGCCGGTGGCTTCGCGCTAACGCTGCGCCCGGCGCTCAGCCCTTTGCCAGCACCCGCGCAGGGTCCGTCTCTTCCACGGCGTTTGCCCGTCCGCCGGGCGCCAGTGCCGAATGTTCGCGTTTTGATTGGATGACGGGGTAAAACATCTCGGTGAACCAGCGCTCTTTGCCGTAAATCAGGTCGTCCTGCAGGCCGACGCGGGCAGGGTATTGGCGGGTAATCTTGGCCGAGCCGAAGATCAGGTCCCACACAAACAGCAGATTGCCGAAGTTGCCTTTGTAGTGGCCAATGCCGTCTTCATTGGTCAGCGCATGGTGCGCCCAGTGCGTGGCCGGGGTGGAGATGGTGCGCTCCAGCACCCAGGCCACGGGGTGCAACCAGCGGTGTTTGTAAAACGGCTCATCCCAGCGCACCGCGCTGTGTGCCCCCATGATGACGGTGAGCTTGAGAACCACGTACACCAGATACACATTGGCAAAACCTAAGTAGATCAGGATGCCCGACATCCAGATGCCCGGCATCATCGCGTAGTAAAAAAAGTTGTTGCGGTAGGTGATGCGGATGCTCATGTAGTGCGCCGTATGGTGCGCGCGGTGCAGCGGCCAGAGCAGTGGCGTATGCGAAAGCCGGTGCCACCAGTACTGCGTCAAATCGTCAGCCACCAGCAGAATGCCGAACATCGCCCACGCCGGCAAATGCGCCCACGCGTTGCGCTGCTCAGGCATGAGCCACGCGCCCAACTTGCCCGTGATGAAAAAGATGCCCGGTTGCAATAAAGCCAGTAGCGCCAGCAGCATGGCGGCTTCGAGCTTGGTGTCGTCGCGGGTCGCGCCGAAATCCTTGTAGCGCCCGGAGCGCCACTCCAGCAGCGCGAATGTCAAAAGGATGCCGAGCAACAAAATGTTTTGTAAGGGGTTCATAGGCCTTGTCTCCTGGTTTTTGTGTGTGTGCCCGGGCGCCATTGTTCGGGTTCTGCTTGATTGCGTCCAATGCATTCGAATGCTAATTTCAATGAGTTCAATGCATTGGATGGATCGCTATGGATATCAAACACCTGACGCACATCGTCGCCTTGGCCGACAAGCGCAATTTCGCCCGGGCCGCAGAGCATCTGCATCTGAGCCAGCCGGCTTTGAGCCGCAGTATTCAGGCCGCGGAGGCCGCACTGAATCTGCGCCTGTTTGACCGTGGCGCGCTGGAAGTGAAGCCCACACCGGCAGGCGAGTTCGTATTGGAGCGGGCGCGCCGGCTGGTGTTTGAGAGCCGCTGCCTGCTGCGGGATGTCAATTTGTACCGGGACCGCACCTTGGGCAACACGGCGTTTGGTGTAGGGCCGTTCCCCGCCGCCACGGTGCTGGCACCGCTGTTGGTGCAGGTGCGGCAGTCCCACCCCGGCGTCCAAATCCGCGCGAGTGTGGGCAACTGGGAGCTGCTGCTAAGCCGCTTGCGGGCTGAGGAGCTGGAGTTTTTTCTGGCAGACACACGCGACATTCCCCGCACGCCGGATCTGGAGGTGACGCAACTGGTGCAACTGCCGGCAGGCCTGTTTGTGCGCGCGGGGCACCCTTTGCTGGAAGCAGGCCCCCTCAAGCCCAAGGGCCTGCTGGAGGCCATGGTGTTGCACGGCATTGCGACTGTGCGGGTGCCTGTGGCCATGCAGACACTGCTGGTTCAGCTGATGGGGCAGAGCAGTGCAGACTCCTTGCCGATTGCTCTGGAGTGTGACGATGTACGCACCCTCAAACACGTGGCACTCGCCACCGACAGCGTGCTGATTGCACCCGTGACGGCCGTGGCTGCTGAAATGAACGAAGGGCGTTTGGTGCAACTCGAGACACCGGGCTTCCCGCCGGCCTACAGCGATTTGGGGCTGGTGATGCTCAAGGGCCGCACGCCGTCTCCCACGGCGCAGCATGTGATTGAGCAGGTCACCGCCATGCTGCAGGCCCCGTCGGGTCGCTGATCATTCGGCTGCGGTCAGGCCGTTGGCAAAGTGTTCGGCCATGCGCTGCGCGGTGAGCGCAGGGTCACGGGCGGCCAGGGCGTCCATGATGGCGCGATGCTCGGCCAGGGATTCTTCAATGCGCCCGGTTTTGAGCAGGGAGTTGTGGCGGTTGAGCTTCATGACCTTGCGCAGGTCGGCCACCATCTGGTCTCGCCAGCGGTTGTTGGCAATCTCCAGCAGGCGCATGTGGAACTTCTCATTCACTGCGAAAAATTGGTCGGTGGTGGCAGCCTTGTCTTTGCCGGGTTTGGCCGCTGCCTCCAGTGCTTTGTGCAATGCCTGCAGTTCCTTGATTTCCGCGTCGGTGGCCTTGGTGGCCACCACGCCGGCCGCGTCACTCTCCAGCAAGCTGAGCAGGTGGTACACATCGGCCAGGTCTTGTTGCGACACCTCGGTTACATAGGCGCCACGGCGCACCTTCATGGTCACCAGACCTTCGGCGGCCAGCACTTTCAGGGCCTCGCGCAGGGGGGTGCGGCTGATGCCGAACTCTTCGGCAATTTTCAGTTCGTCAATCCAGCTGCCGGGCTCCAACTCGCGCTTGAAGATGCGCTGGCGCAGCAGCTCGGCCACTTCCTCATACAGAGGGCGGGGGGCCAGCGATACAGCGGGGCGGGCATCAGACATCAAGGCGGACATGCGGTGGGGCTCAAAAAGTGGGTGGATTGTAAGCTGCAACCAATATTCTGAATCAATAATTATGAATAATGTAAACTTGCCGCGCTGATCCTGCCAGCGGTAACCCATAGATTGCGACCCCGCCATGACCGACAAGACGCCTGAATTTCAATCCGCCACACTGGAAGCCTGGGCCAAGGCTGCAGCCAAATCCGCCCCCGGTGGCAATGTGGACGCGCTGAACTGGATCACGCCCGACGGCATCGCGGTCAAGCCCCTTTACACCGCAGCAGACACGGCGGGCCTGAAGCATGCCGACACGTTGCCCGGCTTTGAGCCCTACTTGCGCGGTCCGCAGGCAACGATGTACGCGGTGCGCCCCTGGACGATCCGCCAGTACGCAGGTTTTTCGACGGCCGAAGAATCCAACGCGTTCTACCGCAAGGCGCTGGCCGCAGGCGGGCAGGGCGTAAGCGTGGCGTTCGATCTGGCCACCCACCGTGGCTACGACTCGGACCACCCGCGCGTGACGGGCGACGTGGGCAAGGCCGGCGTGGCGATTGATTCGGTGGAAGACATGAAAATCCTGTTCGACCAGATTCCGCTGGACAAGGTGTCGGTCTCCATGACCATGAACGGCGCCGTGCTGCCGGTGTTGGCGGGCTATGTGGTGGCTGCAGAAGAACAAGGCGTGAGCCAGGACAAGTTGTCCGGAACGATTCAGAACGACATTCTGAAAGAGTTCATGGTGCGCAACACCTACATCTACCCGCCCGCGCCCAGCATGCGCATCATCGGCGACATCATTGGCTACACCGCCAAGAACATGCCGAAGTTCAACTCGATCAGCATCTCGGGTTACCACATGCAGGAGGCGGGCGCTAATCAGGCGCTGGAGCTAGCCTTCACGCTGGCCGACGGCAAGGAATATGTGAAGACCGCTATCGCTTCCGGTCTGGACGTAGACGACTTTGCCGGGCGCCTGAGCTTCTTCTGGGCGATTGGCATGAACTTCTATCTGGAAGTGGCCAAGATGCGCGCGGCGCGCTTGCTGTGGTGCCGCATCATGAAGGGCTTTGACGCCAAGAACCCGAAGAGCCTGATGCTTCGCACCCACTGCCAGACCAGCGGCTGGAGCTTGACCGAGCAGGACCCGTACAACAACGTGGTGCGCACCACCATCGAGGCGATGGCCGCCGTGTTTGGCGGCACGCAAAGCCTGCACACCAACAGCTTTGACGAAGCCATCGCGCTGCCCACCGAGTTCAGCGCGCGCATCGCCCGCAACACGCAGCTCATCATCCAGGAAGAGACGCACATCACCAATGTGATCGACCCCTGGGCCGGCAGCTACATGATGGAGAAGCTGACCCAGGACATGGCCGACGCCGCCTGGAAGATCATTGAAGAAGTGGAAGCCATGGGCGGCATGACCAAGGCCGTGGACAGCGGCTGGGCCAAGCTGAAGATTGAAGCTGCCGCTGCCGAGAAGCAAGCGCGCATCGACAGCGGCCAGGACGTGATCGTGGGCGTCAACAAGTACAAGCTCAAGAACGAAGACGTGATCGAAGCCCGCGACATCGACAACGTGGCCGTGCGCGAAAGCCAGATCGCCCGCCTCCAAGATATCAAGGCAAAACGCGACTCCGCGCACGTGGAATCTGCGCTGGCTGCTATCACTTCTGCAGCAGAGTCCGGTACCGGAAACCTGCTGGACTTGTCCATCAAAGCCATCCGCCTGCGCGCCACGGTGGGTGAGGTGAGCGATGCGCTGGAGAAAGCATTCGGTCGCCACCGCGCCGACACCAACAAGGTCAGCGGCGTGTACGCAGCCGCTTACGACAGCGCCCAAGGAGACACCATGGAGTACTGGAACGCCCTGAAGGCCGATATTGCCGGCTTTGCCGACAAGCAGGGCCGCCGCCCCCGCGTGATGATCAGCAAGCTGGGCCAGGACGGCCACGACCGCGGCGCCAAGGTGGTCGCCACCGCATTTGCCGACTTGGGCTTTGACGTGGACATGGGCCCGCTGTTCCAGACCCCGGAAGAATGCGCCCGCCAGGCGATTGAGAACGACGTGCACGCGGTAGGCGTATCGACGCTGGCCGCAGGTCACAAGACACTGGTGCCCGCCATCATCGCCGAACTCAAAAAGCAGGGCGCGGACGACATCATCGTTTTCGTAGGCGGTGTGATCCCGCGGCAAGACTACGACTTTTTGTACGCCGCAGGCGTCAAGGGCATCTACGGCCCTGGCACGCCGATTCCGGTGAGCGCACGCGATGTGCTGAGCCAGATCGAAAAGGCCCTCGGGTGACACCTGAAGCCGTGCAGGCCGGTCTGCTGGGGGGCGAGTCCCTCCTCCAGCGCCGCGCCATCGCCAAAGCCATCACGCTGCTGGAGTCCACCCGCGTGGACCACCGGGCGCAGGGCGATGCGCTGCTCACCGCGCTGCTGCCGCACACCGGTAAGTCGTTCCGCTTGGGCATCAGCGGCGTGCCGGGCGTGGGCAAAAGCACCTTCATTGAAGCGCTGGGCCTGTACCTGATTGGGCTGGGCCACCGGGTCGCGGTGCTGACGATTGACCCTTCCAGCTCGGTGTCCGGCGGCTCCATCCTGGGGGACAAGACGCGCATGGAGCACTTGTCCATGCACGAGAAAGCCTTCATCCGCCCAAGCCCGTCCAGCGGTACGCTGGGTGGTGTGGCTGAGAAAACGCGCGAGGCCATGCTGGTCTGCGAAGCGGCGGGATACGACATCGTGATCGTCGAGACCGTGGGCGTGGGCCAGAGCGAGACAGCGGTGCAGGGCATGACCGACATGTTCGTGCTGATGCAACTGCCCAATGCGGGCGACGACCTGCAGGCCATCAAAAAAGGGGTGATGGAGCTGGCCGATCTGGTGGTCATCAACAAGGCCGACATCGACGCCGATGCCGCCACCCGCGCACAAGCGCAGATCACCTCCAGCCTGCGTTTGCTGGGCATGCATGGCAACCCGAATGACCCGCACAGCGACAAACACTGGGCCCCCAAAGTAATTTCACTGAGTGCGTTGCTGGGGCAGGGGGTCGACACCTTCTGGAAAGCTGTGTGTGAATTCCAGACCCTGCAAACCGCCAATGGCTTGTTCAGCCAGCGCCGCCAGAACCAGTCGCTGGCGTGGATGTGGGAGCGGATTGACGCAGGCCTGAAGCAGGCCTTCAAGCAAAACCCGGCGGTGCGCGAGCAGCTGCCTCAGCTCACCGCAGCGGTGCAGGCAGGCCAGTTGGCCGCCAGCACTGCAGCACGCAATCTGCTCTCGGCGCTCGAATTCACTGCGCAAGCAGCTCCTAAATAGATAGCAAATAACAATCCATTTTCTGACCTGAAGGAAGACAAGCATGCAAGACATCCTCGTACAACTGGAAGCCAAGCGCGAGCTGGCCCGCATGGGCGGTGGGCAAAAACGCATCGACGCGCAGCACAAAAAAGGCAAGCTCACCGCGCGCGAGCGCCTCGAAGTGCTGCTGGACGAAGGCACGTTTGAAGAGTGGGACATGTTTGTCGAGCACCGCTGTGTGGACTTCGGCATGGACGAGCAAAAGATCCCCGGCGACGGCGTGGTCACCGGCTACGGCATGATCAACGGCCGCCTGGTGTTTGTGTTCAGCCAGGACTTCACCGTGTTTGGCGGTGCGTTGTCTGAGGCGCATGCCGAGAAGATCTGCAAAGTGATGGACCAGGCCATGAAAGTGGGCGCCCCGGTGATTGGCCTCAACGACTCGGGCGGTGCCCGAATCCAGGAAGGCGTCGCGTCTTTGGGCGGTTATGCCGATGTGTTCCAGCGCAATGTGATGGCCAGCGGTGTGATTCCGCAGATCAGCATGATCATGGGGCCTAGCGCCGGTGGTGCTGTGTACAGCCCCGCCATGACTGACTTCATCTTCATGGTGAAGGACAGCTCCTACATGTTCGTGACCGGCCCTGAAGTGGTGAAGACCGTCACGCACGAAGAAGTGACCGCCGAAGAGCTGGGTGGCGCACTCACCCACACCACCAAGAGCGGCGTGGCCGACCTGGCGTTTGAGAACGATGTGGAGGCGCTGCTGATGCTGCGCCGTCTCTACAACTACCTGCCCCTGAGCAACCGCGAGAAGGCGCCGGTGCGCAAGAGCGGCGACCCTATCGACCGCAAGGACCTGAGCCTGGACACGCTGGTGCCCGACAACCCCAACAAGCCCTACGACATGAAGGAGCTGATCGTCAAAACCGTGGACGATGGTGACTTCTTCGAGATTCAGCCCGAGTACGCCAAGAACATCATCATCGGCTTCGCGCGCATGGACGGCCAGACCATCGGCATCGTGGCCAACCAGCCGCTCGTATTGGCAGGTTGCCTGGACATCAAGAGCTCTATCAAAGCCGCGCGCTTTGTGCGCTTTTGCGATGCGTTCAATATCCCCGTGGTCACGTTTGTGGACGTGCCCGGCTTCATGCCTGGTACCAGCCAAGAGTACGGCGGCATCATCAAGCACGGCGCCAAGTTGCTCTACGCGTATGCCGAATGCACCGTGCCCAAGATCACCGTCATCACCCGCAAGGCCTATGGCGGCGCGTATGACGTGATGGCATCCAAGCACCTGCGTGGCGACGTGAACCTGGCTTGGCCCAACGCAGAAATTGCGGTGATGGGTGCCAAGGGCGCGGTGGAAATCATCTTCCGCGAAGACAAGGGTGACCCTGCCAAGCTGGCGGCCAAGGAAGCTGAGTACAAAGCCCGCTTTGCCAACCCCTTTGTGGCCGGCGCGCGCGGCTTTATCGACGACGTGATCCTGCCGCACGAAACCCGCAAACGTATCTGCCGTTCGCTGGTCATGCTCAAGGACAAGAAGCTGGAAAACCCGTGGCGCAAGCACGGGAACATTCCACTCTGATCGCCGAAGAACAAGAAAAGGACAAGCACCATGTTCACCAAAATCCTGATTGCCAACCGTGGCGAAATTGCCTGCCGCGTGATTGCCACCGCCAAGAAAATGGGCATCAAGACGGTTGCCGTCTACTCCGATGCCGACAAGGAAGCCCGCCACGTGGCGCTGGCGGATGAGGCCATCAATATCGGCCCCGCACCTAGCCGCGAGAGCTATCTGCAGGCCGAAAAAATCATTGCCGCTTGCAAACAAACCGGCGCGCAAGCCGTGCACCCCGGCTACGGCTTCTTGAGCGAGAACGAAGCGTTTGCCAAGCGCTGCGAAGACGAAGGCATTGCCTTCATCGGACCCAAGGCGCATTCCATTGCCGCCATGGGCGACAAGATTGCCTCCAAGAAGCTGGCCAACGAGGCCAAGGTCAACACCATTCCGGGCTACAACGACGCGATTAGTGGCCCTGAGCAGGCGGTGGAAATCGCCAAAGGCATCGGCTACCCCGTGATGATCAAGGCCTCGGCCGGCGGCGGTGGCAAGGGCCTGCGCGTGGCCTTCAATGACAAAGAGGCTTTTGAAGGCTTTGCCAGCTGCCAGAACGAAGCTCGCAACAGTTTTGGCGACGACCGCATCTTCATCGAGAAGTTTGTGCAGGAGCCGCGCCACATCGAGATCCAGGTGCTGGGCGACAGCCATGGCAACGTAATTTATTTGAACGAGCGGGAGTGTTCCATCCAGCGTCGCCACCAGAAGGTGATTGAAGAGGCGCCTAGCCCCTTCATCAGCGACGCCACCCGCAAAGCCATGGGCGAGCAAGCGGTGCAACTGGCCAAGGCCGTGAAGTACCAGAGCGCCGGAACCGTGGAGTTTGTGGTCGGCAAGGACCAGGACTTTTACTTCCTGGAGATGAACACTCGCCTGCAGGTGGAGCACCCGGTGACCGAATGCATCACCGGCCTGGATTTGGTGGAGCTGATGATCCGCGTGGCCGCCGGCGAAAAGCTGCCGCTGACGCAAGCCGACGTGAAGCGCGACGGCTGGGCCATTGAGTGCCGCATCAACGCCGAAGACCCGTTCCGCAACTTCCTGCCGTCCACTGGCCGCCTAGTGCGCTTTGCGCCGCCTGAGCAGACCATGTGGCAGGGCGACACCGAGCACTTGCAAGGCGTGCGCGTGGACACTGGAGTTCAGGACGGCGGCGAGATCCCCATGTTCTACGACTCGATGATTGCCAAGCTCATCGTGCATGGCAAGGACCGCAATGACGCGATTGCCAAGATGCGTGAGGCTCTTAACGGCTTTGTGATCCGCGGTGTGTCGAGCAACATTCCGTTCCAGGCCGCGTTGTTGGCCCACCCCAAATTCGTGAGCGGTGATTTCAATACCGGCTTTATCGCCGAGAACTACGGCAAAGGCTTCTTTGCCGAAGACGTGCCGCATGACGACGCAGCTTTCCTCACCGCGCTGGCCGCCTTTGTGCGCCGCAAGTCGCGCGAGCGCGCAGCGGGCATGTCCGGTCAGTTGCCGGGCTATGCGGTCGACGCAGGCAAAGACTATGTGGTGGTCACGCTGGATGCCGCCGGCAACAACAGCTACACCGCTGTGCATGTGGACGAGTTTGAAGGTGAAACCGGCTCTGCCCAAGTACGGGTGGGCGCGAGCAGCTATGTTATTCGTAGCAAATCGCGCTTGAACGACATTGCCATCACCGGCACGGTGAACGGCAAAGCCTTCACCGCCCAGGTGGAGCGCGGTACGCCCAAAAACCCGCTGGCCCTGCGCGTGCAGCACAACGGCACCCGTATCGATGCGCTGGTCATGTCCCCCCGCATGGCCGAGCTGCACAAGCTGATGCCGCACAAGGCTCCGCCCGACATGAGCCGCTACGTGCTCTCGCCCATGCCCGGCTTGCTGGTCGATGTGGCAGTGGTGCCCGGCCAAAAGGTGCAGGCCGGTGAGCGTGTGGCCGTGATCGAAGCCATGAAGATGGAAAACGTGCTGTTTGCCGCCGCCGATGGTGTGGTGGGCAAGGTGCTGGCCGCTAAAGGCGAGAGCCTGTCGGTCGATCAGGCGATTGTGGAGTTCGTATGACCGCTGCCGAAGTCAAACGCCCCTTCAAGGTCTTGGGCATCCAGCAGATCGCCATTGGCGGCCCTGACAAGAAACGTCTGCAAACTCTGTGGGTGGACATGCTGGGGCTGGAAGTCACGGGTACCTTCCAAAGCGAGAAGGAAAACGTGGACGAGGACATCTGCGCCATGGGCTCCGGCCCGTACAAGGTGGAAGTTGACCTCATGCAGCCCATGGACCCTGACAAGAAACCTGCGGTGCACACCACGCCCTTGAACCATGTGGGCCTGTGGATCGACAACCTGCCGGTGGCGGTGGAGTGGCTCACTGCCAAAGGCGTGCGATTTGCACCCGGCGGCATCCGCAAAGGGGCAGCCGGCTACGACATCACCTTTTTGCACCCCAAAAGCAATGACGAATTCCCGATTGCAGGGGAGGGCGTGTTGATCGAATTGGTGCAGGCCCCGTCTGATGTGATCGCCGCTTTGGGCTGAGGCGCCGTTTTGGCACTGATGCTTGAGGGGAAACACGGGGGGCAATGCCCCCCATTTTTCTGTCATTTATTGGTGGAAAAGCGATAAAGTCAAAGCAGTTGAAGAATTTCCAAGGAACGCCCGTTATGAGCTTTGTGAAGTTTCTGTACCCCGGCATGTGGGTCATGCGCAAGATGCGCTTCGGTTCCAAGCTGGCCATTGTGTTTCTGGTGGCCTTGGTTCCCCTGTTGTTCATCGTCTGGCAATTGATTTCGCGCACCCTGAACGATGTGCAGATCACTCGCGCCGAGGTGGTGGGCGTGGAGGTGGTGGAACAAACCACGGACGTGATCCGCAATGTCCAGGCCCACCGGGGGCAAACCAATATGGTGTTGTTGGGCAATGCGGCTGCTACCGGCGCCCGCGACCAGACCCGCAGCAAGCTGGCAGAGGAGGTCAATGGCCTCAAGCGCCTCCTGGACGACAAGCAGGGTATGGAGGCGCCGCCCGAATGGAAGGAGCTGCGCGGCCGCTTGGAAACCTTGGTCAAGGAGCTGGACGGCAAAGATGCCCCGCAAGCCTTCGGCTTCCACACCGCGCTGGTGGAGGACCTGACCCGCTTTGTGTACGGCGTGGCTGACAAGTCGGGCCTGCTGTTCGACCCGGACCCCCAGACCTATTTGCTGATGGACATGTCAGTCTCCCGGCTGATCCCCTTGCGGGAGCAGATCGGTCGCTTGCGCGGAACCGGTGCCGGCTTTTTGAGCAAGCCTGAGCTGACCGACGATGCCATCGGACGGGTGAACCTGCTGGCAGGGGCCTTGAACGCATGGGCCAAAGATGTAGCGTATTCCCAGCAGATTCTTGCTTCCGCCGGTTTCAAAAATGCCAGCGGGGAGGCCGCACAAGCTGCAGTGGCCAAGTTCGTAAGCTTGTCCAAAGAGCGCTTCAAGGCGGGTGCGCCCGGTGGGGATTCTGAAGGCTACTTCGCCTCGGGCACCCAAGCGATAGAAGCCATCGGCGAATACCATAAAGCCGTGAATCAGGCCATGGTGTCGCTGCTGCAGGAGCGGGAAAAATCTCTCAACCGCACCTTCTATCTGCTGATTGCCGGCAGCGTCATCGCCACCTTTGTCTTGGTGTACTTGATGCTGTCGTTCAACATCAGCTTTTTGTCGGACTTGCGCCAAGTGCTGCGTTTCATGGAACAGACGGCCAGTGGCAATTTGCGACACAAGGTTCTGATAAGAGGCGACGACGAACTGTCCGACATGTCGCACGCCATGGACGTGATGGTGAACAACATCTCGGTCATGGTGGCCAGTGTGCGCAGCAACTCGGCGTTGGTGGCTAATTCCGGGGATGCCTTGGTGCTGGGCAACCGCAGCCTGTCAGACCGCACCGAGCAACAAGCCGCCAATCTGGAAGAAACCTCTGCGAGCGTGCAGGAACTGGCCTCCACGGTGAAAGACAACGCCAATGCGGCGCAGGAGTCCGATCGTGCGGCGCAAGGGGTGCGCACCACGGCCGAACAGGGCGCCGCCGGCATGAACCAGGCAATTGAATCCATCGAGGCCATTGAAGCCAGCACCCGCCGTATGGATGAAATCGTCGGCGTAATTGATGGCCTTGCTTTCCAAACCAACATCCTGGCGCTCAATGCGGCAGTAGAGGCCGCTCGGGCGGGTGAGTCAGGCCGTGGCTTTGCGGTCGTGGCGGCGGAGGTACGTTCCCTGGCCCAACGCTCCGCGGCATCGGCCAAGGAAATCCGCCAGCTCATCACCACGTCTACCGCGCAGGTCGCGGCGGGTGTGCAGCAAATCCGTACGGCGGGCAAAAACATCACGGCCATTGCTGACGGAGTGCGTGGGGTCGCGGGCAACATGTCCTTGATTTCCGCGTCCAGCGCGGAACAAAGCGCCAGCCTGGCGGAAATCACCACCGCCATCCGCCAGTTGGATGAGATTACCCAGCAAAACGCCTCCATGGTGGAGCAGGCGGTGAACCAAGCGACCGCGCTGCAGACCCGTGCCAGCGTGTTGGCCGATGCGGTCTCGGTGTTCAAGCTGCAGCAGGGTTCTGCAGACGAGGCGCGTCATTTGGTAGACCTTGCGTTGGACTTGCGTCGCAGCAGCGGTAGCCGGGACAGCTTTATCCGCGAAGTGACGGCCCAGCACTCCGGTTTGTTTGACCGTGACATGTACGTGTTCGTGCTGGACCGCAATGGTCAGTACCTCGCATTTGCGGGCAATCAGGCCAAGGTCGGCACCCGGGTGCAGGATGTCGCTGGTATCGATGGAAATGCCTTGATCGAATCCATCATTCACCAGGCGGAAGCAAATCCGGGTTGGGTGGAGTACGAGATCGCCAACCCGCTCACCGGCCAGGTGCAAACCAAGATGTCTTTCGTTCTGAAGGTTGACGATGTCTACGTGGGCTGCGGTGTCTACAAGAGCCTGATGAGCAGTCTTTGATCGGAGCCGGCAGGGTTATCAACCTGCCCGACTCAACTGCCCGTGCCGGGTGTGGCTTTGCGGGCGCGGGCCCTGGCGAGGGCCGCCTCGATCACCGCCCGTTTTTTGTCCAGGATAGCCGGATCGGTGTGCTGGGAATGGGCGGGCAGGTCAGCCAGCTTCATGCGTGCTTTGGCCTCCAGCGCCTGGGCATGTTCTTCCGTTTCGCGCGCTTGCCGCACCTGCCGGCTCTCATAACGTTGGCGAGCGTTGGCGGCTTCTTCGGGGCTCCATGCCGCCCAACCGGTAAGTTCGCCGGAAACGGTTTCCACCATGATGCAATCCACCGGGCACACGGGAAGGCATAGCTCACAGCCGGTGCAGTGCGGCTCGATCACCGTGTGCATGCGCTTGTTGCTGCCAATGATGGCATCGGTGGGGCAGGCCTTGATGCACAGGGTGCAGCCAATGCACCAGTCTTCATCGATGAACACCACGGTGCGTGGCGCCTCCAGCCCGAATTCCGGATTCAGCGGAATGACGGGTTGGCCGGTGATGGCAGCCAGACGTGCAATACCCTCTGCACCGCCGGGCGGGCATTGGTTGATGGGGGCTTCACCACGTGCCATGGCGCCGGCATAAGCGGCGCAATCGGGGTAACCGCAGCGGGTGCACTGGGTTTGCGGCAGTGCGTCCAGAAGCTGCTGCGCCAACGCTGGCGCAGCCTCCGGGACGGTACTCACTTGGCGGTGCTGACCCGCTTGCTTGCTACTTTTTTGGTAGCTGCTCGCGCAGTCTTGGCGGGCGCTGGAGTCACTTTTGCTTCAGAAGCCGCTGCCGGGGCTGCCGCAGTGACCTTTACGGCTTTGGGTGCGCTCGCGGGCTTGTCGTGGCTCTTGATGAAGGCCTTGACCTGCGGGTACACCATCTCGCGCCAACGGCGACCGGAAAAGATGCCGTAGTGACCGGCACCCATGGCCTCATAGTGCTTTTGCAATGACTTGGGGACGCCGCTGCAGATGTCGTGCACTGCACGGGTCTGACCGGAGCCCGAGATGTCGTCCAACTCGCCTTCCACCGACAAGAGAGCCGTGGTGGTGATGTCCGAGGGCTTGACCCGTTCGATCTTGCCCTTTTCGCTTCGTACATCCCAGGTGCCGCTGACCAGCGCAAAGTCCTGGAACACCACACGAATGGTTTCCAGGTAGTAGTCGGCGTCCATATCCAACACAGCGTTGTACTCGTCGTAGAACTTGCGGTGGGCTTCGGCGGATGCGTCGTCGCCCTTGATCAGGTCTTTGAAATAGTCGTAATGGCTCTTGGCGTGGTGGTCGGGGTTCATGGCCACGAAGCCGGTGTGCTGCAAAAAGCCGGGGTAGACGCGGCGCCCCGCACCCGGGAAGCTGCTGGGCACGCGGTAAATCACATTGTTCTCGAACCAGCTGTGGCTCTTGTTCATGGCCAGGTTGTTCACCGCTGTGGGGGATTTGCGGGCGTCGATGGGCCCGCCCATCATGGTCATGGTGAGGGGCGTGGTCTCACCACGGCTGGCCATCAGCGACACCGCGGCCAGCACGGGCACGGTCGGCTGGCACACGCTCATGACGTGGCAATTGCCGTACTTGCCTTGCACGTGGCGGATGAATTCCTGCACGTAGTTAACGTAGTCATCCAGGTGGAATTCGCCATCCGACAGGGGCACCAAACGGGCATTTTTCCAGTCGGTGATGTAGACCTTGTGGTCCTTGAGCATGGTCTTGACGGTGTCGCGCAGCAAGGTCGCGTAGTGGCCCGACAAGGGCGCAACGATCAGCACCACCGGCTGGCCCTTGATTTTTTCCAGGGTCGCGGTGTCATCGGTAAAGCGTTTGAAACGGCGCAACTCACAGAAGGGCTTGGTGATCTCCACGCGCTCATGGATGGCGATGTCCACGCCATCGACGTCAATGGTGCGCAGGCCGAACTCGGGTTTTTCGTAGTCCTTGCCCAAGCGGTGCATCAGGTCGTAGCTGGCCGACAGGCGCTGGGCGAACGGGCTTTGTCCGGCCAGGGACAGCGGGTTGCTATACAGCTTGGCCGCTGCCAGTGCCAGATCGGAAAACGGCTCCATCAGGGAACGTTGGGTTTCGTAGAGCTGGTACAGCATGGAGAACTCGCTTTCGGGAAAATGTTGCAGTGCAATATAACAGTGTTGTCTGTTTTAGCGGTTACTGGCCTTCAGTATCCCCCGAACCGCATTGCGGCTGTGGGCCCCGAAGTTGGACAGCAATTCCGCCACCAGCGCATCCAGGCGGGATTTGGCCTCGGGCTGTGCATTGGCCAGTTCTTTGACCATGGTGACTTTTTCTTCGTTGGCGCCGAAATCAAAAGAGGGGTCGGACACAAAGCCCTCCGGCATGCTGGCCACCAGGGCCTGGGCGATGCGGTTGCCATACCCGGCTGCTTGGGCGGAGACGACATTGCGCAAGTAGTTGTCGTACCACTCGGGGTAGCTGCTGTCTTTCTCGGGGTTGCGCAGCGCCTGATCAATCGCTGTGTCCTGCTTGGCCAACGCAGAGTTCAACAGAACCTCGGCCTGGTACTTTTCCAGCGCCAGGTGGCGGTTGGAGAGCAGGGTCACCATGTTGTTTTTCATGCCAGAAAAGCCCACCATGGAAATGGCATTCACGGCCAGCAGCTTGAGGGTCGAGTCACCGGGCGACAGGCTGGCATGGTAAGGCTGTGTCAGGTCCTGCAAGTAGTGCAGCGCCAGGCCGGTGAAGCGCCAACCCCAGTACGGGTGGCCGGTGCGGAAGGCCAATGAGGCGAGGGTGGAGTACTGGTACACCCGCAATTGCGGAAAGGTGCGTTTGATGAAGGGTGCCGCGGTGTACAGCACCTTGCTTTCGTGCATGAAGCCCATGTGAAATGGGGCCTGGCTGCCATACACCAGCAAGGGGTTACCGAAGGGCAAGGTCCCGAAGCCGTACATCTTGCCCCATTCGGACGGGCTGTCTTCAAAGAGGTTGATGTCCAGCCCGTAGTCAGGCTCGTCGGCAGCACTGGCAACCACCGCCAGCGGCGCAACGGTGTCACCGGCCTTCAGGGGCTGAAACTTCTGGCTGGCATTGCCCAGCATGGGCAGGGTCGTTACAGCTTCAGACGGCAGGCGGGGCGCGGGGGAGACGGCAGTCTTGGGGTCCGGCTGGATGAACAGCGCGAAGCGGCTGTTCGGTGCAATGCGCAGTGCATGGGCAAAAGCGAGGCGGCGGGCTTCATCGCTGCGGTCCGGGTTCGCGGTGAACGCCAGTTTGGCAGGGCGGGGCGGATAACTTTGCAAATTTGCGGCAGCCCAGGCTTCCTGGCTGGCCAGCAGCACTTCAATGGTTTTTTCCTCGGCTTTGAGGAAAGCATCCAGCGGTTCCACCGTGACCGGAGCCGCATTCACGACCTCGGGCATCGCCTCCAGGGCCCGGTAGGCGGCCAGGGTGTGGTTACCCCAGGCTCCGGCAGTTGAAGACATCAGCCCCATCAGGGCTCCCAAGGCATAGGCCAGTTTCTTCATGCGTTTTTCTCCATCAGCGCCCGCGGAATATGCTCGGGCAGCTATCAAAATAATAGCTGCCCGTACGGGGCCTGCGCCCCGCTGTCTTGCTTAGACGACCTTGGCGATCGCCTGGCAGACGTAGTCGATGTTCTTGCTGTTCAGAGCAGCAACACACATGCGGCCGGTGTCGGTCCCGTAGACGCCGAACTCGGAGCGCAGGCGCACCATTTGGTCTTTGGACAGGCCGGAGTAGCTGAACATGCCGATCTGGGTGGTGATGAAGGACATGTCCTTGGCCACGCCGGCGGCCTTGAGGCCGTCAACCAGCTTCTGGCGCATGGCCTTGATGCGCACGCGCATTTCGCCGAGTTCCTGTTCCCACTGGGCACGCAGCTCGGGGTTGTTGAGCACTGCAGCCACGATGGCACCACCGTGGGTGGGCGGGTTGGAGTAGTTGGTACGGATCGCGATCTTGAGCTGGCTCAGGACGCGGTCGGTTTCTTCCTTGCTGCTGCCGACCACGCTCAGGGCGCCCACGCGTTCGCCGTACAGGCTGAAGCTCTTGGAGAAGCTGGTGGACACAAAAATGTTCAGCTCAGCGGCCACAAACTTGGCGATAACAGCACCGTCCTCAGAAATGCCGTAGCCGAAGCCTTGGTAGGCCATGTCGAGGAAGGCGGTCAGCTTGCGGGCCTTGACCACAGCGATCACCTGGTCCCACTGGGCTGCGGTGATGTCGTAACCGGTGGGGTTGTGGCAGCAAGCGTGCAGCAGCACGATGGTGCCTTCTGCGGCGCTGCTCAACTTGGCCAGCATGCCGTCAAAGTTGATGCCGCCCAGACCGCCGTTGGCGCTCTGGTCGAAGTAGGGGTAAGTGTCCACGGGGAAGCCGGCGTTGGTGAACAGCGCGCGGTGGTTTTCCCAGCTGGGGTCCGAGATCAGCACGGTAGCGTTGGGGCTGATTTTCTTCAGAAAGTCTGCGCCGATTTTCAAACCGCCGGTGCCGCCAATGGCTTGCACGGTCGCCACGCGGCCGCTCTTGACCACGTCGGAGTCAGCACCGAAGACCAGGCCCTTGACTGCCGCGTCGTAGGCGGCAATACCGTCGATAGGCAGGTAGCCGCGTGCAGTGGGCTTGTCCATCATGGTCTTTTCAGCCGCTTGCACGCATTGCAGCAGGGGCAGTTTGCCGTTGTCGTCGAAATACACGCCCACACCCAGGTTGACTTTGTTGGGGTTGGTGTCAGCGTTGAATTGTTCGTTCAGACCCAGGATAGGGTCGCGGGGAGCCATTTCGACGGCGGTAAAGAGAGACATGGATAAGTCCTGTGATTGGAATGTCGTGAGGGTTGCCCGTAAACGCTGTCAGCGCTGCGGGTTCTCCCTATTTTACTGGGCACCGAGCTGGTGCCTTTTCTGTGCAACTAACGCACCAAGCCCTTTGCCAGTGCACGCGTGAGTTCGGCTGCCGGCAGATTGCCGCATTGAGAGGCGTTTTGCCCGCTCCACAATGGGGAAAAGTCGGCGTTGCCAACGCTCTCTGCCTTTGCACGCAAGGGTGCAATGGCCGCGGTGGCCAACGGAAATGCGGGGGCTGCAGGGTTCAAAGGGCCGAGTTCGCGCATCAGCCGGTTCACGATGCCGCGTGCAGGTCGCCCGGTGAACAGGGTGGTGAGCGCTGTATGGCGGGCTTGGGGGCTTTGAAGTGCTGCGCGGTGCAAGGCCGATGTCGTGGCTTCCGGACAGCACATATAAGCGGTTCCGATTTGCACCGCAGACGCGCCGAGCGCCATGGCTGCGGCCACGCCTGCTGCGTCGGCAATGCCCCCGGCGGCAATGACCGGCACCCGAACAGCCTGCACGATCTGCGGCAACAAGGCCATGGTGCCCATTTGGGTGCTCAAGTCTCCGTTCAAAAAGATTCCGCGGTGGCCGCCTGCCTCCAGGCCTTGGGCAATGATGGCATCGGCACCATGCGCCTGAAGCCACAGGGCTTCATCCAACGTGGTGGCAGAGGCCAGCACCCGGCTGCCCCAGCTTTTGACGCGTGCCAACAGCGTCTTGGGAGGCAACCCGAAATGGAAACTCATGACCGCAGGCTTGAAGGCCTCGACAACATCAGCGGCTTGTTCGCTAAAGGGGGCGCGTCCGGGGCCGGGCGCGATTCCGGCAAGTGAAAGCCCAAGCTCGTTGTAGTAGGGTTGAAGTGTCTGTTGCCACAGCGCTTCCCGGGCCGGGTCAGGCTCGGGCGGGGTATGGCAAAAGAAATTGACGTTGTAGGGTTTGTCGGTGAGGGCGGTGAGCTGCGATAGCTCTTTTTCAAGCGCTTCCTGGCTCAGCATCGCCGCGGGAATGGAGCCCAAGCCGCCTGCATTGCAGACCGCGGCAGCCAGTGCATGGCCCTGTACCCCTGCCATGGGGGCCTGAACCAGGGGGAGGGTGGTGCCCAGGAATGAGGGGTTTGGCATAGCGTCTTCCTGCGTGTGAGCGGTCTAGTCTACAGTTCCACCTTTGCCCCTTTGAAGCCTGCCGCCATGTCTTTCCCTCAGCCCACCCCCGCAGTAACCGACGATGCCGAACAGGTGCGCACGGGCACGTTTGTGAGCTATCCCGATTCGCCTTTCGAGCTGTACCAGCCGTATCCGCCGGCCGGTGACCAGCCCGAGGCCATTAGCCAACTGGTGAGCGGTGTGGAAGACGGTGAAGTGTTCCAGACCCTTCTCGGCGTGACCGGCTCGGGCAAGACCTTCACCATGGCCAACGTAATTGCCCGTTTGGGGCGCCCGGCCATCGTGTTTGCACCCAATAAAACGCTGGCAGCCCAGCTGTACAGCGAGTTTCGCGAGTTCTTTCCCAAGAATGCGGTGGAGTATTTCGTCAGTTACTACGACTACTACCAGCCCGAAGCCTATGTGCCTCAGCGTGACCTCTTTATTGAAAAGGACAGCGCGATCAACGAGCACATCGAGCAGATGCGCCTCTCATGCACCAAGAGCCTGCTGGAGCGGCGGGATGTGGTGATCGTGGCCACCGTGTCTGCGATCTATGGTATCGGCAAACCCGAGAGCTACCACCAAATGGTGATGACGCTGCGCGTCGGCGACAAGCTGGGTCAGCGAGACATGATTGCCCAGCTGGTGCGCATGCAGTACCAGCGTAATGACATGGACTTCAGCCGCGGAGCCTTCCGGGTGCGGGGCGACACCATCGATATTTTCCCGGCTGAGCACAGCGAAATGGCCATCCGCGTGGAGCTGTTTGATGACGAAATCGAGAGCCTGCAGCTGTTTGACCCGCTGACCGGCCGCATTCGCCAGAAGATTCCACGCTTCACGGTTTACCCCAGCAGCCACTACGTGACACCACGCGATCAGGTGCTGGCCGCAGTGGAAACGATCAAGACTGAACTTTCGGACCGCCTCAAAGAGCTGGTGTCGGCCGGCAAGCTGGTGGAAGCACAGCGGTTGGAACAGCGCACCCGCTTCGATCTGGAAATGCTGAGTGAGGTGGGGCACTGCAAAGGCATTGAAAACTACTCGCGCCATCTGAGTGGTTCGGCCCCTGGCGAGCCGCCGTCAACGTTGACGGACTATTTGCCCAAAGACGCACTCATGTTCCTGGATGAGAGCCATGTGCTCATCGGGCAGTTTGGCGGCATGTACAACGGAGACCGGGCGCGGAAAACGACGCTGGTTGAATACGGTTTCCGCCTGCCCAGCGCCTTGGACAACCGGCCGCTGAAGTTTGAAGAGTTCGAGACCAAGATGCGCCAGGTCGTGTTTGTGTCCGCCACGCCCGCCCAATGGGAAAACGAGCATGCCGGGCAGGTGGTGGAGCAGGTGGTGCGGCCAACAGGATTGGTGGACCCTGAGGTGGAGGTGCGTCCGGCGGGCACCCAGGTGGACGATGTGCTGCAGGAAATCCGTATCCGCGTGGACAAAAACGAGCGAGTGCTGATCACCACCCTGACCAAGCGCATGGCGGAGCAGTTGACGGATTACCTGACGGACAACGGCGTGAAGGTGCGCTACCTGCACAGCGATGTGGACACGGTAGAGCGGGTGGAAATCCTGCGCGACCTTCGTCTGGGTACCTTTGATGTCCTTGTGGGGATCAACCTGCTGCGGGAAGGTTTGGATATTCCCGAGGTGTCGCTCGTGGCCATTCTGGATGCCGACAAGGAAGGGTTTTTGCGTTCCGAACGTTCACTCATTCAGACCATTGGCCGGGCGGCCCGGAACCTGGAAGGAAAGGCGATTTTGTACGCCGACAAGATCACCGACTCCATGGAGCGCGCTATTGGTGAGACCGAACGACGTCGCAAAAAGCAGATTGCCCACAACCTGGAGCGTGGCATCACGCCCAAGGCCATCGTGAAGAAAGTGCGCGATCTGATTGATGGCGTGTACAGCGAAAAGGCCGGCAAGGAAGCCGAACGCCTGGAGCGCGATGCACAGCAACGGGCGCAGGTGGAGGACATGAGCGAGAAGGATATTTCCCGCGAAATCAAGCGCTTGGAGAAGCTGATGATGGAGCATGCCCGCAACTTGGAGTTCGAAAAAGCGGCGCGCGTGCGGGACCAATTGACCATCCTGAAAGAGCAGGCTTTTGGTGCGCCGGGAGCAGATAACGTCGTGATTTTGTAAAGTTGATTATTCCTATCGGGTAAATAGACTGATCAGTCTGCTTACCCGAGTGATCTGCGGGGTTTAGTGCTATACTTGAGTCCGCTAGTCAACAACCCTGCCACGAAGGAGCAAGCGATGCGTCTCACCACCAAAGGCCGTTTTGCGGTCACCGCGATGATCGATCTGGGCCTGCGCCAAAGCTCCGGGCCGGTTACTCTGGCTGCCATCAGCCAGCGCCAGCAAATTTCCCTTTCTTACCTTGAGCAGCTTTTCGGCAAGCTGCGTCGCCATGATCTGGTCGAGTCGACCCGTGGCCCCGGCGGCGGTTACACCTTGGCTCGCAAGGCCTCCGACATCACCGTGGCGGAAATCATCACGTCGGTGGATGAACCGATTGATGCAACCCAATGCAGCGGCAAAGAAAATTGCTTGGGCGAAGGTGCCCGCTGCATGACCCACGACCTGTGGGCTTCCCTGAACACCCGTATGGTGGAGTTTCTGGATTCGGTCACCCTTCAAAAGCTGGTGGACGACCAGTTGGCCAAGGGTCTGCAAATCGAAGACAAGCCTACCGTCAAACGTGCCATTTCGGCCATGCCTGTGGTCAAGCCCATTCGTGTGAATGCGCCCAACTCGGTCTTCGCCCTGGGCAACGCCTTCTCTAAATCCTGATATTTACTGACAGCCAGCATCGAGCCAGCTATGGACACCACACCTCATTTCCCGATTTACATGGATTACAGCGCCACCAACCCCTGCGATGAGCGGGTGGTGGATGCCATGGTTCCCTGGCTGCGTAACCACTTTGGCAATCCGGCGTCCCGCAGCCACGCCTGGGGTTGGGAAGCGGAAGCCGCAGTGGAAAAAGCCCGCGAGCAGGTTGCCTCCCTGATCAACGCTGATCCGCGTGAAATTGTCTGGACATCCGGTGCGACCGAATCCAACAACCTGGCGATCAAAGGCGCAGCCCAGTTCTACAAGGGCAAGGGCAAACACATCATCACAGTGAAAACCGAGCACAAGGCGGTATTGGATACCTGCCGCGAGCTGGGGCGCCAAGGCTTTGAGGTGACTTACCTCGACGTGCAAGAAGACGGCTTGGTGAATCTGGATGCCTTCAAGGCCGCGATCCGCCCGGACACCATTCTGGCCAGCGTCATGTTCGTGAATAACGAAATCGGCGTGATCCAAGATGTGACCGCTTTGGGTAATGCTTGCCGCGAAAAGGGAGTCATTTTCCACGTCGACGCAGCGCAAGCGACCGGCCGTGTGGACATTGACATGACCCAGTTGCCCATCGACCTGATGAGCCTGACCTCTCACAAGACTTACGGCCCCAAAGGCATTGGTGCCCTGTTTGTGCGCCGTAAGCCGCGCATTCGCCTGGAAGCTCAAATGCACGGTGGCGGCCATGAGCGCGGTATGCGCAGTGGCACCTTGCCGACCCACCAGATCGTGGGCATGGGGGAGGCTTACGCTATTGCCAAGGCCGAGATGCACGAAGAGAACAAGCGCATCAAGGCTTTGCATGACCGCATGTTGGCCGGCCTGGAGGGGATCGAACAGGTCTTCATCAACGGCCACAAGGAAAAGCGCGTTCCCCACAACTTGAACATGAGTTTCAATTATGTGGAAGGTGAGTCGCTGATCATGGGTATCAAGGGTCTTGCGGTCAGCAGTGGTTCCGCTTGTACTTCTGCCTCTCTGGAACCCAGTTATGTGTTGCGCGCGTTGGGCCGCAGCGATGAGTTGGCCCACAGCAGCTTGCGTATGACCATCGGTCGTTGGACGACCGAAGCAGACATTGATTACGCGGTAGACACGATCAAGCAAAACGTGGCCAAGCTGCGTGATTTGAGTCCCCTGTGGGATATGTACAAAGAAGGTATTGACCTGTCCACGATCCAGTGGGCGGCGCACTGATTGAAATTAAGAGGTATTCCACATGGCATATTCAGACAAGGTCGTTGACCACTACGAGAACCCCCGCAATGTCGGCTCTTTTGACAAGGGCGACGAGTCTGTGGGCACCGGCATGGTGGGTGCCCCCGCTTGCGGTGACGTGATGAAGTTGCAGATCAAGGTCAATCCCCAAACCGGCGTGATTGAAGACGCTCGTTTCAAGACCTATGGCTGCGGCTCTGCGATAGCTTCCAGCTCCCTGGTCACTGAGTGGGTGAAAGGCAAAACCCTGGACGAAGCTGCTGCCCTGAAAAACAGCCAGATCGCGGAAGAGTTGGCACTGCCACCGGTCAAGATTCACTGCTCCATCCTGGCGGAAGACGCTATCAAGGCCGCTGTGGATGACTACAAGAAAAAGCACCTGAACTGATATGGCCGTCACTTTGACAGAGGCTGCTGCACGGCACGTCACCCGGTATTTGACCAAGCGCGGCAAAGGCGTCGGTGTGCGATTGGGCGTGAAGACGACCGGTTGCTCTGGCTTGGCCTATCAGCTCGAATATGTGGACGAGCTGGCACCCGAAGACGTGATCTTCGAAGGCCACGGCGTGAAAGTCCTGGTAGACCCCAAGAGCCTTGCCTATATCGACGGTACGCAACTGGACTTTGTGCGCGAAGGGCTGAACGAAGGTTTTCGTTTCAATAACCCCAACGAGCGTGACAAGTGCGGTTGCGGTGAGTCCTTCCGCGTGTGAATCTGCACGATGATGACTTTGCGCTGTTCGGCCTGAAGCAAACATTTGCCCAGGACCGCGTAGCTATTGATGCGCGTTGGAAAGAGCTTCAGCGCGAAGCCCATCCCGACAAGTTTGCGTCTCATGGTGTTGCGGCGCAGCGCGTTGCCATGCAATGGTCGGTGCGTATCAATGAGGCCTATCAGCGTTTGAAAGATCCCTTGAAGCGTGCAGCCTACTTGTGTGAGTTGGCTGGGTTTCCCATCCAAGCCCATAGCAACACAGCCATGCCGCCTTCATTCCTGATTCAGCAGATGGAGTGGCGTGAGGCGCTGGATGATGCGAGCGAGGCGAGTACGGTCGAAGCTTTGATGGCCGATGTGCAAGCGGCGCGCAAGGACCTGCTGGCACAGTGCGAAAAGTGCTTGGACTATGACCGTGACCCTGCATCCGCGGTCGCGAGTGTCCGGGCATTAATGTTTATTGATAAGTTCGCCCAAGACCTGAATCAGCGCTTGGATCAATTTGAATAGTGTGAGTCTCCATGGCGCTTCTGCAAATTTCTGAACCTGGGCAATCTCCCAATCCCCACGAGCGCCGCATCGCTGTCGGTATCGATCTCGGGACGACGCATTCCTTGGTGGCCGCTGTACGCAACGGCGTGTCGGAGTGCTTGCCGGACGCAGAGGGGCGTGTGGTGTTGCCCAGTGTGGTGCGCTACCTGGATGCAGACCGCAGGCAAATCGGATTTGACGCGCTTGCCAGCCAGACCACAGACCCCGGCAACACTATTGCCTCGGTGAAACGTCTGATGGGCCGCGGCGTAGCGGATGTGGCGCATATCGAAAAACTCCCCTATGCGCTGGTCGATGAGCCGGGCATGGCCCGCATCCGCACCATTGCCGGCATCAAAAGCCCGGTAGAAATCAGCGCGGAGATTTTGGCCACTTTGCGATTCCGGGCGGAAGACAGCTTCAATGATGACATTTTTGGTGCGGTGATCACCGTACCTGCGTATTTTGATGATGCGCAGCGCCAAGCGACCAAAGACGCAGCCCAGCTGGCGGGTCTCAATGTCCTGAGGCTTATCAATGAGCCGACGGCGGCTGCCATTGCCTACGGTTTGGACAACGCAGCAGAAGGTGTCTACGCCATCTATGACCTGGGGGGGGGCACATTCGATATCTCCATTCTTCGTTTGTCCCAAGGTGTATTTGAAGTGCTCTCCACGGGAGGCGACTCCGCCTTGGGGGGTGACGACTATGACCGAGCGCTGGCTGAAGCCATTCTTGTTCGTAGCGGCTTGAGTGCTGATACAGCGGAAGACCAGGCAGTGCTGATGGCCGCGGCGCGGGCATGCAAGGAAGCCTTGTCTGACGAGGACATTGCCACTGTGGAAGTGGAGCTGTCCGGCGGCGAGATCGACTTGTCATTGAATCGCGAAGAGTTTGAAGCAGCTACGCAGTCACTCACAGCCCGTACCTTGCAAGCGGTGCGCAAGGCGCTGCGTGATGCAGGTTTGGGCAAAGAAGAAGTCAAAGGCGTCGTTCTGGTTGGTGGCTCGACCCGCATGCCGCAGATCAAGCACGCAGTGGGCGCATTTTTCGGCCAGGAGCCCCTGACCAATTTGAATCCGGACGAGGTGGTCGCTTTGGGTGCCGCCATCCAGGCGAATCAACTGGCGGGCAATAACCCGTCCGGTGAACTGCTTTTGCTTGATGTGATCCCTCTGTCGCTCGGTGTAGAGACCATGGGCGGTCTGGTGGAGCGCATTGTTCCCCGCAACCAGACCATCCCTACGGCCATGGCCCAGGATTTCACGACCTACAAAGATGGCCAAACAGCGCTGGCTTTGCATGTAGTCCAGGGCGAGCGGGATTTGGTCGCGGATTGCCGCAGCCTGGCCCGCTTTGAATTGCGTGGCATTCCCCCCATGGCGGCTGGCGCAGCCCGTATCCGGGTGACCTTCACGGTGGATGCGGATGGTTTGCTGAATGTGTCTGCCAAAGAGCAGGTCAGTGGCGTGGAGGCACGCATTGACGTGAAGCCTTCTTATGGTCTGACGGATGACCAGATCGCTGCCATGCTCAAAGACAGCTTCAGCACGGCCGAGGCTGACATGCGTGCCCGCGCACTGGTGGAGGCGAGGGTAGATGCCGACCGTTTGTTGCTGGCCACGCGCAGTGCGTTGGACATTGACGGTGACTTGTTGGACGAGACTGAGCGCGCATCGGTGGACCAAGCCATGCTCCATTTGACGCAAACCATTGCAGCGACAGAACCTGCCGTCATTGAAGCGGCAGTGAAAGCCCTTGCCGATGTGACGGAGCCTTTTGCGGCCATGCGCATGAATCGCGGGATTACCAAAGCGTTGGCTGGCAAAAACATCGAATCCATCTGAACGAATTGACCCCTATGCCTATCATCAAGATCCTTCCACACCCAGAGTACTGCCCGGACGGCGCGGAAGTGAAAGCCGCACCAGGCACTTCCATTTGTGAAGCGCTGCTGGAAAACGGTATCGCTATCGAGCATGCCTGCGACATGAGCTGTGCCTGTACGACCTGCCATGTCATCGTGCGCGAGGGCTTGGGCTCTTTGAATGAAGCCGAAGAGACAGAAGAAGATCTGCTGGACCGGGCATGGGGCTTGGAGCCCCAATCCCGTCTGAGCTGCCAGGCTTATCTGGCGCAGCAGGATCTGGTGGTGCAGATTCCCAAGTACTCGATCAATCACGCCAAAGAGAACCACTGAGGCCAGCCATGCGCCAAATTGTTCTGGACACGGAAACCACGGGTTTTTACGCAAACCATCCGGACAGCCCGGATCGCATGGTGGAAATTGGCTGCGTGGAATTGGTCAACCGCAAGCTGACTGGCAACAACCTCCATTTCTACTTGAACCCGGGGCGGGATAGTGACGAGGGAGCGCTGCGTGTCCACGGTTTGACCACACAGTTTCTGAGCGACAAGCCGCGTTTTGAAGAGATTGCACAGCAACTGGTGGACTACGTTGCCGGCGCTGAAATCATCATTCACAACGCGCCTTTTGACTTGTCATTTCTTGACATGGAACTGGGGCGCACCGGCCGTAAACCCTTCAAGACTTGCGTAGCAGGCGTGCTGGACACCTTGGTCATGGCCAAGGAAATGTTTCCCGGCAAACGCAACAGCCTGGATGCCTTGTGCGACCGCCTGGAAGTCGACAACTCCGGCCGCACATTGCACGGCGCTTTGCTGGATGCCGAGTTGCTGGCGGATGTTTACATCAACATGACGCGCGGGCAGGATGCCCTGCTCATGGAGAGCAGTGCGCCTCAGGAAGCCGGCATTGTGGTCGAGCAGCTCGACTTGCGCAGTATCCAACTCCCGGTGCTCGAAGCCAATGCGCAGGAAATGGCTGCGCACGAGGATGTCCTCAGTCAGCTCGACAAATCCAGTGGAGGAAAAACCGTCTGGAAGCTGATGGCCTGAAAATTTGGTATATAATTTGAGGCTTCCTTGATACGGAAACAAAGTTTCAAGGGCGATTAGCTCAGGGGTAGAGCACTGCATTCACACTGCAGGGGTCACATGTTCGATCCATGTATCGCCCACCAATAAAAAGCCTTCTAAGTTCTGCTTAGAAGGCTTTTTTCTTTGCTCTTTCACGTCTGCCTGATGCTGTGCCGGGTCGCCGGCAGAACATTACTTCAGCCGGGCGCATTGGGTGACGGCTGGGTAAGGTAGTGCAATGCCAGTTTGTCCTCCCGGCTGGGGTTTTTGAAGGCCATACCCGCGATGTAGCTTTCAAGCCCAGGTGGGCGGCTGTGGTGGCATACCGTCGCGCTGATCTCGAGTGACAAAGGCGCGCCATCGATACGACCTTCCAAACTGAGGCTGAGGGCTGCTCCAACGGCGCCCAGTGGTGTCGCACAGCGAACCATGGCGCCTTGCGGGCTGAGGTCCACCAGGATTACGTCACGTTTGTCATCCGATCCTTCCAACTGCACGCGGGCTGGCCAGGACACTTTGGTGCGCATGGATTGGCGGACCTGTTTGGCATCGACCAGTGCCGGGTAGGCCAGCAGGGCATACGCGAAAGGCTTCTCGAAAGTCTGCAGCACTTTGCTGATGAAGGAAAACTCGTGCTGGCCGGTAAAGCCCCGAACGACACACACGTCACCCTGCGTCATTTCGGTTTGGGTCGCGTCCGAGCTTGCGGGGCCCACCATTACTCCCTTGCCTTCGATCGCTCCGAAAAACTGGGCTTCAATTTTGGTGGCACCTTCTGCGAGACGCCGGGTCTGCAAAGCCATGCCGGAGCGCAGGCCCAGCGCCTTGAGCGGTAGTCGCAAAACCGCATCGGCAGGATGGGCAGCGTCGTCGTGGGTGTTGGTCATGGGTATTTCGCCGGTATCACAGGGCGGGTGCTGGCAATGCTTGTGCCCATTCAATAATCGTCTTCGCCATGGGGGCAACGGCCTTGGGCGCTTTGATGGCGCCCGCCAGCACGTGTTGGCCCTTGGATTCGCTGTAGTCGACCTGCACCAGTTGTTTGATTTTGGAACTGAAGCGTGCAATCGCTGCCTTGGTTTGCTCGGGCTCAACCGTTTCGTCCGCAGCGCTGTAAAACACCAGTACCGGCGTGCTGAAGCGCTCCAATGCGCCTTCGCGCACGCCTTTGACCAGTGCCATCATGGGGAAAAGTGCTTGGGTCGGGTAGCTGCTGGTCCAGGCATTTGCCTCCGCGTCGCTGGCAGGAGTCCAGTTGCGCTGTTCGCCCAGAATACCGAAGGCAATCTGGTGGCCCCAAGGGCCGTTGATGAGGTCTGCCCGGGTGTCCTTGGGACCGAAATTGGGCGATACAAACACGTGGCCCGCCACCTGTGCGTTGCGGTCATGGATGCCCAACCAAGTGGACAAAGTCGCTCCGGTCGAGCAGCTGATGATCAATACCTTTTCGCCCAGTTGCTGACCGATGCGCAGCGCTTCGTCGGCATCTGCCAGCCAGTCTTGTACGGATACCTCGCCCATGGCAGCACCGGGAAGACCATGGCCGCTCAGGCGGGTGTAGAACACATTGGCTCCCAGTGCTTTGGCAACCTGTTCGGTCAAAGGGGCAGTTTCCAGACGGCTTGCGGAAAAGCCATGGATGTACACCACTGACCAGGGTGTGCGCTGCCCGGCTTCACCTGCCCACACAATGCCTTTCGCATTGCCGGGCTTGATGCCGTTCATCTTGGCTTCTTGAGCACTGATCCATGTGTCCAGCTCAGTCACGTTTTGGGGCGCTTGCGCGCGTGGCAAAGGGCTATCGGGGCCGAATGCGTTGCGGGGGCCGGCAAAGAACACCGCGACGGCGATAGCCAATGTGGCCAGCAGGCCTGTCAGAACCTTGAACCAGCGGCTCCCGGTGGCCTTTACGGAGTTGGATGCGATGGTCGACAAGTCAATGGCTCCCTGTGGTTGAAATGGCCCGAAGGAAGCGCACTGTTTGATGCTCTGGCGTTCGCCTCCCTCGCTAAGATGGTACACCGGCTCGCGCTTTGCGGGCATGCAGGAGTGGGTATGAAACTACAAGCGATGGTCCCCGGGAGCTGGAGCAGTTTGCCGGCCATAAGTCTGTTGTGCGCCGGGTTGATCTCAGGCTGCGCAGACATGGAGCACGTCGGCTGGCATCTGGCCTCAAGCACCAAACCTGCCTTGATGCAGATCGCTGGCCAACGCCTCGAGGGCGATGTGCAGTTGAGGCCGGACCGCACCGGGGCGATCCGGATGGCGGGGGAGGGCAGCATTGCCAGCTGTGCAGGCTCCTTGCGCTTCACGGCTGTGAATTCGGGGGCCATGGACATGCGCTGCAGCGATGGCGCCATGTTTGACCTGCGATTCGCCCTGGTGAATGAAGTGAAGGGCTACGCCTTTGGCACCTACCAGGATGCCACTGTGGCGCTGACTTTCGGGATGGAGGCCCCAGAGGCCCAGGCGTACCTGGCCCGCGCGTCTGCAAAAGCCCCTGTGGGTACAGCACCGGTAACTCCTTGACGCGATATGGATACCGTTGATTGCGTAGTGATCGGTGCGGGCGTCGTGGGGCTGGCAGTCGCGCGCAGTCTGGCTTTGGCCGGGCGTGAGGTGCTGGTTCTTGAGGCGTGCGAGAGTTTTGGCACCCAGACGAGTGCGCGCAATAGCGAGGTGATTCATGCAGGCATCTACTACCCGAAAGATTCCCTGAAGGCCCGTTTGTGCGTGGAGGGCAAACAACTGCTTTACGCCTATCTGCAGGAGCGGCATCTCCCGTATCACCAGTGCGGGAAATTGCTAGTAGCCACGCGGACCGACCAACTTGCCCAACTTGAGGTGTTAAAGGCAAAAGCTGCGGCGAACGGCGTCGGTGACCTGCGGCTGTTGGACAAGGCCGAGGCGCGAAGCCTTGAGCCTGCATTGCACTGCGTAGGCGCGTTGCTGTCGCCTTCCACGGGAATCGTGGACAGCCACGCCCTGATGGTCTCCCTACTGGGGGATCTGGAAGCATCCGGAGGCATTCTGGCCGTGAATTCGCCACTGGCGCACGCCGAATATGCGGGAGGCGCTATTGAATTGGTAGCGGAGGACGGCACGGAGTTGCGTGCGAAAACGGTGGTGAATGCGGCAGGCTTGTGCGCTTGTGAGGTAGCGCGGCGTTGTCGCGGGATGCGGCAGGAGGCGATACCGAGAGCGCGTTACGCCAAGGGCAGTTACTTTGCGTTGTCCTCACGCAGCCCCTTCAGTCGCCTCATTTACCCGGTTCCCGAAGCGGCCGGCTTGGGTGTGCACCTGACGCTCGACATGGGCGGACAAGCCCGCTTCGGGCCTGATGTGCAGTGGGTGGATAACCCTGGGGACTTGGAGGTTGATCCTGCTCGCGGCGAGGTGTTTTACGGTGAAATACGCAAATACTGGCCGGCGTTGCCGGATGGCGCTTTGCAAGCCGCCTACGCCGGCATGCGGCCCAAGATTTCGGGGCCCGGTGAACCGGCGGCGGATTTTCTGATCCAAGGGGTCGGCGAACATGGTGTGCCGGGTTGGGTCAATCTGCTGGGTATCGAGTCGCCGGGCCTGACCAGTGCCATGGCTATCGGTGCGTATGTAGAGGGCCTGGTCAGCGCAGAATAAGAGGCTTGCGGGTGCACGAGTCTGAATTGTCGAAACAGGAAGGAAAGCAAAACATGTCGTTCACTATTTCTCATTGGATACGCGCCGGAGCTGCGTGTGCCCTTGTTGCTTTGGCAGGATGTGCTGGCATGCAGGAGCAGGCCGGCGCGCCCCGCAAAGAAACCCTGCACGTTGTCACCGACAAACTGGAACTGCTCACCATTAACGCCGGCCAGCCGACCAAGGTGCTGAGCCGTGTCATGCTGTCTGGCTTGGCTGCGGGTGACACCTTGGTGGGGGTGGATTACCGCATCTCCAAGGGCGTGCTGTTTGCGCTGAGCAAGTCCGGGCGCCTCTACACCGTGGATACCGCCAGCGGCGCCATGAAGGCGGTCGGAAGTGCGCCCGCGGTGGCGCTGCAAGGGGATGCCTTCGGTATGGACTTCAACCCGGTGGCTGATCGCGTGCGGGTGATGGGGGCTAGCGGCCAGAACCTGCGCCTGCACCCCGACACCGGTGCTCTGGCTGCCACCGACCCCGCGCCGGCCTATGCGCCCACCGACAAGCGCGCGGGCACCAAGCCCGAAGTGGTTGCTGCCGCTTACACCTACAACAAGAAGGACGACAAGCTCACCACCAACTTTGCCATTGACCGCAATGGCGGCAATCTGGTCACCATGGGCTCGGCGGAGGGTGTGCAGCCGGTGGTTTCGTTCAATACCGGGCAGCTGTTCACCGTGGGGGCGATCGGTGTGGCCGACATGGTGGATGCCAGCATGGACATTGCGGATGTGTCGGGCGCTGCGTTTGCCGCCATCCGGCTGAAGTCTCACGCGACTACGCGGCTCTACAGCCTGGACCTGCAGACCGGCAAAGGTACCTTTATCGGCACCATCGGCGATGGCGCCAAGGTGCTGGGCATGGCTGTCGAACCCTGATTGCTATGAAATCAGGAGCTGCTCGCGCACATGGAACGTGCGCCAGCAGCCTATTTCTTTAGATTTTTGAGTGCCAGCGCCGCATCTTTCACCAGCTGCGGCCCGGCATAAATCAGTCCGGTGTAGATCTGCACCGCATCCGCACCCGCTTGAATTTTGCTGACCGCATCGGCCGCGCTCATGATGCCGCCCACGCCGATGATGGGGAAGTCTTTACCCAGCGCTGCACGCAGTTGGCCAATAACTGCATTGCTCTTCTCCAGCACCGGAGCGCCTGACAGGCCGCCCATCTCTTCCGCATGTGGCATGCCCTTGACAGCTTCACGAGACAAAGTGGTGTTCGTGCCTATCACGCCCCAGGCGTTGTTGACCTTGCCACTGCTATCGGTGCCGTAACGCTTGAGTGTGGCGGCAATCACGGCGACCTGGTCAGCTTCCAGATCCGGGGCAATTTTCAGGAAGATCGGTTTGCGCTGGCCATGCTTCTGGGCCAGTTGCTCACGTCGCTCGGCAATGGCACCCAGCAGGGCGTCCAGCGCATCGTCGCTTTGCAGGCTACGCAGGTTCTTGGTGTTGGGGCTGGAGATGTTGACGGTGATGTAGTCCGCATGCGGGTACACACCGTCCAGGCAGATCAGGTAATCGTCGGTGGCCTTCTCGATCGGGGTGGCCGCGTTTTTGCCGATGTTCAGGCCCAACAGCAGTGACGGATTTTTGCTCTGGCGCAGGGCAGAACGCTGCACATTGGCAATGAAGGCATCCAGGCCATGGTTGTTAAAGCCCAAGCGGTTGATGAGCGCGTTGGCTTCGGGCAGGCGGAACATACGGGGCTTGGGGTTGCCCGGCTGGGCCAATGGGGTGACGGTGCCGACCTCCACAAAGCCAAAGCCCATGGCACCCAAGCCGTCAATGCAGCGGGCGTTTTTGTCCAGGCCGGCGGCCATGCCCACGCGGTTGGGAAACTTCAAGCCGGCGATGTTGACCGGGTCGTCCACCCGGCTGTTGCAGTAGGCCAGTTTGAGCGGGTTGCCCTGGCTGGCAGCAAGGCCTGCCATGGTGATGTCGTGGGCGACTTCGGGGTCCAGATTGAACAAAACGCGGCGGGCGAGGGCGTAGGGCACCAGAGACATCGGATAATTCCTGCTTTCAGATTTCAACTCCCTCCATTGTCCCTCAGGACCTTTCAGGCTTTTTCCATGACCACACCCACCCTCAGCCAAGACGAACTCAAAACCCTGGTAGGCCAGGCCGCCCTGCAGTACGTGGTGCCCGGCGAGATCGTGGGCGTGGGCACCGGCTCCACGGTCAACAAGTTCATCGACGCGCTGGCCACCATCAAGGACCAGATCAAGGGTGCCGTATCCAGCTCTGTCGCGAGCACTGAGCGCCTGCAGGCGCTGGGCATCCAGGTGTTTGACAGTAACGAAGTAGACAAGCTCTCGGTCTATATCGACGGTGCGGACGAGATTGATGGCGCTGGCAACATGGTTAAAGGGGGTGGTGCCGCGCTGACCCGCGAGAAGATCGTGGCCGCCCAAAGCGCCAAGTTCGTTTGCATTGCGGATGAGTCCAAGCTGGTGCAAACGCTGGGCAAGTTCCCCTTGCCGGTGGAGGTCATCCCCATGGCGACGCAACGCGTCATCGCCCAGTTTGCAGCCAAAGGCGGCAAAGGTTCCATCCGCCTGAAAGACGGAAAACCCTTGGTGACCGACAACGGCCAATACATCGTGGACGTGACCGGCCTGCAGATCACCGACCCACTGGCCTTCGAAGCTGAGGTGAGCCAGTGGCCTGGCGTGGTGACGGTGGGTGTGTTCGCCTACCAGCGCGCCCAGGTGTGCTTGCTGGGCACCGCCAGTGGTGTGAAAACGCTGGCGTTTCAATAAAACGCTTGCGTTTCAGTAAAGCACTGACGTTTTAAACCGCAGGCGCAGACATCATGCGCTCTACATAGCGCGCCACCGTATCAATTTCCAAGTTGACGCGGCTACCTTGGGCCAAAGTGCCCAAGGAGGTGTTTTCAACCGTGTGGGGTATCAGATTGATACTTATCTCGCAGCCGCCGGGCAGATCCGCCACGCGGTTCACCGTCAGGCTCACACCATTGATCGTGATGGAGCCTTTGTAGGCAAGGTACTTGGCCAAACTAGGGGGCGCCATCACCCGCAGCTCCCAGCTTTCACCTACTTGGGCAAAGTGGCTGATGCTGCCGATGCCATCCACATGACCGGACACGATGTGCCCGCCCAAGCGATCGTTGGCCCGCAACGCTTTCTCGAGGTTAACGGTGCCAAGTCCGTCCAAGCCGGCTGTTTTATCGAGGGACTCCGCAGAAATGTCGATCGTGAATTTTTGCGCGGCCACATCAAAGGTGGTGACCGTCATGCAAGCGCCATTGAGCGCAATGCTGTCGCCCAAGCCCACATCGTCCAGATAGCCCGCCGGGGCCTGAATGGTGAGGCGCTTGCCGTGGGTTGAGGATTCGCCCAGTGCCTGGACGGCGGAAATGCGGCCTACGCCGGTGATGATGCCTGTGAACATCCTTCCATTTTCGCAGGGAAAGGGCAGGGCAGAACGAGCCCCGACCGCAAAACCCTAGAACCGGTCTCGCCCCTGCACGCGCGCCACGATGCGCAGGTCCGGGCCGACCATCTCGGTGGATTTGAACTCCATCTCCACGCCTTGGCTCAATTCGGTGAGCGGGCCCATATGGAACATGCCTGCGCCCTGGCCCAGCAATTTGGGCGCGACATACACCACAAACTCGTCCACCAGCCCTTCGCGCACCAGCGAGCCATTGAGCTTGAAGCCTGCTTCCACATGGAGCTCGTTGATCTCGCGGCGGCCCAAGTCCTGCATCATGGCAGCCAAGTCCACTTTGCCGGTGGGTTGACCCTTGGCGTCTTTACCGGGCATGAAAATGACGGTAGCTCCCAATGCTTCCAACGCGGCTCGTTTGGCATCATTTGGGGCTGTAGCGTAGATGAATACAGCGCGACCAGCTATAAAAAAAGGCGCGTCCAGCGGCGTTTCCAACTTGCTGTCCACCACCACCAGATGCGGCTGCCGTGGAGTTTCCACCAAACGGACATCCAACCTAGGCCGGTCTGCCAAGACGGTGCCAATGCCAGTGAGGATGGCGCAAGACCGTGCGCGCCACGCGTGGCCGTCCGCTCGCGCAGCAGGCCCCGTAATCCACTGGCTAGCGCCGTTGTCCAAAGCGGTCGTACCGTCCAACGACGCTGCCACCTTCATGCGCACCCATGGTGTTTTGCGGATCATGCGGCTGAAAAAGCCGATATTCAGTTCGCGGGATTCAATAGCCAGCGGGTGGTCAGGTGGCAGTACCTCGACTTCCACGCCCGCTGCTCGTAGCTTGGCAAAGCCATTGCCGGCCACCAGTGGGTTGGGGTCGAGGTTGGTCGCCACCACCTTTTTGATGCCCGCTTGAATCAGCGCGTCGCAGCAGGGGCCAGTGCGGCCGTGGTGAGAGCAGGGCTCCAGGGTGACGTAAGCCGTGGCGCCAACCACCGAGAGGCCTTTTTCAGCTGCGTCACGCAGAGCCATGATTTCTGCGTGGGGGGAACCAACTTCTTGTGTATGCCCCCGACCAATTAAACCGCCAGAAGTTGAAGTAATAAAGCAGCCGACATGTGGGTTCGGACTGGTCAACCGGAGTGAATTAGCAGCTAAATGAAGTGAGCTTTGAATATGCTCCAATTCGTTATTCAAAATCAAATTTCACCGACCTACTTCCAGCATTCAAGGACAGATTTATTCCCCGACACGGTTCTTGTTCCGACCTCATCAACACCCAAAGTCCCGCAACCTGTATCTCTAAGCTGTGAGCCTATCGGCACGGCTGTAATAACAAATGTAGATGTAGTTGGTTGTCCCGCACCGAATGAAAACGTATAGGCTGAACTAACTTGCGATGAGCAATTATTCGCTACCACTGTTGCAGAAGCGTAGCTCATACTGGTTGTGTATGACCGTTCGATCGCTTGTGAATACTCAATAAGGCAGGATGCTGCAGTAGCCCGTCTGGTTCGTTGAATATGAGAGTCATAGGCGGGAAGTGCAATACCAGCAAGGATTGCAATTATCGCTACAGTGATCATTAACTCAATCAACGTAAAACCGTTTGGTGTAGAGTTTGATTTCATTTTAATCCTTGATAATCTCACGCCAAGAAATGCGACCCTTTACAGGTGTTATACCTGTATTCACCCGTACATCTTCAACTCGTTTGTCAGCTGCCGGATTAGAACCCCCAACAGCAAATCTATTACCAACTCTGGTGGCTAAGCTTGGAATTCCAACTCCGAGGTCAATCGATCCAACATATGTTCCACTGACGCTGTCATCAGTGAATTGTCCATTATTGGTGACATCAATAATTCCGACAGATAGTGCAGAACCAGAATATGGATTCACAAAATTCAGATACCCGGTTCCTCCTGCAGTACAGGGATCATTGGCTGCAGGAATCATTGAGCTAGCAATCAAAGCTGGAAGAGCAAGTTTATAGACAACTGACTCGGTTACGAATCTCTCACCGGTTGATTGAGTCATGTCAATGTACCAACCAGATTTATTCAGCATATCACCAGAGGTTTGCTGAGAGAAAGTTCGGACAGTGTAGCCGGCCAAGGTAGATGATGTGGAAACAGTTCGCTGTTTAAGTGGCGATCTGCTAGTTATCTTTGTGCCTTCGTCAATCAGCCCATACCATGATTGAATATTTGTATTCGAGGGGTCGGTCGAAGCAAAGTATGATCCGGTGCCGAAAAACACAAATCGTTTACCTAAGTTCGTATCACCGTTCAGATCATTGATACTAGAAGTGATTTTGGATGTAATCGGCTGACGTTGACCTAAACTATTTTGGGCGACAAAAAAAGGTGATCCACTGAAAGCAATTGCCCAAGAATCAGGATCATCTGAACTTACGTCAAATTTCCAAACGTTGCCCTTAAGATCGCCAGCATAAATAATATCTATCGTACCGTTTCCATCAGTATCGTAACCACTTGGACTCGATAGTCCGTTATCGGAGCCGGCTGTCGTAGGTAACTTCTTAACTTGACTGATCGAACCATTTGAATTCAGCACAAACAGATACAACACAGCCAAACCACTCGTACTGTTGTAGCCGTTACCCATTAAGACGCCAGATTTACCATTGTTTAGTTTGACAAACTGTGGCTTACCCAGCATATAGCCTAAATCGTCGTCGGAATTTGCGGTTGTACTGGCAGCCGGTGTGTATTCCCAAAGGAATTTAGTTTGATCAAAATTACTAGTGCTTGTTACATTTATCGCAAATAGCCCTTTGCTGCCACGACCCAGGCTTGCAAATAAATAGTTATTATTGTCAGTTGCTGTCGTGCGCGATGTAATCTCAATGTCGCCATCCACGTAGTAGTCATGGGTATATTGTGGTGAAGCTAGGTTTTTTAATCGCGAAAGAGATGACTGTGGAATAAAAGCAAACTGCTCAATGCCAGAGTTGGCACTAAATGCGTGGAGCATCCCGTCGTTTGCTCCAACGTATATCAAATCGGTATCCTTTAGGTAATATGGAGATGAGTGGATTACATCACCTAAAACATGACCAGGACGGTCCCTTAATGTTCCCCCATTTTGTACCTCATTTGACCGTGCGCCTCGAACGTAATTAAAGATACTCTGACTTGCGAATGCGGAAGATACACCGGGATAAGAGGAGTTCCAAATAAATGGAACACCATGAGATGCGCCATAGGTGGTTCTCGCACCTGCTCTCGCGAAAATATTACGAACACCACTGTCGGGAATCTTCGTAGATGCCTCCCATTCTGTATTCGTGCTTACGCCAGAACCAGTAACGGGGTAGGCGACAAGATCGCCTGACCAGTAGTTAGCATCAAAACGTGCCTGAAACACTCGTGCTGTAGTGCTGAGACTCGAACTATTTGCGATTACATTGCTAGCGCTGGAATTAGTCTTAAATATTGCATCGAAAGCTTTTTTAATGGTGTCTTTCAGTTGCAATGGATTCTGAACTAGGAAGTAAGTGTCAGGTACGCCGTCACCATCTGAATCCCATTCAGTCTGCAAATCTGGCTTATTATTATTGTTTTTATCACTAAATCCGCCCCACTTAGCAGCGTACCATAGTGGATCCTTCAACAAGGTTGCGGAACCAGATGTAGATGCGGAAAACGTGCGCTCATCAAAACTTCCAATTGTTGGAAGTTGATTGCAATCTGCAGGCACCGGTGATGCATCGCAGTATCCAGGTGATCTTCCCGATGGAACATTCAAGAAGTAAGGAATGTTGACGGTTTCATCTTGGACCACCAAATAAACACCATCATTCTGAGTACCGGAAATGATATAGCCCATGTTTTGTCGAGCACCGCCTGCTTGATAAGTAGGCGTTACTTTAACGGTTAAGGAGTTGTTGGCATTAAGCTTAATTTCATATTCCGCTATTGCGTCCATGTCATGGTCTGCACCTTGTTCGACGTCTTCATAATTAATTCGAAACTTTGCGTAATATCTGCCACCATTAATTGTGCTATTCACATCGCCCGTGCCTGAGTTTGCGATGGTGTCAACATAAAAATCGACAATCTGATTGGTTGGTTGAAAGCCGCCTTTTCTATCTGATGCGAGTACTGATTTTGCAAAGGGCACAAGAGCGATTTTCTTATCAGTCGCGACCGCAATTTCAATTTTTGGTAAAGGCGAAGCCAATGCAACACTGAACGTATCAATCGACTGCTTTCCCTGTAAATCAGACCTTATATCTGAGCGCTTTGCATAGTAAGACACGGAAGCGGAGTAATAGCTGCCCTGTTTGGTGGGCTCCTCTGGCGCTAGGCCTCGGATAGATTTCAGTGACTCAACTGTTTTCGCAGTCGGCGCAGAGTCGGCGACAGTTTTTGACTGCCCGATAAACCTGCTACCGGTAATTCCTGTTTCGTTAGACGTAATGGTGTCCGCCTCAGTGCCCACATTCAAGCCAGACAAATCACTAGAGAAGGAGTTGAAGTAGCTGCCAGGAAGTTGATCGGAATCAAATGAAGGGTTGATATCAGAAATCGAAAGAAAGTTCGCACGAGCACACCATGGCGCTTTAGCTGCGCTTGAGCTGCTGTAAGGGTCATCCCAAGTGGCCCTAGTAAGACCAACACTAGCGTCTTTTGAGTCAGAGGATGATTGAAATGCACCAGTAGCACTTCCCTTTCCAGAAAAGTATCTTAATCCCTCATACATCATTTCCCCAACTGGGTTACCCCAATCAGGGAAATTGCCCTCTGTCATTGCTGAGTTAGTCTGCCAGCCGCCAGCATAGGCTTGATCTGTGCGTCCATTATTAAAGTCTCTTATTCTCAAGTTATCAAATGTCTTAACAATTACGGCACTACTTGTAAACTTACCTGTCGCTGCGTCAACCTCTGCAGAAAACGACTTAACTACTTGTCGCAGAAGACCGCCAGACATATTCTTGTCATAGCTGCCTGTGATCAAACCAAACAGCATGGAGTCGTTCTCTCCATAGTCATGTAAAAGCCCGGTGGGCTTATAGTTGGAACCGTATTGTTTGCAACCAGAATTAAAACTACTTGTACAAACCTCCACGCGTACAGTTCTATTCTTTCTCGTGCCGCCATGTGTTCCGTCCAAGACGGGACGTTCTTTTGACGCCCATTCCCATACTCGTTTATTGGTGTTTTCTACAACAGATAACAATGGGGGTAGATTGCTGCAGTCAGATAAAGTGGCGCAGTTAGTGGATGAGTTGGAGGTTAAATTGCCAAACAAATGCCGCTTTCCACCGGTTGGGAGTGATAATGGGGTAAAGTCTTCAATTGAGTATCCGTCCGTCGCGACATCCTTATATTCTTTTGCCCAAGAGTGGGCATCTTGCGGAATATATGAGCGACGGAGGATGGTTTGCGAATTAGTATCAACTTCTCTATACCCGCCATAAAGCACCTTTCGCAAGGCATCAATGCGAGCGGTAGTTTGATAATTCAGCCAATTACCAGACCATTTTCCAGGACACTTTCCATTTACTGCGGTAGAGCTAGGGCTAAATAGTCCATCGTTATCAGACTTGTCATTATGGGTGTAGCAAATATTTGACTCAAATAATCCATAATAAGTAATGGAAGGCTTAAATCGGATATCAATTGAACCATCTCCATCAATATCTGATGTATCATTATATGATTCATAATACAACTTATGATCGCGTCCTGCTATCAGCATTACCATAGGTTTTGCTGTTACTTGTGTCAGTAGCGGAGTATTTGGAATTGTTACTGCTGAGGTAGCGATCGAAACAAATACTGTTGTGATTAGCAGAGCAGTTCTTACGGGCTTGCCAATTAGTTCATTGAATTTCATAATAAACCTCAACTTTCAATTAGTCGGTAGCATACATTGATTGCAGCATTACAGCTGCCCGCCCGCCGCCCCCATCCACTTTCGCAGTAATTCTGTATCGCTTGCAGTTATTCGGGTCGCTTGGATCCCCGGGCCTGCATGTATAGGTATCACCTAAATATTCGACAAAATACTTTGGCGTAATGGCTAAAGTACCTGAACCTACGGTTGTGGCATTGCTCCAAGACGTGAAGGTGGTATCCGTCCATCTTGGCGTACTGCTTGAAGCTGGTGCTGCACATGTCATTAAGCTGCCGACTGTTGCACAGCCCGATGTAGGTTGCGGTTTTTCACTTTCAATCAAGTCTTCAATGGCTTTTAAAGTGGATTCAGTTGCTTGGAAGGCTAAGCTTCGGTCGTATGTATTGGCTGCCATTCTCTCTTCAGAATTTACGAGCCTGATTGCAGTCATACCAAAAATAGTCATAACCAATAGCAGGATAAGACTAATTACTAATGTGACACCAGATTGTTTCGAGGGTTTGCTAATCATATAAACTAATATAGAGTTTCTCTACTCCGTATGGCGGAGATGAAGAGTAGCCTTCGTTCTAATTTTGTGTTTGAAGCGGAAACGTCTTCTTCACTCTGTAGCTTAATGTCAGTCTTTACGGCCACAACTTGATTTGGATTTAATTCTCCCCATCCTCCGGCGCTAACTGCAAGTTCCGAGTCATCGGCATCAACCCATGTAGTAGCCAGAGTTTCCGTAGTTGAATTCTTCTTGAGATAGGAAAGATTCATTTCGACTACGTTATTAAGAATTTCATCTCTATTATTTGTAATCTGAGTTGCTCCGCCAACAATTGTTCTGGCAATTTGAGTTCGATACAAGCTCTTTCCGCCAGTTGAGTTAAATCCGATGTACCAAAAGGTCGGGACGAGTTTGGTTATCATTCCATTTGTAGTGCTAAACTGCCTAAGCGTTGTAGCAGCACACGCTAAGGTGGTGGGGTACCCAAGGCCATTTCCGCAATTCAATGTGGCTGTACTTGGGTCATAGTTAATTACCTTTGTTGCGCTATCCACGGTGCCTGCTTGAAATATTGCCGCACCTTGTAGGTCGCATGCTATCAATATATCGCCAGCCACAAAATTGCTGGCATTCAGAACGGTTATCTCAGTACTACCGGTGTCGTGCGCGGTAACGTTTGATTCTGTTGCCCCAGCTTGCAAAACAAGGATGGCAGCTGTACCGTTAACTCTTAATCCTTCAGTAGTTCCGAATGGGACTATTGATGTTGTATCAGTTGCACCACTAAATCCTTGGATTACGCCGTCACCCCAGGATGCCCACCATGGGATATTTCCACTAGAACGGATCACGTTTGCCATCAATTTCGCACCACAGGGGTTTTCCCCTGCTTCACGTATATCCCGCGACATTAGCTCGAGCGCTAATCTGGAATTTTCTTGCATGCGTGCTAAGTTCTCGGATACTCGCAAACTGTCTTTGTTCGAGAGCAGTGAGGTCAAAAGAGCGCCGACGATCAGTATTCCCAGAAACAATGCAATCATCAGCTCCACTAACGTGAAGCCTTTTTGTTTTGTCCTCGGAAGGAATTGTTTGTTTCTTTTCACAGTAGTACTCTTGTCTCGATATATTGACTTCCGAGTCCACCGGCTTTGCTGTCGTCCCAAATAACCCTTACTTTGCACTGGCCAGTGGCGTCGCAGTAGATCGCTCCACATGACGATGTATCGCCGGCAGTACCTATATTTGCTTTTATTGCCTCAATCCAAGCCTTTTGATTTGTATCGGCAAGATCTGTTCCCGTTATTGATGTTGGGTTACAAATGCTACCGTTTATGTTGCCGTTGGATTCCAAAGTGCCAGTGTTGTAGGTAAGTGCCTTGGCATTATTCTTATCGACTCTGAGTGCTTCAATAATGAAATAAGAAAGCGCTACGGCTTGAGTGCGTTGGCTGGCGCTTATATTTCCTTTATTTGCGCGTATTTGTAACCCAGCCATTCCTAAAGTACCTATTGTCAAAATAAGTACGGAGACTAATATTTCAATCATTGTTGCGCCACTTTGACGTTGACGCGTGGAAATTGGCTTGTTCTTCATATTGATTTTATGTAGGCGCTGCACAAGTTGAATCGCTAGTAACTTTCACTACAGATGTTCGACCTGTAAATGTGAGATTTATGTCTCTTGCTCTATTTGCGTCGCTAAGGGAGCTGCTCGAAGAGCAGACTCGTATAGTCCCGACGAGAGGTGCGCCTCCCATGGTTTTCGCTGTGCCATCCGATCCAAATGAAACGTATTGAATCAAGTTAGCATCACCTTGGATTACTATATTCCTCGACGAGGTATTCTGCGAGACTGAAATAATCTTTTCGCCAGCATCTTTTGCTGCAGTATTTCCGGATCGTGTTGTGTCAATAAATGAAATCCAACCCTGTTCCCAGTTACCATTATTTGTACATTGCGTGCCGTCTGCGCTCTTACATATACTTACTCTAGTACCAGTGCTAATTGCTTGGTTTCGAGTTTTTGCAATTGCGGCAGTCAGATCATTAGTTGTGCTGGAAAGCTCTGAGGATGCAATAAGGCCCAGAAAACTTGGAGCAGCAATGGACGTGACAATTACAAGAATCGCGATCGTGACCATTGACTCTATAAGCGTTACTCCAATTTGTTTTTTCATCGCAGAGCGCTTAACAAAAAGTTGATATCAGGGGATTCTCCGCTATCGAAGCTGATGTGCAAGTGCTTCAGAGCCGTACGGTCTGTACGGATAGACAGGCGGCAATTGATCTAGCTTACTTGCTCACTTCATCCACCAGCGTTTTGAATTCATCAATGTCTTCAAAGCTGCGGTAGACGCTGGCAAAGCGCACGTAGGCAACTTTGTCCAGTTTTTTGAGTTCGCGCATCACCAGTTCGCCGATGCGGGTGCTCTGGACTTCGCGCAGGCCCAGATTCAGGAGTTTTTCTTCGATGCGCTCGATGGCGCTGTCGATCTGCTCGGTGCTTACCGGCCTTTTGCGCAGGGCCAGGTTCATGGAAGCAAGCAGTTTGGCGCGCTCGAATTCGATGCGACGGCCATCTTTCTTGACGATGGCCGGAAAGTTCACATCCGGCCGCTCGTAGGTGGTGAAGCGTTTGTCGCAAGCGCCGCACTGGCGCCGGCGGCGGATGAAGTCCCCATCTTCAGAAATCCGCGTCTCCACCACTTGGGTTTCGGAATGACTGCAGAAAGGGCACTTCATCGTGAATTGACCTTGCTTACTTGTAAACCGGGAAGCGCGAGGTCAGGGCATGGACTTTGGCGCGAACGGCAGCAATATTGGCTTCGTCGCGCGGGTTGTCCAGCACATCGGCAATCAGGTTAGCCGTTGCGCGGGCTTCTTCGTCCTTGAAGCCGCGTGTAGTCATTGCAGGAGTGCCCACCCGGATACCGCTGGTCACCATGGGCTTTTCGGGGTCGTTGGGGATGGCGTTCTTGTTGATCGTCATGTGAGCCGCGCCCAAAACGGCCTCAGCTTCTTTACCGGTAATGCCCTTGGAGCGCAGGTCCACCAGCATCACATGGCTTTCGGTGCCACCGCTGACAATGCGCAGGCCGCGTGCGGTCAGGGTTTCTGCCACGATCTTGGCGTTACGCACCACCTGGGCCTGGTAGGCCTTGAACTCGGGGGTGAGAGCTTCTTTGAAAGCGACTGCCTTGGCAGCAATCACATGCATCAAAGGGCCGCCTTGCAGGCCGGGGAAGATGGCGCTGTTGATGGCTTTCTCGTGCTCGGCCTTCATCAAGATGATGCCGCCACGAGGGCCTCGCAGGCTCTTGTGGGTGGTGGAGGTCACCACGTCTGCGTGAGGGACGGGGTTGGGGTAGACGCCTGCAGCGATCAAGCCGGCGTAGTGGGCCATATCCACCATAAAGATGGCGCCAACGTCTTTTGCCACTTTGGCAAAACGCGCAAAGTCAATGGCCAAAGAGTAGGCAGATGCGCCGGCAATGATCAACTTGGGCTTGGTTTCGTGCGCCTTGCGCTCCATGGCTTCATAGTCGATGGCTTCATTGGCGTCCAAACCGTAGGAAACCACGTTGAACCACTTGCCGCTCATGTTCAGAGGCATGCCGTGGGTCAAGTGACCGCCTTCAGCCAAGCTCATACCCATGATGGTGTCGCCGGGCTTCAGGAAGGCGAGGAACACCGCTTCGTTGGCCGACGCGCCGCAATGGGGTTGTACGTTGGCCGCTTCAGCGCCAAAGATTTGCTTGATCCGGTCGATGGCCAGTTGTTCTGCCACATCCACATGCTCGCAGCCACCGTAGTAGCGACGGCCGGGGTAGCCTTCGGCGTATTTGTTGGTCAGCTGGCTGCCTTGGGCTGCCATTACGGCAGGCGAGGCGTAGTTTTCGCTGGCAATCAGCTCGATGTGGTGTTCCTGGCGAGCATTTTCGGCCAGGATGGCGGTCCAGAGTTCGGGGTCGGCTTGTTCAACAAGAATGTTGCGGTCGTACATGGCAGTCCTTTGAGGAGATCGGGCCTGTGGGTCAATGGTGACAACAGGGCTGCCCAGGCGAACGGCTGATCGCACAAACCGCGCAGGTCATGCGGCACGCTTCCCAGTGGTGTCCCACGTCAGCAACCGGCTTCCTGAGGAAGTCAGCGCCTATCGCCAGTCGCGTGCGGGTGAGAGTTTAACCGAGCCGGGCAAGGCCCGGCGATTGTTCAGGAAGAATGGATCAGGCTCGCCACGTTTTCCACAGCGGGAGCCGCATCGGGCGCAGGAGTTGCAGGAGCCTTAACAGGTGTCGGGGCGATCATCGGAACAGGTTTTCCGGCGGCCACGCTCAGCAATCGGGTGTGCTCAGCCAGCACTTTGGCAGCATAGCCACCGTCTGCTTCCATATTAGCTGCGCCCACATAGAACTTCAGTCCACCCTCGATGGAGCCAGCGCGGGCAATGCACTCTTTGAGCACTTTGGCGCCCACGCGCAAGTTGGAAACCGGGTCAAAGGCGGCCATCTTGCCGCCAAAGCCTTCGTACTTGTCGCTGTGCACCTTGGTCATCACCTGCATCAGGCCTTGCGCGCCTACGTGGCTTTGCGCAAAAGGGTTGAAACCGGATTCCACGGCCATCACGGCAAGAATCAGAGTGGGGTCCAGTTTGGAGCGTTGGCCAGTTTCATAGGCCTCAGCCACCAGTGCACTCAGTGGCTCTGGCGCGACGTCGTACTTCTTGCTCAGCCAGTAGGCCACCGCCGCTTGCTGTTTGGGCAGGTCTTGGGGGTTGCTGGCTGTTGCACGCTCTACTGCGTCGGCTTCTACTTCCAAGCCTGTAGCTTGGATGTGGCGGTCTTGCAGCCAGCCCATCAGGCGGACTTCGCCTTCCTGGCGGAGTTCTGGGCGAACGGTCAGTGCAATGATGGCAAACATCACAGCCAAGCCGAGGAGGGCGAAGCCGTTGTGGGAAATCTCAAAAAAGCCTTGGGCAATATCGTTCGCAACAGTGCGAATGCCTTTGGTCAGTCGGGTAGTCGCTGTCATAGCTCTTCCTTCTTTGGCGGGGAGGCTTGGCTGCAAGGCTCTTCGGAGCGCTGGCAGTTCAGTCACCTCGTTTGGGTTGGTACGCTATCAATATCCTGCGGCGTCGTCTCGACATGTGCAGCGATTTGAATATGCCGGGTTCGGCAGCGGGGCGGGTAATCCCTAGTCGGGATTTAAGAATGGGCGGATTCTAGGAGGGCTTTATATGTCAAGTCAACCATATCAAATGAAATCTATATGCTTGACAGTTTGTAAAAATGCCTTTTTCCCTCTGGGAAAGGCGATTTAGAGGCTTTTTGTGGGCGCTGCTTAACCAGACAATCAGAAAGCTTCTGCGCATAGATTTTCATTTTTGCATTCGCCTCAAGGTGTGCCTATCGTTCCATAGCCTGCAGTTGCAGGTGGAATGCCGGCAGTAGCCAGTCCACCCATCGTGTGTGATAAAGCGGCCCCGGCCTTTGTCGGAGGCAATCGATTGCCTTCAAGTCCGCTGGTTGACATCCAACTCATCCGCGGCAAACCGGATGGCATGGCCCTTGGGGTCGCCATCGAGCCCGGTGCAGAGGACTTGGAGTCCATGCGCCGGGCTTTCTTTTGGGCAATACGGTCTTTAAACGAACCCTCCCCAAAGCCGCTCTTTGACAAGCGCTCATCTGGTACGTGCACATTTATATAGAGACACTTCTGTCTTCCAAGGAAAGTTCATCTGTGCCTGCATAGGATCTCCAGTCCTTCAGTCTAGATGTTTGCTATTAAAAATGTAGCTGTTTGCGCATATTCCATGAGCGCTACAGCTGTAAAGTGTTTGAATGCGATGATTTCAGCCCCGGGCATGAGCATGCTGCCGCAGCCGTCTGGGCAAAATCATCAGGCAAGCAAGCAAAACCCAGCGAAAATACGCGGTTGCTTATTCCACACCAATTACTTTCTGAGCCCGCTGTGACGTCGAACCAAACTGCCAAACCCATTGATACCGCTACCCTGGACCGCCTGACCGGCGGTGCATTTACCGCCGCCACGGCGGGGGAACGGGCATCCCGTATCCGGGAGTGGTTGCTGACCCAACCCGCACCTGAGCAACTGGCCGATGTGTTCAAAGAACTCAGTGTCAAAGACAAGGGCGCAGCCAAGCTCGTGCGCGAGAAGTTGGACGAAGCCCGCCGGGCCAAGGGCCAAGAAGTGCTAGGCGCTGAGTGGGCAGCCAAGGCGCAAGCCTTGATTGACACGGGCAAACTGAATATTGCGGATGCATTGGCTTGGCAGCGTGACGCGGCCAAAGCCGGTGCACCGTTGAGCAAAGAGCCTCTGTTGACTCTCAAGACCCAGCTCGCCGAGCGTGTGCGGGGAATTGAGGACCTCCAACATCAGGTACAGGTACAGCGCGAGGCAGCGGTATTGCTCGCCCAGCGCATAGAAGTGTTGTCCACCAAGCCTCTGGCCGATGCACAAACCGCACTGGACGCCTTGCGCACCGATGTGCAGCATTGGCAGGGTCAGGCCGAGGGACTGGTTTCCAACACCAACTGGGTGAGCGTGGATGTCAAATTCCCGGCCTTGCTGGATGCCTCCAAAGGCCAGCTCCTGGTGGTGTGGGATGCCTTTCAGGCAGCACTCGCCGTGGCTGTGGCTGCAGCCCAAGATGCTGCGGCACCTCTGCCACCCGTCCCCGTTTGGGCGGATGAAATCCGCGTAGCCCGCGGTGTTCCCCTCGTGGCCGAGCCCAAAGTGGCCAAGCCCAAGGTGGACCCCGAGCTGCGCGCCCGCGCCAATGCTGCCGTCAAAGCCGCACTGGCCACGGTAGAACAAGAAGTAGGCGAGGGCCATGGTAAGGCCAGCGCCGGCGCTGCAGGCGCCTTGCGCAATGCGCTCAAGGAATTCGGCAAGCTGATTGATACCAAGCTCGAGAACCAGGCCCATGCCGCATTGGCAGCCGCCGGCGAGCTCGAAGGTTGGCAGCGCTGGCGCGCCGACCAGATCCGCGAAGAGCTTGTGGGCAAGGCCGAGGGCCTGCTCAAGCGTCCCGAAGGCCAGGCCATCGGTGGGCGCAAGATGCAGGAAACCTTGCGCTCCCTGCGCGACCAATGGAAGCAAACCGACCAGGGCGGCGTGCCCAACCACGCACTGTGGAAACGCTTTGATGAAGCCTGTAACGAAGCCTACAAAGTGGTGGAAGGCTGGCTGGAAAAGGTCAAGGCCGAATCTGCCGAACACCGTGCCCAGCGTTTGGCTTTGATTGAAGAAATCAAAGGCTGGGCGGCGGCCAACCGCACCGCCTTGGACGATGATTGGAAGGGCTTTAACCGCATCCTGCATCAGTTCTCCGAACGCTGGCGTGATGCCGGGCACGTGGGTGAAAAAATGTTTGCAGAGCTGCAACCCTTGTGGAAGGCCGCTTTTGCCGAGGCTGCAGCTCCGCTGGAGGCTGTGCAGGCCCAAAGCCTGGCTGCCCGTCAGGCCATGATTGAAGAAGCCAAGCAACTGGGCGCCATGCCGGTGTTGCGGATTGATGCAGTCAAATCCCTGCAGCAACGCTGGCAAGCGCAGGCGCACGCCATTCCTGTAGATCGCCGTCAGGAGCAAAAGCTCTGGGATGCGTTCCGCAAGCCGATTGACGAAGCCTTCAACCGCAAGAGCGCGGAGCGTGAAAAGGCGGAAGCCGCACTGGGCGCCCGTGACCGCGTGGTGCTGGATGCTGCCAAGGCGCTGGAAGCCGCCAATGCGTCCGGCGATGCGCAGGCCATCCGTGCGGCCATGGCGGCATTGGATGCTGCGCTCCATGGACAAGCACAAGCCCAGGCCGACGTCGCCGCTGCGGGTGCGAACGAGCAGGCTGCCCAAGCCCTTGCACAAGTGGAAAATCAGGCTCTAGCGCCCGTGGATACTGCGCAAGCAGCTACAGAAAACGTAGCAGATTCAGCTGCTGCTGAAGTGGAGTCAGCTGAAGATGCCGCACCCGCTGCCCCGGCTGCTGCGCCCAAGCCCGCACCCAGGCCGGTGGTGGCGGTGCGTGGCGACGACCGCCCCGGCATGAAAAAGGAAACGCCGTTGGATCCACGCGCTTCCAAGTGGGGTGACCGCAAAGACGCAGGCCGGGGTGGGCGTGATGCGCGTGACGGCGGAAAGCCCGGTTTCGGTGACCGTGGCCCCCGTCGCGATGACCGCGGTGGCTTTGGCGATCGCAGCCGTGTGCCCCAGTCCAGCGCCCCCCGTTTGGGAGATACAGCGTTCCGCGCACAGCGTGATGCGCTTGAAAACGCCCAACAGGCGCTCAAAAAGCTGGCTGCACAAGCGCATGGCGAGGCCTTGGTACAGGTTCTCACCGCCTGGGAAAAGCGTGACGCGGCCTTGTTGCCCCCGGCTCAAGAGTTGGGTGGTCGTGCGGCAGCGCAGGCCCGTACTGCTTGGTCCAAGGCACTGGGTGCCGGGGCATCTGTCAAGGCCGAAGCTGCAGCACAATATCTGTTGCGCTTGGAAATGGCAGCAGAGGTCCCCACGCCGGCGGAGCATCTGGATGCTCGCCGCGGCTTGCAGCTGCAATTGCTGACCCGCCGCAACGATCCTGCACCTGCACAAACTTGGGCTGAAGACACGTCCAAGGTGCTTTCTGCCGAGTTTGACGCTGCGCAGGCACGCCGCTTGCAAAACGTACTCAAAGTGCTGCTCAAACGCTGATTCCGGCGGTTGGATAACCGGGCTGCTTGTGAAACAATCAGTCCGGCCCCCGAGGGAGGGCACTCTTGAGAGGGGGTTGTGTGGACTCTGTAGATGACCTGCTGCGCCGATTGGAGCAGCTCAACGAGATCGGTACGGCGCTGTCCCGCGAGCGGGATATTGCCCGTTTGTTGGACAGCATTCTGCTGGCGGCCAAATCCATCACCCATGCGGATGCAGGTACCTTGTACCGTGTCACGGACGACCGCACTGCTCTGCGCTTTGAAATCATTAGGACGGCCTCTCTCAATATGGCGATGGGCGGGGTTTCCGGCAAGCCGATTGATTTTCCCGATCTGCCTTTGCACGGTGTGGACGGGCGCCCGAACGACTCCCTCGTGGCGGCCTATTCGGCGCTGCATAACCAGACGGTGAACATCGCTGATGCTTACACCGCTGCCGAGTTCGACTTTTCCGGCACACGGCGCTTTGATGAGCGCACCGGCTATCGCTCCCAGTCCTTCTTAACGGTACCAATGAAAGACCATGAGGGGGACGTGATCGGGGTTCTGCAGTTGATTAATGCTACGGATCCCGTCACCGGGCAGGTGCGCAGCTTCAGCACCTCAGACCAGAGCCTGGCAGAGTCTTTGGCGTCCCAAGCAGCCATTGCCATTACCAATCGGGGGCTGATGACGCAGCTGGAGTCGCTGTTTGAGTCGTTTATCAGCCTGATCAACGTGGCGATCGATGAAAAGTCTCATTACACCGGAGGCCATTGTGAGCGCGTACCCGCGCTGACCATGATGTTGGCTCAAGCGGCGGATCAGACCCGTGATGGGCCTTTGGCCGGCTTCCAGATGGGGGAGCGGGATCGCTACGAACTCAAGATTGCAGGTTTGTTGCACGATTGCGGCAAAGTCACCACGCCGGTGCACGTGGTGGATAAAGCCACCAAACTGCAAACCTTGTTTGACCGCATTGCGCTGGTAGATACGCGGTTTGAGGTCATCAAAAGAGATCGTGAGCTGGAGGCCTTGCGCGCCCAATTGGCGCTGCGCGACGTCAAAGACCCCGCCGCTGAGGCAGCCCTGTTGGCCCAAGCGCGTACCGATATAGACGCCTCGGACGCTGACCGTGAATTCCTCCGCCAGGCCAATCGTGGAACCGAGTACATGAGCGATGCTGCTGTACAGCGTGTTCGCACGATTGGCACACAGACAACTTGGCGAAATCCGGACGGGTTGGAGTCCGAGTTCCTCTCTGCGGATGAGATGGAAAACCTCAGTATCCGTGGCGGCACGCTGACGGCCGCCGAACGGGAGATCATCAATCACCATATAGTGGCCACCATCAAAATGCTGGAGCAGCTGCCATGGCCCAAACACCTGCGCAATGTGCCGGAATATGCAGGCGGCCACCATGAGCGTATGGATGGCAAAGGCTACCCCAAGGGCCTGACGCGGGACCAGATGTCTGTCCAGGCCCGCATCATGGGCATCGCCGATATTTTTGAAGCACTGACCGCCAAAGACCGACCCTACAAGCCAGGGATGAAGCTCTCACAGGCCATGCAGATCATGACCAAGTTCCGGGATACCGGGCATATCGACCCCGATTTGTTCGACGTGTTCGTGCAGGAGCGCGTTTATTTGCGTTATGCCGAGCAGTTCCTGGACCCGTGGCAGATTGACGAAGTAGAACCTGCAGCCGGCTAGGACATGGGCCCGCAATCTCCGGGTGGCAGTCGGCTGAACACCGCGTCACCTCCGGTCGCTGGAACTTGCAAGCGCAGAACTTCCGCCCGGTGGTGCGCACCATGGATATGCCAATCACTGAGCACCCAACGCGCATGCCCACCAGCCAGAGTGTGGGTTGCGGGGCGGTGGGTGTGGCCGTGGATCATGACGTCTGCAAACGCCGAGTTCAGCAGTTCGCAAGCGGCAAAATCGTCCACATCGGCATATTCAAACCCAGAGGTCTTTTGTGCTTCGCTGCGTGCGCGGATGTCAGCAGCAATGTGCTGCCGTTCCGACAGAGGTTTGGATAGAAATTCCCGCTGCCATGCGTCAGAGCGCACCATGCTGCGGAAGACTTGGTAGTCTTTGTCGTCCAGGCACAAAGCATCGCCGTGAGTCAAAACCGTCCGTTTGCCGGCAAAGTGCAAGGTGGTTGGGTCTTGTAGCAGTGTGGCGTTAGCGGCCTGTGCGAGCCGTGCGCCCATCAAGAAATCCCGATTGCCGTGCAGGAAGTAGACAGGCAGGCGCGTTGCCGTCAGCCGGATCGTCTCTGCGCAAGCTGCTTCAAAGGTTCCCGGGTTATCCAAAACATCGTCACCCACCCAGACTTCAAACAGGTCGCCAAGAATAAACAGGGCATCTGCGGTGGTGTTTTGCATGAACTGCACCCAAAGCGCATAGGTGCCGGGCTCGGATGCTTGGAGGTGGAGATCAGAAATGAAATCCACTTGCCGCCAGTGGAGCGGGGCGTTCAGTTCCACTGGCGGCATGAGGTTTACAGCGCGACGGCTTTTTCAATGATGACGTCTTCTTTGGGCACGTCATCATGGAAACCCTTGCGACCGGTTTTGACGGCCTTGATTTTGTCGACCACATCGGTGCCGGCTACTACTTTTCCGAAGACTGCGTAGCCCCAACCTTGCATGCTGGGGGCGGTGTGGTTCAAAAAGCCGTTGTCTGCCACGTTGATGAAGAACTGGGCAGTTGCAGAGTGTGGATCGCCAGTGCGGGCCATTGCCACGGTGTAGATGGCGTTTTTGAGGCCGTTGTTGGCTTCGTTTTCGATGGGAGCATCCGTGGTCTTTTGGGCCATGCCGGGCTCCATGCCGCCGCCTTGGATCATAAATCCGGGGATCACACGGTGGAAGATGGTGTTGTTGTAGTGCCCTTTGTTCACGTAGGCCAGAAAGTTGGCGGTGGACTTGGGTGCTTTGTCTTGGTCCAGCTCAAGGGTGATGACACCGTAGCCGGCGATATGGAGTTCGACTTGAGGATTGCTCATGATTTAGGGAGCCAATGTGGCTGAGTTGATAACGATGGGGGTTTGAGGGACGTCTTGGTACATGCCGGCACTGGTCGTGGGCACTGTACGGATTTTGTCGATGGTGTCCATGCCTTGAATCACCTTTCCGAATACGGTGTACCCGTAACCATCCGGACGTGGTGCATTCAAGTTCTGGTTGTCCACCACATTGATAAAGAACTGTGCCGTTGCGCTGTTGGGGTCTGAGGTACGTGCCATGGCGATGGTGCCACGGTCATTTTTTAGTTTGTTATTCGCTTCGAGCGGAACAGGCGCGCGGGTCGCCTTTTGCTGCATCGCAGGGTTGAATCCGCCCCCTTGGACCATGAAGTTGGGAATCACGCGGTGGAAGATGGTGCCGTTGTAATGCTTGTCTTTCACATATTGCACAAAGTTTTCAACCGTTTTGGGCGCTCTGTCAGGATAGAGCTCCACGGTGAAGTTTCCGGCTGTGGTCTGAAATACGACTTTGGTGGTTTGCTCCTGTGCATACGAAGCGCATGCCACTCCCATGGCGAGCAAAACGAATAAAGAACGAGCGAATGCTTGCAATCGATAGCCCATCAAAGGACTCCTTCGTAAAAAATCTTCCATTGACCGTTTTGCCGCGTCCAGTACTGGCGCTTGGTCCAACCGATGCGGGACCCTTCAGCGACTTCGCCAAACGTGGCAACCATGGTCTCGGAGCTGTCTACCCAGTGCAGATAAGACACGTCTTTGAGCTGAATGGTTCGTCCTTTGGTTTTTTCCATCTCGCCACGGAGCAGGGGGGTCCATTGAGACAGAGACTTGCCGTTGCTATTGAAGTCCTGGGTGTAATGAGAGAGAACCTGGTTCACATCCCCCGCCGTTTTGGCATTTCGCCAGGCAAAAAGCGCCTCTTCAAAGCCATTGCTCGCTGCTTTTGCCTTGGACGGGGCCACCCATTCCAGTTGTTGAGCAATCACCACAGGAGTTGCGCGGACTGCGACGGTTCGAATGATGTGGTCCAGATCCGGGTTTGCGAGGACCACACAGCCGTCAGTGGCGAGGGGCGGGCGTGAAAATTGGGTGGGTGGTGTACCGTGCAGCCAGATACCGCTGCCGGTTTTTCCGCGCTTTGCATCCAGTACGTTGGGATAACTGATAGGCAAAGCCCCGGAGCCGTAAAAATCTTTTAGCGACTTCGGGTCGAGGTTGCTGGTGATGTAATACACGCCCAATGGAGTTCTTTGGTCACCCTCCACAGTTTTGGATGTGCCGGCCTTGCCTACAGAAATGTAGTAATCAGCCATCAGCGCCAAGCCGGTGGGAGTGTTCTCAAACAGATACAAACGCGAGCGGGAGGCATCCACGGCAATAGCATGGCGCGTGCTGGGGGCAAGTTGCAGGAACTGGACAGGAATGGTTCCGGGCACGGGGCGCTCTTTGAGTGCCTTGACGCGTTTCAGCGATTCTTCGCGGAGTTCCTTCAGCGTATTGCTGCCATCTTTGGCCATCGCAGCAGGTACATCGCCCAGGGTGCTGACAGGGCGTGTTCTTGCAACCAATAAATCGCCGTACACCAGTTGTGCCAACTGGAAGTTCGGCAAATCGGTGGCCAGCTGTTCAGCCTTCAAGAAGGCATCTTTGCCTGCTCCCTGGCCAATCAGGTTGTAGATTTCAATGAGCCTAGCTTCCGCTACACCACCCGCGTCCAACGATTGGGGCGCCTGCTTGACTACGGTTGCCTTGGCTTCCTTTTTGTCGTTGCGGCCGTTGGCCGCTGCCATTTCAGCGGAAAGGCCGAAGAACGCCATCGTCGCCAGCGGCAAGGCCAGACGCGACAAGCAGCTGCTGCGCAGCGCAAGAAAAGGACTCATGAACACCTTGGTCAGGGAAGTCTGGACTTCAGTTCACGGATTCACGCACGATGACCCAGCGGTCACCGGCCTTGACCAGATCCAGGGATTTGCGGCTGGACACCGCCAATTCGTTGGCCTTGTAATCCTGACGGAACTTGGCTGTCGCTTTGTTCCCGTTTACGCTGATGTTCAGGTTTTCCAGCTTCACGCTGATTTTGGACTTGCTGGTGATTCGCTGGCGGCGCTCGTCTTCCCAGGCAGCGCGGCTGGTACCGGATGGTGTAGCGAAGTCTTTGCCGTACGCAGCAAGATAGCCCTTTACATCACGTGCAGCCCAAGCTTTGGCCCAATTCCGGACCGCACTTTCCACGTCCTTCTGTGCGTTTGCATTGCTGTTGGATTCCGCCGGAGCTGGTTTGGCCGGTGCTGGCGCTGCAGGTGCAGCCGCGGGTGCGGGAGTGGATGAGGCAACAGGAGCCGGTGCCGCTGCTGGTACGGCCGCTGGCGCAGCCGCCGCTGGTTTGTTGTTGGTCACTGTCGCCGGCAAGGTGGGAGGAGCCTTGGCGACCGGGGTATCCGGCAGAGAAGGGGCCGGTTTGGTCACAGCTGGCGCAGAAGGTACGTTGCCGGTGGCAGCTGGCGTAGCAGGCAAAGTTGCCGCGGTTGTGGGACGCTGTCCTTTAGCTGCCGCGGGATTGAAGAGCTCGCGGATCAGGGCCAATTTCGGGGCGACCGCAGCGTTGCTGCTGTCTAGTTGCAATGCTTTGCCATAGGCTTGGCTGGCCAGCTTGGCGTACACGTCACCTAGGTTTTCATGGGCGGTGGTGTAGCTGGGGTTGGTGCGGATAGCCATTTCCAAGGCCGTGCGTGCTTTGTCGTACTGACTCTGGCCCGCGTACAGCACTGCCAAATTGTTGTAGGGCTCAGGGAGCTCAGGGTAGTCTTCAGTCAGGCGGGTGAATGTTGCAATCGCCTCAGATGTTTTGCCCGAATCGCGCTGGATGACGCCTTTGAGGAAGCGCATCTGGGGATCCCTCGGCTTTGCGACCAAAAACTGGTCCACCTTGATCATGGCTTCCGGCAATTTCCCGTTGCGGACCAGTTGCGCTACGTCGGAGTAGTCATCGGCGTGTGCAACTCCAAAAGAGAGTGTGGCAGCCAGTGCGATCCAACGGATTGCGGTAAAAACCTTGGTGGGGGCTTGCTTCATATTGCCTTTGAATTCTTGCGCTGGGAGAAGCCCTCGTCGTGGGGCTTTATACTGCGCTGCATTGTAGCTGAGGGGTTTGCGTCCCGCCCCGCGGCAACCCCCGTTTAGATTCCTAACGAGCCCCTATATGACCCTTGGTGTTGTAGCGGGCTCGCTGTTTTTGTGTTCAGGTCTTTGAAGCCCATGAGTTTGCGCATTTTCAACACGCTGACGCGTTCGTTGCAGCCATTTACCCCGATTGAGCCCGGCCATGTGCGGATGTACGTCTGCGGTATGACCATTTACGACCTCTGTCATATCGGCCACGCACGGATGATGATGGCGTTTGATGTGGTTCAGCGGTGGCTGAAAGCCAGCGGCATGCAAGTGACCTACGTGCGCAATATCACTGACATTGACGACAAAATCATCCGGCGAGCGGTGGAACGTGGCATCACCATCCGCCAACTGACCGACGAGATGATTGCCGCCATGCACGCGGATATTGGTGCCTTGCACATCGAACCACCGTCGGTGGAGCCCCGTGCCACTGAATATGTGTCCCAGATGTTGTCCTTGATCGGCGAGCTGGAGGCCAAAGGGCTGGCCTACCGCGCCAGCAATGGCGATGTCAATTACTCGGTCCGTAAGTTCGAAGGTTACGGGAAGCTTTCCGGCAAGTCGCTCGACGAACTGCGTGCAGGCGAGCGTGTCGCCGTGCTGGATGGCAAGGAAGACCCGCTGGATTTTGTGCTGTGGAAGTCGGCAAAGCCGGAGGAGCCCCCGGAAGCCAAGTGGGAAAGTGTGTTCGGTACCGGTCGTCCGGGCTGGCACATCGAATGCTCGGCCATGAGTTGCGCAACCTTGGGTACAACTTTTGATATTCATGGTGGTGGTGCAGACCTGCAATTTCCACACCATGAAAACGAAATTGCCCAAAGCGAAGGGGCTCACGGGCAAGCCTTGGCGAACTTCTGGATGCACAACGGGTTTGTGCGGGTCGACAACGAGAAGATGAGCAAGTCGCTGGGGAATTTCTTCACCATTCGCGATGTACTTCGCCAATACGACGCAGAAACTGTGCGCTTTTTCATTGTGCGGGCCCATTACCGCAGCGCTTTGAATTACAGCGACGCCCATCTGGATGACGCACGTCAGGCCCTAAAGCGCCTGTACACAGCGCTCAGTCAAGTACAAGCAACAGAAATCAGTATTGATTGGAGCAATCCGTTTGCCGCCCGTTTCAAGGCCGCCATGGATGAGGACTTCGGCACCCCTGAGGCGGTGGCTGTGTTGTTTGAGCTTGCGGGAGAGGTAAATCGCTCCAAATCTGTGGAGGCTGCGTCCCTGTTAAAGGCACTGGGCGCTTGTCTCGGGCTACTGCAGGCTGATGCCAGCGCCTATTTGCAATCAGGCGCGGTGCTGGATGAAGCCACAATCCAGCAACGTATTGCTGACCGTGCAGCAGCCAAAGCGGCCAAAGACTTCGCTCAAGCTGACGCGATTCGCAAAGACTTGCTTGCCCAGGGCATTGTGTTGAAGGATTCTGCGGCCGGTACCACATGGGAGGTAGCGCAGTAATGGCCGTTGCCCCCACAGCCGCGGCTGACGTGGTTACTACGCCCTATTTCTGGGAAGAAGCCTGTAAGCACCTGATGAAGAAAGACCGGGTGATGAAGCGCTTGATCCCCCAGTTCGGGGACGCGTGTTTGCAGACCCGCGGTGATGCATTCGTGACTTTGGCACGCAGCATCATCGGGCAGCAGATTTCCGTCAAGGCGGCCCAAACCGTGTGGGATCGATTCGCCGTCTTGCCCAAAAAGCTGACACCGGCCAACGTGCTTAAGCTAAAAGTGGACGACATGCGCGCCGCCGGTTTGAGTGCCCGCAAGGTGGAGTATCTGGTGGATTTGGCCTTGCATTTCGACAACGGAGCCTTGCACGTTAAAGACTGGGACAGCATGGAAGATGAGGAAATCATCGCCGAGCTGGTGTCCATTCGCGGTATCGGCCGCTGGACGGCGGAGATGTTTTTGATCTTCCATTTGATGCGTCCGAACGTGCTGCCGTTGGATGACGACGGTTTGATCACCGGCATCAGCCAAAACTATTTTTCGGGCGATGTGGTGAGCCGCAGCGATGCGCGCGAGGTTGCCGCCGCCTGGGCGCCATATTGCAGCGTTGCAACTTGGTATATTTGGCGGTCTCTCGACCCGCTACCGGTCGCGTACTAACGGGTGCCGGCACAGGCTGTGCCAGTACCGCAAGAAGGAGAAAAACGTTGGCAAAAAAGACTTTCCTCGATTTCGAGCAGCCCATTGCGGAGCTTGAAGGCAAGATTGAAGAATTGCGCTACGTCCAGAATGAATCGGCAGTGGATATCTCTGCGGAGATTGATCAGCTGAGCAAGAAGAGCCAGCAACTCACCAAAGACATTTACAGTGACCTGACCCCTTGGCAGATCACCAAAATCGCTCGTCACGCTGAGCGCCCCTACACCCTCGACTACGTTAGCGAAATCTTTACCCATTTCGTCGAACTGCACGGCGACCGCCACTTTGCGGACGATTTGAGTGTCGTGGGCGGCTTGGCCCGTTTCAATGGCACTCCTTGCATGGTCATCGGCCAACAAAAAGGCCGTGACACCAAAGAGCGCGGTCTGCGCAACTTCGGCATGAGCAAGCCCGAGGGCTACCGCAAGGCCCTGCGCTTGATGAAGCTGGCCGAAAAGTTCAAATTGCCGGTGTTCACCTTCGTGGATACTCCTGGTGCGTACCCCGGCATTGACGCCGAAGAGCGCGGTCAGTCAGAAGCTATTGGCCGCAACATTTTTGAGATGGCACAGCTGGAAGTACCCATCATCACTACCATCATCGGCGAAGGTGGTTCCGGTGGCGCATTGGCGATTTCGGTGGCCGATCAGGTCATCATGTTGCAGTACTCGGTCTACTCGGTGATCAGCCCGGAAGGCTGCGCTTCTATTCTCTGGAAAACCTCCGACAAAGCGCAGGAAGCTGCCGATGCATTGGGCATCACCGCCCACCGTTTGAAAGCTTTGGGGCTGGTCGACAAGATCGTGAACGAGCCGGTAGGTGGCGCACATCGCGACACCAAGCAAGCTGCTGCCTTCCTCAAGCGTGCGTTGTCGGATGCTTATCGCCAGATTAGCGATCTCAAAGTCAAAGAATTGGTCGATCGTCGCTATGAGCGTTTACAGAGTTACGGCCGCTTTACTGATACCAAGGCTGCCGGGAAGTAAATGCCAGACCGTGTTGCATGACACAGTCATTTGACCAAGCGATGCGGGCCTTTGAGCCCGCTTTGCCTTTGGGGGTGGCCTACAGCGGTGGCGCGGATTCGTCGGCCTTGCTGGTGGCTTGTGCCCGGCAATGGCCGGGGCAGGTGGTGGCCATTCACGTCAATCATGGGCTGCAAGCGGCGGCTGCTGACTTTGAAGCCCATTGCCGAAGCGTGTGCAGTCGTCTCGGTATTCCGCTGCATGTGGAGGCAGTGCATGCCCATGCAGTTCCCGGGCAAAGCCCGGAAGATGCTGCCCGCATTGCACGATATAAGGCTTTTGATGCTCTGGCGCAGATGGAATGTGCGGGAGTAGCTATTAAATCTATAGCAATTGCCCAACATGCTGATGATCAGGTAGAAACAGTGTTGCTGGCTCTTGGCAGAGGCGCAGGCCTGGCTGGTCTTAGCGGCATGCCTGCTCAATGGCAGCGCGGCAATGTCCATTTCTTTCGTCCATTGCTACAGGTCGCCGGTGACGCGCTCAAACGATGGCTGGTAGCCAACAATGAGCCCTGGGTCTCGGACCCCACTAACGCTGACCATCGCTATACCCGCAACCATATCCGCTCTGAGTTGTTGCCCGCATTGCAGCGGGTTTTTCCACAGTTTCTGGAGACTTTTGCCCGGAGTGCCCGCCACGCTGCGGAGGCGGAAGCTCTTTTGGCTGAAATGGCCGATGAGGATTGGCGGGCGGTGGAGCGTGAGGCGACCGGTCGGCCTGACATTCGCAGTCTGCAAGCGCTCTCGCCTGCGCGGCAGTCGAATGTACTGCGGCGCTGGCTGAAACTCGGGCATGGTGTGATTCCCCAAGCTTCCCAGTTGTTGGAGTTGCGTAAGCAGGTGCAAGCGTGCAAAACGCGGGGTCACCGCATTCACCTCAAAGTGGGAAATGGATTCGTGACGCGGCGAGGCGCTACGCTCGAATGGCAAGTGGCTTCATTTCATTCCGGACAATAAAGACCATTGCAGACATCGAACTGGGGGGAACTTGCCGTGAAGGCATGGCTTTCAGCCCTGAGTTTAAAAAAACGGGTCTGAGTCGTGAGATAATATCCCCTGTCAGGAAACGTGACCGAGTGGCCGAAGGTGCTCCCCTGCTAAGGGAGTATGGGGTGTAGAGCCTCATCGAGGGTTCGAATCCCTCCGTTTCCGCCAAGTCAGAGCCCCATGCAGTTCGCTGCTTGGGGCTTTTTCTTTGCCTGCATTCAGGGGCTTATCGCCCAAAAAAAAGCCCGACTGGTATCGGGCTTTTTTTTGCAATTTTTCGCCTAGAACGTAATACCGGCCGGATTGGACGGTGATGGCGCCGACGGGGCTGGTGGTGGTGCAACTTCAGCAGGCTTGGCCACAGGTTCCGCTTTGGGGGGCGTGGCTTTCTGCACGGCGACCAACGGCGTGGCTGCCGGGTAACGGTAGGACTTGGGCAGCATCGGGTTCTTGGGGTAGCCAGCGGCATCCAGGTACTGGGTCCACTCTGTATCGGAGAAACCTTTGAGTTTTTGTGCGCCTATGGTGGCATAAGGCAAGGTGGACTCGCCAGAGAGGCGTTGCAGGGCCTCGCTGTCCTCTGCGGTTGCAATTGTCTTTTCGCTAAAGGGCACACCGCGGGATTTCAGCAACGTGCGTGCTGAGTCGCACGGGGCGCACTGGGCCGATGTGTACAAGGTGAACGGGTATTTGGAGACGACCTGCCGCAATTCAAATGGCAGATCTGCACCTGTGGCATTGCCACCCGGTGTGACCGGCGTTGCAGTGCCGGCTGCGCTTTGGGCCGCGGTAGGAGGTTTGTCGGAAAACGTGACTTTTCCATCCGGCCCTACGATTTTATAAACGCCTTGAGCCTGCGTGACACCTGCCATCACCAGCAGTGCCAAGCCCAGTGCCATTGAAGTGCGTGAAGCCATGGTCGTGATCCTTAAGGTTTGAAGCGATGGAGTCGGTTGCATCAGCCCGATTATTGGACAGACATGCCTTGGTGGCGCAATAGAGCGTCCAAGGAGGGTTCACGGCCGCGGAAAGCCTTGAAGGACTCCATGGCGGGCCGGCTGCCCCCGGCTTCGAGAATGGCTGTGCGGTAGCGTTTTCCGGTTTCCGGATTTGCGCTGCCGTCAGCTCCCACGGTCTCTTCAAAGGCCGCGTAGGCATCTGCGCTCAGTACCTCTGCCCACTTGTAGCTGTAATAGCCTGCCGCGTAGCCTCCGGCAAAAATGTGGCTGAACGTATGCGCGGTGCGGCTCCAAGCCGGCGATTGCAGCACGGCAACTTCATCCCTCACTTGTTTCAACAGCGGCATGATGTCGTCGCCGGGCGTGTGCTGGGAGTGCAACAGCATGTCAAACAAAGCAAACTCAATTTGGCGCAGGGTTTGCATGCCGCTCTGGAAGTTCTTGGCGGCCAGCATCTTGTCGAACAATGCGCGTGGCAAGTGTTCGCCGGTATCCACATGGGCGGTCATGTGCTGGAGCACATTCCACTCCCAGCAGAAGTTTTCCATGAACTGGCTGGGTAGTTCCACTGCATCCCACTCCACGCCACTGATGCCGGATACATCCCGCTCGTTCACCTGGGTCAGCATGTGGTGCAGGCCGTGGCCGAACTCGTGGAACAGTGTCGTCACATCATCGTGAGAGAGCAGTGCCGGTTTTTTGAGGCCGTCTACTTCGACGCCGTCGGCAAAGTTGCAGACCAAGTGGGCGACCGGAGTTTGCAGGGTGCCAGTGTCGGGACGCAGCCATCGGGTGCGCACATCGTCCATCCAGGCGCCACCGCGCTTGCCGCTGCGGGCGGTCGGATCCAGGTAAAACTGTCCGATCAGGTTGCGGCCTTGAGGGCCGACCCGCTCAATGCGGTAGAACGACACGCCGGGGTTCCAGACCGGTGCGGAGTCCGGGCTGATTTCCACATCGAACAGGGTTTCGATGATTTTGAACAGGCCGGCCAACACCTTGGGGGCGGTGAAGTACTGTTTGACCTCTTGCTCGCTGAAGGCGTAACGGGCCTCTTTGAGCTTTTCGGAGATGTACGGCCAGTCCCATGGCTGCGGGTCGTTGAGCTGCAATTCTTCCTTGGCAAAAGCGCGCAGGTCGGCCACGTCCTTCTCTGCGAAGGGGCGTGCTTTGCGGGCCAGGTCCCGCAGGAAGCGGATGACGGTGTCAGGAGAGTCTGCCATCTTGGGCACCACCGACAGCGTGGCGAAATCGGGGTAACCGAGAAGCTGGGCTTCTTCTTTACGCAGGGCCAGAATGCCGTTGATGACCTCGGTGTTGTCGAATTTACGGAACTCTTCGGCAGCTTCTTGGGATGCGCGGGTCGCATAGGCCCTGTAGAGCATGCCGCGCAGGGTGCTGCGGGTAGCGAACTGCATTACCGGCAGGTAGCACGGCATTTTGAGCGTGAGTTTGTAGCCTTCTTTACCCTCAGCTTCTGCAGCGCTGCGGGCAGCTTGCACCACATCGGCAGGTACACCGTCCAATTCAGCCAGAGTGGCGTGGTAGCTGAAGGCGTCCGTGGCGTCGAGCGTGTTTTCGCTGAATTTTTGCCCCAGTTCAGCCTGCTTTTCCTGGATCTCGGCAAACCGTTCGCGCGCTGCGCCTTGCAGGTCGGCGCCGCCCAGTACGAAGTTGCGTACGGCATTTTTGTGTGCTTGCAACTGCTCTGCGTTCAGCCGGGCTGTGTCGATGGCTTTGTACTTGGCAAACAGGCGTTCGTCGGCACCGAGACGGGTCCAGAACTCCGTCACCTTGGGCAGGGCCGCGTTGTACGCGGCACGCAGCTCGGGGCTGTCTGCCACGCTGTTCAAGTGACTTACGGCACCCCAAGCTAAACCCAAGCGTTCGGTTGCCACATCCAGCACCGACGCGATGGCCGTCCACTCTGCCGGAAAAGATGCTGCCGTTACTTGCTCCAGAGCAGCATCGGCTTTGGCAAGGAGTTCGTCTACCGCCGGGCCGACGTCAGCTGGTGTGATGCGGTCGAAAAGAGGGAGCGGGGCGTTTTGGAGCAGTGGATTCATGGTGCCGGAGGTGTGCGATTCAGAGCTATGCAGATGCGGGCGAAGCGTGATTAAACAAGGCCACGCGCAGCGGCGTCACGCTCTGCAGATTCCATGGTGTTGACCAGCAGCATGGTGATGGTCATGGGGCCCACGCCGCCGGGCACCGGAGTGATGTACCCGGCCACCTGGCTGACGCCAGCGTAGTCCACATCGCCGCAAAGCTTGCCCTCGTCGTTGCGGTTCATGCCCACATCGATGACCACGGCACCTGGCTTGACCATGTCGGCTGTCAGTACATTGCGCTTGCCCACCGCCGCCACAATCACATCGGCTTGCAAAGTCATCGCTTTGAGGTCGGATGTTGCGCTGTGGCACATGGTGACCGTGGCGCTTTTTTGCAGCAACATCATGGCCATGGGTTTGCCCACGATATTGGAGCGGCCGATCACCACGGCATGCTTGCCACGCAAGTCATAACCGATGCTCTCCAGCATCTTCATGCAGCCGTAAGGAGTGCAGGGCCAGAAACCGGGTTGTCCAACCATCAGCGCGCCGGCGCTGGCGATGTGAAAGCCGTCCACGTCTTTGGTAGGAGCGATGGATTCGATGACCTTGTTGGCATCAATGTGTGCGGGCAAGGGCAGCTGCACCAAGATGCCATGGATAGACGGGTCGTTGTTGAGTGCCTCTACCCGGGCGAGCAACTCAGCTTCGGTCATGCTGGCTTCGTACTTCTCCAGCACCGAATGCAAGCCCGCATCGGAGCAAGCCTTCACCTTGTTGCGCACATAGACCTGAGAAGCAGGGTTGTCGCCAACCAGAACCACAGCCAGACCCGGCGTGAGGCCGCGGGCCTTGAGTGCTTCGGTGCGGCGGGCAACGTCGGAGCGGAGTTGGGCGGCGAGGGCATTGCCGTCGATGATCTGGGCAGTAGTGGAAGCAGTCATTCTTGATCTTGAAGTAAAAACGCCCGCAGCGGAGGCAGAGCGGGCGCGGGTAGCTATAAAGTTTGTAGCGTCAGGTTTTCGGGGCGTTCTGGCCGAGTGCAATTTTCAGCAGGTCGGCCACCGTGTTGGCACTGAGCTTTTCCATGATGTTGGCGCGGTGCGCCTCCACCGTCTTGATGCTGATGCCCAGGTCATCCGCAATTTGCTTGTTCAGGCGGCCAGCGACGATGCGCTCCAGCACTTGGCTTTCACGCAAGGTCAACTTGGAGAGCAGGGCGTCACGGTTGACGGCCAACTGGTAGTCGGCAAAGGTGTCCTTGGCGTGGTCGAGCATGCGCTCCACGAGGCTGACCAGTTGGTCTTCCTTGAAGGGCTTCTGGATGAAATCCATGGCGCCTTTTTTCATGCTGTCCACGGCCATGGGAACGTCGCCGTGACCGGTGATGAAGACGATAGGCAGGGGAGACTTGGCTTCGATCAGGCGGGTCTGCAGTTCCAAGCCCGTCATGCCACCCATTCGGATGTCGACGATCAAGCAGGCAACCTCACGCGCGTCATAGCGACTCAGGAAAGACTCAGCAGAATCAAAACACCGAACCCGGTACCCCTTGCCCTCCAGCAACCATTGCAGCGAATCGCGCACTGCTTCGTCATCGTCTACGACGTAAACCGTTCCTTTTTTGGGGATCAAGCTCATTCAGTTATCCGAGGTTGGGTTGGGGGGCCGGCGGCTCCGAGTAGGTCAGCGTACCGGTGTCGTTCAAGGGCACCCAGAATGAAAACCGGCAGCCCACAACGTCATCTCCATTGTAGATGTTCTCAGCGGTCATCCGCCCCAGGTGGGACTCGACGATGGATCGGCATAGGGATAGTCCTATGCCCATGCCATCAGCCTTGGTGGAATAGAACGCTTCATACAGGCGGGCCATGACTTCGGGCGCCAGTCCCTTGCCGGTGTCCTGTACTGAAAATTCCACAACAGGTTTATCGTCTATGCGCTTAGGCAATACGCGCAGCTCCACGATGCGGTCCGAGGTTTGACGCAGCGCAGAGTCTATGGATTCAGCCGCGTTGCGCAGCAGGTTGACCAGCACTTGCTCAATCAGGATCGGGTCCACCATGACCTGCGGAATGCGGGCCGCGACGTAGTGGTTCAGGCGCACGTTGAAGCGCCGTAACTCTATTTCAGCCAACTCCACCGCTTCGGCCACCATGGTGGACACCTCAGACAGCGTGCGGTTGGGCTCACTGCGTTTTACGAAACTGCGGATGCGCTGAATGATCTGACCCGCGCGCTGTGCCTGCTTTGCAGTCTTTTCCAGCGCGACCAGCAAGTCCGGCTCGGTGATCTGCTTGTCTTTGATGCGCGAGACCATGCCGTTGCAGTAGTTGTTGATCGCGGTGAGAGGTTGGTTCAACTCATGCGCCACGCTGGAGGCCATTTCGCCCATGGTGATCAAGCGGCTGGCGGTTTGGGCGCGCTCCGCTTGGGTGGCGGCCTGCTCTTCGGCAAGGCGACGGGTGGTGATGTCGGTGGCAATCACCATCTGGGCCAAACGGCCGTCCACCCAGCTCAGGTAACGGGTGCGCACTTCGAGCCACTTGCCTAACGCCTCAATAAAAATCTCTGCACTTTCAGGATCGCTGTCAGGCAAGGTAGTGGTCGGCAGGCCGGCGAAGGAGTCGACGCTGTCATCCGAGTCGTCGTTGGTCGGGCTGTTGGGCATGCCCGCCTCCGCTACCAGCTGCAAGTGGCCGCCGGCTTGTACGCCGAACCACTGCCGGTAGAGTTTGTTGGCAAACAGAAGTTCGTCGCTGCCCAAAGGGGCCACGGAGATGGACGCGTCCAGTGCCTCCAGCACGGTGGTGAATCGCTGGTGCGAAGCAGTGAGCTGTTCCCGAACCCGGTTGGGCTCGGTGATGTCCGTCATGGAGGTCACCCAGCCGGTTTGGGTGCCCATGGCGTCAATCAGCGGAGAGACATACAAGCGGGCGTCGAACAGGCTGCCGTCTTTTCGCTTCACACGCACCTGTATCCCGCCGGGAGTAGCGTTGCCGGTCAGCTCCTCCTCCAGCCTTGCAGCCACGTGTTCACGTTCGCTGTCAGGCCAATAGGGGAAGGGGGCTGTTCGTCCCACCAGGTCGGACTCGGTCCAGCCCGTCATCTGGCAGAAGGCCGCATTCACGTAGGTGATGCGTCCCTGCAAGTCCATGGCTCGCATGCCGGTAAGCATGGAATTTTCCATGGCACGGCGGAAATTGGTTTCCGACATGAGCGCTTGCTGAGCCTGCAAACGCCTGCGGGTGTGGCGCCAGTTGGCGATCAGCATCCAGGCTGTCAAGACGCTCAAGGCACTCACCAGCCAGAACAAGCCGCTGCCGATCACGCCCAAAGAGGCACGGTAAGCCTGAGCGCGAATGACCAGGCCCGAGCCGACCGGCGAGACGGGCATGGAGTACTCATTGCCCGGGCTGGCCCAAGGCAGGAAGCGGCTGACCAGCTTGCGGCCCGGAATGCTGGTACCCGCCAGCAGCCGCCCAGCGGAATCCTGCAGCGAAATCGCATAACGGGCAGACACCTCAGACGGTACGCCATAGCGGTACAGCCCGTCGATTGAATATTCGGTGATCAGAACACCCGAGAAACGCCCCTTGTTGTTTAGGGGAATGAACATTTGCAGGAGCGGCGCTTCATCTTTGGCCAAAGGCGGCTGGATATACAGGAGCTGGTTGAGCTGGCGGGTGAGGGAGTAACCGGTATCCCGGTCATCCTTGAGCAGCACATCACCCGGAATGTGGTACGGCCCGATCGCATTGGCCCCCATGCCCTGGCTGGCGCGGGTGCGCTTTTTCTCATCCACCCACGCCATGGCCTGGACTTCGGGGTACTGGTCCAGCAGGTTCGCTGCGCGTAACTTGAAGTCGTTGGTATCAATTTCACGGTTGGCGAGTTCGCGGGCGATGCGGGTGATCTGTTCCTGCCGCTCGAGCAGGCGTAGGCGTAGGCGTTGCTGGGTGTACTCGACGTCGCGCTGCACGGCTTCCTGCTCGCGGTCCATTTCTTCCAGCCGCAGGTAGCCCAAGGCGGCCACGATGGCCGCAAAAAACAATAACACCGCGGCCAGTGGGGCCAACATGGCTACCCGGTCCTGGCGGTGCGGGGTCAGCCGGTGCCACCAGCGTTTGGCGCCATCCACCGTTGGAATTGCCAGCGGCTTGGGCAATGAGATCACTTTGTAAAAAGGCATTGCCCGAGTGTAGAGGAGGGTCTGGTGGCGCACTGTTTTCAAGTGCTGCAAAGCAGCATAAATATTTCAATATATGAAATGAATAAGCATGATTTGAAATTTCAAAACAAATATGAGAAACTAGGCGTACCGCACTAAATTACGCCAAAGTAAATAGGAGACTTCGATGGCAGCAGTTCCCCAGAATCCCTTGGGCACGTCCGACATGGACAGCCAGGAAACCCGCGAATGGATGGACGCGCTCAGCGCTGTGATCGAGGCCGAAGGCCCCGAGCGCGCGCACTTTCTGCTGGAGCAACTGCTCGAGCACGCACGCCAGAAGAGCATCGACATGCCTTTCTCGGCCACCACCGGCTATGTGAACACGATTGAGCCCCAAGACGAAGAACGCTCCCCCGGCAACCTCGAGATTGAAGAGCGCCTGCGCGCCTACATGCGCTGGAACGCCATGGCCATGGTCGTAAAGGCCAACCGCCACAACCCCGCAGATGGTGGGGATTTGGGTGGCCACATCGGCTCTTTTGCATCGCTGGCCAGCCTGTTCGGCGCCGGCTTCAACCACTTCTGGCACGCTGAAAGCGAAAACCACGGTGGCGACTGCCTCTACATCCAGGGCCACGTGTCCCCCGGCGTGTATGCCCGCGCCTACCTGGAAGGTCGCCTTTCTGAGGAGCAGTTGCTCAACTTCCGCCAGGAAGTGGATGGCAAGGGTCTATCGAGCTACCCGCACCCCAAGTTGATGCCCGAGTTCTGGCAGTTCCCCACCGTGTCCATGGGCTTGGGCCCATTGATGGCGATTTACCAGGCCCGTTTCCTGAAATACCTGCACGCCCGTGGCATTGCCAACACAGAAAACCGCAAGGTCTGGGTGTTCTGCGGCGACGGCGAAATGGACGAAGTGGAATCCCTGGGCGCCATCGGCCTGGCTGCCCGTGAAGGCTTGGACAACCTGGTCTTCGTGATCAACTGCAACTTGCAGCGCTTGGACGGCCCGGTGCGCGGCAACGGCAAGATCGTGCAAGAACTCGAAGGCGAGTTCCGCGGTGCCGGCTGGAACGTGATCAAGTTGCTGTGGGGCTCCGGCTGGGACCCCTTGCTGGCACGCGACAAAGATGGCGCGCTCAAAAAGATCATGATGGAAACCCTGGACGGCGACTACCAGGCCATGAAGGCCAACGACGGTGCCTACGTCCGCAAGCATTTCTTCGGCAAAGACCCCCGCACCCTGGAAATGGTGTCCAAGATGTCGGACGAAGAAATTTTCGATCTGCGTCGAGGCGGCCACGACTCCAAGAAGGTCTACGCTGCTTTCCACAAGGCGGTGAACCACAAGGGCGAACCTACTGTCTTGTTGATCAAGACCGTCAAGGGCTTCGGCATGGGCAAGGCCGGTGAAGGCAAGAACACCGTTCACCAGACCAAGAAGCTGACTGACGAAGACATCAAGGCCTTCCGCGACCGTTTCAACATCCCCGTGCCTGACAGCGAGTTGCCCAAGGTGCCGTTCTACAAGCCTGCAGACGACACCCCGGAAATGAAGTATCTGCATGAGCGCCGCAAGGCCTTGGGCGGCTACTTGCCGCACCGTCGTACCAAGGCGGACGAGAGCTTCACCGTGCCGTCCCTGGAAACCTTCAAGGCTGTGATCGAACCCACCGCCGAAGGCCGTGAGATTTCCACCACCCAAGCCTATGTGCGTTTCCTGACTCAGTTGCTGCGCGACCAGGCTTTGGGCCCCCGCGTGGTGCCGATTCTGGTGGATGAGGCCCGTACCTTCGGTATGGAAGGCTTGTTCCGCCAAGTGGGTATCTACAACCCCGCGGGCCAGCAGTACACCCCGGTCGATAAAGACCAGGTCATGTACTACAAGGAAGACAAGGCCGGTCAGATTCTGCAGGAAGGCATCAACGAAGCCGGCGGCATGAGCAGCTGGATTGCCGCTGCCACCAGCTACTCCACCAGCAACCGCATCATGGTGCCGTTCTACGTGTACTACTCGATGTTCGGCTTCCAGCGTATCGGCGACCTCGCCTGGGCGGCTGGCGACATGCAAGCGCGTGGCTTCTTGTTGGGCGGCACTTCCGGCCGTACCACCCTGAACGGTGAAGGTTTGCAGCACGAAGACGGCCACAGCCACATCATGGCCGGCACGATTCCGAACTGCATCTCCTACGACCCGACTTTCGCCCACGAAGTCGGCGTGATCCTGCACCATGGTTTGAAGCGCATGGTCGAGAAGCAAGACAATGTCTTCTACTACCTGACCCTGTTGAATGAAAACTACCCGATGCCCGGCCTGCAGCCCGGCACGGAAGAGCAGATCATCAAGGGCATGTACCAGTGCAAGGCGGGTCCCGCGCTCACCAAGAAGGCACCCCGCGTGCAACTCTTGGGCTCCGGCACCATCCTGCGCGAAAGCATTGCGGCACAAGAACTGCTGGAAAAAGACTGGGGCATCGGCGCCGACGTGTGGAGCTGCCCAAGCTTTAACGAACTGACCCGCGACGGCCAGGACGCTGACCGCTGGAACCTGCTGCACCCGCTGGAAACTCCACGCGTGCCATTTGTTGCCGAGCAGCTGAACAAGTCCACCGGCCCCGTGATCGCGTCGACTGACTACATGAAGGCGTACGCTGAGCAGATCCGTCCGTTTGTGCCCAAGGGCCGTACGTACAAGGTGCTGGGCACCGACGGTTTCGGCCGCTCCGACTTCCGCAGCAAGCTGCGTGAGCACTTCGAGGTGAACCGCCACTACATCGTGGTTGCCGCCCTGAAGGCGCTGAGCGAAGACGGTACCGTGCCTGTGGCCAAGGTGGCAGAAGCCATTGCTAAGTACGGCATCAACACCGACAAGGTCAACCCCCTGTACGCCTAAGAACTCCGGAGACAACAACATGGCATTGGTAGAAGTAAAAGTCCCGGATATCGGTGACTTCGACGAAGTCGCGGTTATCGAACTGATGGTCAAAGTGGGTGACACCGTGAAGGTGGAACAAAGCCTGATCACCGTGGAGTCTGATAAGGCTTCCATGGAGATTCCTTCCAGCACCGCCGGTGTGGTCAAGGAAATCAAGGTCGCTTTGGGCGACAAGGTCAAGGAAGGCTCCGTGGTCGTGATGGTGGAAGCCGCTGGTGCTGCTGCAGAGCCGAAAACGGCTCCAGCGCCCGCCGCATCTGCGCCAGCAGCTCCTGTTTCTGTAGCGGCCGCGTCCGTGGCAGCCCCTGCGGTAGCGGTTGCAGCGCCTGCTGCCTCCAGCCCGGTGGAAGTGCGTGTGCCGGATATCGGCGACTTCAAGGACGTGGCTGTTATCGAACTGCTGGTCAAGGTCGGCGACACCGTCAAGGTGGAGCAGAGCCTGATCACTGTCGAGTCGGACAAGGCTTCCATGGAGATTCCTTCCAGCACCGCCGGTGTGGTGAAGGAAATCAAGGTCAAGCTGGGTGACACCGTGAACATCGGTGACTTGGTGGTGATTCTGGAAGGCGTGGCTGGTGCCGCAGCCGCCCCTGCTGCGGCACCCGCAGCGGTTGCCGCCGCGCCGGCTGCTCCCGCCGCAGCCCCGGCACCTGTGGCTGCTGCCGCAGCGCCTGCCGCTGTGGCTGTTCCCGCGCATGCACCCGGTGGCACCACCCTCGGTTTGCCCCATGCATCCCCATCTGTGCGCAAGTTCGCCCGCGAACTGGGCGTGCCTTTGAACGAAGTCAAGGGTTCCGGCTTGAAGGGCCGTATCACCGAGGCGGACGTGCAAGGCTTCACCCGCTCCGTGATGAGCGGCGCAGTGCAGACCTTGGCCATTGCTGCGCAAGCCAAGGCTTCCGGCAGCAACGACGGCGCCGGCCTAGGCTTGATTCCCTGGCCCAAGGTGGACTTTGCCAAGTTCGGCCCGATCGAGCGCAAGGAAATGTCCCGCATCAAGAAGATCAGCGGTGCCAACCTGTTGCGCAATGCGGTCATGATCCCGGCCGTCACCAACCACGATGACGCCGACATCACCGACCTCGAAGCCTTCCGCGTCTCCACCAACAAAGAGAACGAGAAGTCCGGCATCAAGGTCACCATGCTGGCTTTCCTGATCAAGGCTTGCGTGGCCGCGCTCAAGAAGTTCCCTGAGTTCAACAGCTCGCTGGACGGCGACGCGCTGATCTACAAGCAGTACTACCACATCGGCTTTGCGGCCGACACGCCTAACGGCTTGGTGGTGCCCGTGATCAAGGACGCCGACAAAAAAGGCATCTTCCAAATCAGCCAGGAAATGGGTGAGCTGGCCAAGAAGGCCCGTGACGGCAAGCTCGGCCCTGCCGACATGAGCGGCGCGACCTTCACCATCTCTTCACTGGGTGGTATCGGTGGCCGTTATTTCACGCCCATCATCAACGCGCCTGAAGTTGCCATTCTGGGCGTCTGCAAGAGCCAGATGGAACCCGTGTGGGATGGCAAGGCCTTCCAGCCACGCCTGATGCTGCCCTTGTCGCTGACCTGGGACCACCGCGTGATCGACGGCGCCGCTGCGGCGCGCTTCAACGTGTACCTGGGCCAGATCCTGGGTGACTTCCGCCGCGTGCTGCTCTAAGACAGGAACCTGAATATGGCAATCGTAGAAATCAAGGTTCCGGACATCGGTGACTTCGACGAAGTCGCGGTCATCGAATTGCTGGTCAAAGTCGGCGACACCATCAAGCCCGAGCAAAGCCTGATCACCGTGGAGTCCGACAAGGCCTCCATGGAGATCCCGGCCAGCCACGGCGGTGTGGTGACTGAGCTCAAGGTCAAGATCGGCGACAAGGTCAAGCAGGGTTCTGTGGTCGTGATGCTCGAAGCTGCTGGTGCAGCTTCTGAAGCAAAACCGGCCGCAGCCCCAGCAGCGTCTGCGCCAGCAGCTCCTGTTTCTGTAGCAGCCCCGGCGGCTCCGGCCCCAGTGGCTAGCAGCTTCGGCGGCAGTGCGGATCTGGAGTGCGATTTGGTCGTCATCGGTGGCGGCCCCGGCGGTTACTCCGCGGCTTTCCGCGCGGCTGACTTGGGCCTCAAGGTCATCGTGGTCGAGCGCTACGCCACCTTGGGCGGCGTGTGCCTGAACGTGGGTTGCATCCCCTCCAAGGCGCTGTTGCACGTGGCGGCGGTCATGGACGAAGTCAGCCACATGGCGGACCTCGGTGTGGACTTCGGCGCGCCCGTGGTCAACATCGACAAGCTGCGCGGCCACAAAGAAAAGGTCATCGGCAAGCTGACCGGTGGCTTGGCTGCCATGGCCAAAATGCGTAAGGTCACGACCGTGCGCGGCTACGGCAACTTCGTGGGTGCCAACCACCTCGAAGTCGAAGAAACCAGCGGCACAGCCCAAGAGAAGACCGGTAGCAAGAAAGTCATCGCCTTCAAGCGCGCCATCATCGCGGCCGGCTCACAAGCTGTGCGACTGCCTTTTATGCCCAACGACCCACGCGTCGTGGACTCCACCGGCGCTCTGGCGCTGAAAGAAGTCCCCAAGCGCATGTTGATTTTGGGTGGCGGCATCATCGGCCTGGAAATGGGCACCGTTTACAGCACGCTGGGCGCCCGCCTGGACGTGGTGGAAATGATGGATGGCCTGATGCAGGGCGCCGACCGCGACCTGGTCAAGATCTGGCAGAAGATGAACGCCAAGCGCTTCGACAACATCATGCTCAAGACCAAGACCGTGTCCGCACGCGCCTTGCCTGAAGGCATTGAAGTGACGTTTGCGCCGGCGGAAGAGGGCGGAACCGCCCCCGCACCGCAGGTGTACGACCTCGTGCTGCAAGCCGTGGGCCGCACGCCCAACGGCAAGAAGATCAGTGCCGAGAAGGCGGGTGTGGCGGTGACCGACCGTGGCTTCATCAACGTCGATATCCAGATGCGCACCAACGTGCCGCACATCTTCGCCATCGGCGACATCGTGGGCCAGCCTATGCTGGCGCACAAGGCGGTGCATGAAGCCCACGTGGCAGCTGAAGTGATTGCTGGTGAACTGCAAGGCAACAAGGAATTGGCAACTGCGGCGTTCAACGCCCGCGTCATTCCAAGCGTGGCCTACACCGACCCTGAAGTGGCATGGGTGGGCTTGACTGAAGACCAGGCCAAGGCCCAAGGCATCAAGGTCAAGAAGGGCTTGTTCCCCTGGACCGCATCCGGCCGCGCGATTGCCAATGGCCGTGACGAAGGCGTCACCAAACTGCTGTTTGATGACTCCCCGGAAGCGCACGGCCATGGCAAGATCCTGGGCGGCGGCATGGTCGGCACCCACGCGGGCGACATGATCGGCGAGATCGCTTTGGCGATTGAGATGGGCGCAGACGCGGTGGACATCGGCAAGACTATTCACCCCCACCCCACGCTAGGCGAAAGCATCGGCATGGCGGCGGAGATTGCGCATGGAAGCTGCACGGATGTGCCGCCAGCGAAGAAGTAAGCCAAACTAACTGCTACTGATTTAGTAGCTGGCCGCGCAGTTCCTGAAAGGGCTGTGCGGCTTTTTTGTATCCAGGCTGCACTTGCAAAGTTCCTGATCTCGTAAGTGGCCAATTTCAATCAGGACGGAGAGTTTTGCAATGTGCGTGGGTGATTGGACTCCGGTACCTCTTGGGGTGCTTGGCCGAACAAGCGGCGCAGAATCCGTTTTTTTTTTGAGCGCACAGCCCATGCGGGCGTGCGCGAGTCAAAGCTTCGGGGGACCGCGTGCTACTTGCGGCCGGTAAAGTGGATGACGCTGCTACCGGGCATGGCAGCCAGACAGATGAATACCTCAAGAAAATTTTTATCGCAGCCCTCAGAATGAGGGGCGTTTCAAGGTACTTTTTCAAACAATAGCGCCGCCTCGGCCTGCACCGTGCCCGATACTACTTGGGAGTAGAGAGCCACCGCATAGCGGTTACTGCTAGAAGTGATGCCTGCAGTAAAACCAAGACCATTGCACGTGCCAGAATCCCGACTGTAGCGACCACCATACGGATCCTGAAGTACTTGACCGTTGATTGTTAACTCACAGGCACCATACCAGTTACTGGTAGTGCCCATCGGGTATTGGTCAAACTGTATCTTCAAGCGGGCCGACTGAATTTCCGTGTTGGCCGAGATCAGTTGGTTACCCGTACTTGTTAGATAAGGAGTACTGGCAACCAAGCGGTATTCTGTATTGCCGGATTGCGGCATTGCTGAACCAAAGGGCGACTTCACATAGAAATAGGCGCGCGGGATATTGACCGTATCCAGTCCGTCCAGAAAGGGAGGCATCAAGATGCCTATGCCCGCCTCGCTATTGCCTCGCTTTTCCATGCTTTGTGTGGCGACAACGCCGGGAGCCGTGAAAGCCAGTTTGGGTGTTCCATCGGACAGAAAACTCAAGCCGCTCATTGGATTGGTAAAGCCTTTAAAACTGACGTTGTAGTCGCCTGTAGAGGGGATGGGACTTACAGAGCCCGCAGCGAAATTGGTGGCAGTGCATGTTTGGATCGACCCTACCTGAGCGAAGGCAGCGGCTAAACCTCTGGTGGGCACAATGTTTGAATCCATCGTGATCACCGCTTTGGTTGCGCCTGCACCTGCCAGCAAACCCCTCATGGTCAGGGTGTCTCCGGTCGGCAGCGGAACTCCATAGTGACTGTTGAACTCACTCTTGTTATCAAGACGCGCACCTTGCAAGGGGGTACTGGTACCGCCGGTGCTGGCAAGGGTGTAAACGTTGCTCTGAGCATCCCTCAAGACTAGGCTGTAACCCGCGAAGGTGATGCCATTATTGAACTGGAATACCAGCCGCGAGGACGCATCCAGTGTGAGTTCCAGCGAGCCGTCGGCGCTTTTGTATGGTTTGGTCTGCGCCTGAGGGGCCATGGTAATCACACCACAACTTGGTGGGTTGCTGGCGGGCACGCCAGCGGCATACACCCAATTACCCATGGGCGCGCTGTGCGCCTGACTGGTGTTGAACTGTTTTTGGGCCGCGTTGTAGGTCACCCCGTAGTCGTAGTAGTAGCCTTTATTCCATCGACCAATGGCAGTCTCTTCTGTTGCATACACATCCGCCACGCTCGAAGACCCCAAGTAGGCGAAGCCCAGACCGGAGTTCACTGTCCCGAGGCGGTAACCTACCAAAGCCCCCCGGCTATTGAATACAGTGTCCGTAGAGTCGGTGGAGCCGCTTGACGAAAGCAGGATACGCATGACCCCATTGGGAACAGTGGCCGAAGATTCGCCGCTTGACTCTGCTCCTGAGAGTTGTTCAGCATTGGAGTTGGCAAGCAGGCCCAGCGAGGTATAGAGCGATGCTTTGCTATTCGCCAGCGAGGGCACCCTCTCCACAAAGCGAACCAAGCCCGCTAGCCAATCGGACATGAGTTGCGGGTCCGGATTGTTGGTAGTGACCATCCGGCGAAAGTCTCGCAAGGTAGCCGAGAACAATTGACCGCTATCACGCAGTTGCCTCTCATGCATAAAACCCGCGAAAAAACCGATGTGCAGAGACAAGGTGAAATCAGCGTCGGTAAGGCTGGGATCGCTACCTGACGAGTAGTGAGTCAGATCCACAAAGCGTAGATCAAACGGGCTGGGTAAACCGAATGCCGTGTTGATCACCGTCGTGGCATTGGCAACGGAGCTTGCGCTCCACTTAGTAGGCGAGCTGGATTGCTCCACCTGCAACGCTACGGCCTCAGAAACCGCAGAAATTGCGAAGCGACGCTCCGATCCGCTTGCAACAAACACCGCGCGCATGGGCGCAGTCAATGCAGCGGTCAGTCCGGTGGCTTCATTGATGTATTGCCCACCTATCGCCTCCAGAAGATACACCTGTCCTACTGTTAATGCAGTCGGCAGACTGAAGCCTCCTTGAGCGTCGCTAACGGTGCTGAAAACTACGGTGCGCACACCGGCATCGTTGATGCGGTAAAGAGTAACTGTAGCGCCGCTGGTCAAACCTTTGGCCACTTGACCAGTCAAGCCTGCTGAAGGACCGCTACCGGAGCTGCCACCTCCGCCACCGCCTCCTCCGCCACAAGCGGACAGAACAGCCAACAATACAGAGCACAAAAAAAATCGCAGGCTCGCAGCTCCGCGCGAGGCTATGCCAGACAGACTCATGGCTCTCCCTGAAATTCAATATCTAGAATATTTTTTATATTTCGACATCATGAGGGTGCTTGCGTCACGCAGTATCCAGCTCCCAGCCAGTCGGAGGCGAGTATAGCGAACGCGTCATCCGGAAACCGGTGGCTTCTTCCGGTTCTGTTGTGGTGGTTTGCGTAGTTGATGGCTCGCAGAGATGCACATCAAAGAGTCATTGGCAATCTGCTGTTTGTTGCCTCCGCAGAGTTTCTTGGCAGTGGTGTGACCACATCCTCGTTCCCAATGCTGGGCGAAGCTCGATCTCAACGGTCGGGCTGGCGGTTCGGACTCAGGTGCAATACACAAAGTCAGGTTTCTTCCAATTAGCTTTGGCCTGTCGGACCTTAACTTACTGAAAAAATCTAGGCGCATTTGTTCGAATTTTTGAACCCGATGCGACACTCCGTGCCAAGAACTAAACAAAAGCGTAGTCAGCAATAAAAAACCCGAACCGGCAAAGGTTCGGGCTTCATTGATAGCCGCCAGATCTTTGCCTTACCGGCGGCTGTCCTCGGCGAAGATGTCCTTGTCTTTGTTCTCTGGAACAAACAGCAGGCCAATCACCACGGTCATGCCGGCCACCACCACGGGGTACCACAAGCCGTAGTAGGGGTCACCGGTTTGCGCGATCATGGCAAACGCGGTTGCTGGCATCAATCCACCAAACCAGCCGTTGCCGATGTGGTACGGCAATGACATGCCTGTGTATCGGATGCGGGTGGGGAACAGCTCTACCAGGGCTGCAGCAATCGGGCCGTACACCATGGTGACCAACAGCACGAGGTAGGTGAGGATCAGCACCAGCGGGAAAACCTGGGCATTGAAGATGTCAAAGAAGCCTTCCATCTTGAGAATGCCGGGTGCTGGCTTGCCGGGCACAGGGTAGCCCGCGGCGGCCAATGCTTCGTTCACCGACTTGGCAAAGGCAGCAGGCGTGGCCTTGACGTCATCGCCAGTGAGCTTGGCGATTTCATAGCCCACCACTTCAGCAGTACCGATTTGCACCTTGGCGGGAATCGCTCCAGCGGTGTACTGCACCGAGTAGTTCACGGAACTGCGGGCCAGCAGCGCTTTGGTCACATCGCAAGAGCTGGTGAACTTGGCAGTGCCGGTGGGGTTGAACTGGAACGAGCAGTCGTTGGGGTCAGCGATGATGGTGACCTTGGTGTTCTGCTGCGCAGCATGCAATGCCGGATTGGCGATTTGCGTGATGGTTTTGAACACCGGGAAGTAGGTCACGATCGCCAGGAAGCAACCCGCCAGAATGATTTTCTTGCGGCCGATTTTGTCGGACAGAGAACCAAAAATTACGAACCCGGCTGTACCCAGAATCAGTGACCAGGCGATCAGCACGTTGGCGGTAAACATGTCAATCCGCAATATGGTTTGCAGGAAGAACAGGGCATAGAACTGACCGGTGTACCAGACCACGGCCTGACCTGCGACCAAACCGAACAAGGCGATCAGCGCAAACTTGCCGTTGCTCCACTGACCGAAAGCTTCGGCAATCGGTGCTTTGGAGCTGGTTCCTTCCGCTTTCATTTTCTTGAACGCAGGCGACTCTTCCATCTGCAAGCGGATCCATACCGAGATACCCAGCAGGAAGATCGACAGCAGGAATGGAATGCGCCAGCCCCACTCGGCGAATTCTTTTTCGCCAACAATAGTGCGCACCGTGAGGATCACCATCAGGGACAGCAGAAGGCCCAAGGTGGCGGTGGTCTGAATCCAGCTGGTGAAGAAGCCACGACGTCCGGGCGGAGCGTGCTCAGCGACATACACCACAGCGCCGCCGTACTCGCCTCCCAAGGCAAGACCTTGCAGCATGCGCAGCAGGATCAGGATGACGGGCGCGGCCCAACCGATGGTGTTGTAGCCCGGAAGCAAGCCGACCACAAAGGTCGAGATCCCCATGATCAAAATCGTCATGAGGAAGGTTTGCTTGCGCCCGATCATGTCACCCAATCTGCCAAAGAACAGCGCGCCGAAGGGGCGCACCAGAAAGCCGGCGGCAAACGCCAACAAGGCAAACACGTTGCGTGTGGCTTCCGGAAAGGATGAGAAAAACTGGGCCCCGATGATCGCTGCAAGCGAGCCATAGAGGTAGAAGTCGTACCACTCAAAAATGGTTCCGGCTGAAGACGCGAGGATGACGCGTTTTTCATCGCGCGTCATGGGCCGCTTGCGGTCTTCAATCGACGCGGCACTGGCAGGGCTGATGCTCATGGGGAGTCTCCGTTTTGTTTAGTTAGGGCGGTTCTCAGCATCCACGGCGATGCCATGGACGGCTGCAGTGTCAAAACCGCGTCTGACGGATTTCTTACTCCCCCACGAAGGTTAAGGCTTGGAAAAAGTGGGGCCTTTTGCTGGCGATTTTTTGGGTACGCCGCCGTTCGGAAACATCAATCACGAAGGGCTATTCGCTCTTTCTGGCTGCGCGCCAGCTTCGCCAACGGCTCGCCAGTTGCAAGCCCAGACCGCCACCCAAGCCCAACAAAACCATACCCACTAACGCGTTGTTGCCAAACCCTCCCGCGAAGGCATCAAACCCCATCGATTGGCCCAGCCATAAGCCCATTTGGGCGCCTGCTACAAATCCGATGGCATCCGAGATACCGATCAACAACGCAGAGTCTTTCATAGCGATTCAGGTGAGAGTTGAGGGCCGGATTCTGCATACGCTCTGTAAAAAATCGCAGCTCCGCCTAGGTTGAAACCCCACGCATTGCGAGGGCTTAGACGCAAATAGGCTGCATTCAGACCCCGCTACCGCGTTGTTCAGGGGATGCTGCAATGACGGGCAGGGACACGCAGAAAAGGCTGCTACCGGCACTGCATGGCAGTGCCTTCGGCTTACCAGATGCGGACCCGCTTTTCAGGCGCGCGCCACATTGGATCGCCCTTGCGAATATTGAAAGCTTGGTAGAACTCATTCAAGTGCAGCAGAGGGGCGAAACTGCGCAAAGCGCTGTTGGCGTGGTAGTCCTTGGCTACCAGAAAGCGCAGTCGTTCGGGGCGGCCTTTGTAAGCCCACATTTGTGACCAAGCGACGAAGCAACGTTGGTCAGTGGTCATGCCATCAATCTTGGGTTGCGCCTTGCCGTCCAGCGCGCGCCGCAGCGCTGCATGGGCAAGGGTGATGCCGCCAAGGTCGGCGGTGTTTTCTGTGAGGGTCAGCAAGCCGTTGTGTTGCAAGCCCGGGAGGATGGTGAACTCGCTGTACTGCTGCACCAGCACATCGGTTCGTTTTTTAAATTCCTGGGTGGCTTCAGGGGTCCACCAATCGCGCAAGTTGCCTGCCGGTCCGTAGCGTCGACCATTGCTGTCGAATCCGTGGGTCAATTCATGGCCGATGACGGCGCCGATCGTGCAGTAGTTCACGGCCATATCTGCACCGGGCTTGTAAAACGGTGGTTGAACAATAGCCGCTGTGATGTCGATGTTGTTGGCCTGAGGGTTGTAGGCGGCATTCACCGTTGTGGGGAGTGTGGCGCTTTCTGCAAAACGGTCCTGCACAACCGGCGTACCCACTTTGGCCAGATCACGGCGCATCAGAAATTCGCCAATCCGTTGCTGGTTGCCGAAGTGGTCGTCCGGTCGTACGTCAATCGCACTGAAGTCGATCCACTTCTGTGGATAGCCAACTTGAATATCGACTTTGGACAACTTGGTCAAAGCAGCTGCCCGGGTGGGTTCGTCCAGCCAAGGGTTTGCTCGCAGGCGTTGTTCAAACTCATCTTTGATGTGCTTGACCATCTCGGTGATTTCCCGGCGGGTGCTTTCCGGAAAATGCGCTTTTACGTATAGCTGGGCCATGGGATGAAACAGCTGTGAGGCAATCGCCTGAGTGACCTGACGCTCGCGGGATGGCACCACTTGCAGGCCCTTGCGCTGCTTGTTGAACTCTTCGTCCAATGTGCTCCAAGGGCGCCCCAAGGCGGAGGCTCGGCTGGACAAGATGTGCCACGCAAGCAAGGTGCGGACTTCTTCGGGAGTGCGGGTGCTCAGCAGCTTGTGAATGGCCTTCAGTCCATTGACATCCATGACTACCACGCTTTCGGGCACGGGCACGCCCAAACCTCCCAGCAGAGCCTTCAGGTCAACAGTGGGAATGAACCCTTGAACCTCTGCGAATGTGAGTTTGTTGTAGGTGATATCGGGATCCCGCATCTGCAAAGGTGTCAGGCGGGCTGCGGCAAGCTCGGCCTCCATGTCCACGATCAGCTTGGCTTTCTTTGCTGCAAGAGGCTCGGCATCTCCCGATGCTTGCAACATTTTGGTGACAAAGCCCGCATAGAGTTCACGCACTTTCTGACCCGCAGGTGTGTTGTATTCATCCGGTTCGAGTGGCTGCACACTCGGATGGATCATCAATACGTTCATGCCACTGTTCTTGGCGTCTACGGTGCTGAATGCGTTCACCAAAGGCGAAATGCCGTAGCCCAGAGCCAACCGGGCAGACACTGCTCCAAGCGCTGAGGGTGAGCCTGTAGAAGGCAGACGCTGCAGCTCGGCAGAGATGGGCTGCAGTCCCAGGGTATCCAGCCGGCTGGTGTCCATGGCTGCCCGGTAGTAGTCACCAATCTGCTGTTGTGGCGTACCTTTGGGGGGCCTTGAAGCCGCTGCGTCGTGGATCAGGGAGCTGAGCTTCTGGTCTAGGTTGGCTGCCAGTTGGCTAAACCCACCGACATCGGCTTCACTGGGAGGTATCTGAGTGCGTTTGAGCCAGGCGCCATTGGCATAGCGAAAGAAGTCTTTTCGCGGGCTCACACTTTTGTCCATATTGCCCACCGAATAACCCAATTCCGGTGCAGCGGCTTGTGCTGAAGCGGCAGATGGCAGTGCCATGATGGCTGCGGCGATGGAGCTAAGGACCAGGCCGCAGGTAAGCGGTTTGTTGATGTTTGACATGGTGGACTCCCCTGAGTGAACGGTTGAACTTGGCGCGTGAGGCGCTCTGACGTTGCGATCTGATGCGGATGTCTTGCGCATCAGCAAAAACTATACCTTGCTCGCCAGCCCCGCGCCCCACAGGCCAGCGGCAAAAAGCAACCAGTCATTGGTGATGTGGGCTCCCGTAGACACCCACATATTCTTGGTCATGATCCAGGGCAGTGTGAGCACCATCCGCGCACCGCCGATGACGACCAGACATTGCACCCAGTTCCAGTCATAGGTCGGCAAGTGCAGCATCCCGAACATGACCGATGTGGCAAACCAGGCCAACAGAATGGCGCCCTTGCGACTCCATCCTAATTTGTGAGTCAGCCAGTGCAAAAGGGCGAGGAAGGGCAGGATCGTGATGACTTCTTCCCCCAGAAGTTGGGGTAATGTTTTGACAAAAAACACCATGCGACCCAAGGTATCCGTTGTACCCAACTGTGTAGTGCTACCGTTGCTTGCCACTTGGGTCAGCGCCCATACTATGAAGCCAAGGCCCATGCTGATCACGATGTTGAGCAAGGCAAAGCCGAGCATCAATCGCAACTCACGCAGCCCCACCTTGCCGAACAGGCAATGCCAATGGCCTGGGGCCACACGCGCCAATGTGATTAACGGCACCGCAGCCAACATCACAGCCGGGACCAACTGCCAGATAAGTGCTGCCGACCAGGATGCCGAGATGACGAGAAACAGAAAAGCGCCTGCCACTGAAGCCATGAGCATCCACCAGGCGGGGGTGGAAAGTGTGACGGGTGTGCCTCGGTAGAAGGGGAAATCCGTACCCGGATCCTCAAGCCGTGAAAAACGTGACCCTTTCGGGAGGAGAGCATCTGTCATGGTGATCACTCAATCAAACTGAAACCAGTATTCCATGTCCGGTACCGCACCATCATATCTGCCCCTCTCAGAGGGTAAGTTTGCTAAGCGACCTGTCACCAGCAGGACTCGGCAAGGGTTTGTCTCAAGTTCAGATGCCTAAGGCCGGTGCAACATTTCCCTTATTCGCGTGATCGCGCGTTCCGGGAGTTTTGTTTTGGCCTTTAAGAAAATGGTGCTCGGCACCTTGGTAGTTCTGGGGGTAGCCGGCGTGGGCGCTTGGTTCAGTCTGGACAAGGAAACCCGCGGGTTGTTGGCGACGGTGCCGACCAACCGCGATCTGCTGTTCTGGACTCAAGCCCAGAGAGATGCTGCCTTTCGCGCGCTGGACCGGCTGCCTTTTCTCGCCAAATCACGGGTGGTGCAAGCTGGCGGCACTCCTTCTGCATTGCCCGCGGGTGCGCCGCTGAAACTCACAAGCGATGTCGACGCCTATATGGCCGGCCAGCGCAGTGCTGCGCTCTTGGTCTTGCAAGACGGTAAGTTGCGCCTCGAGCGTTATGGCTTGGGCTTTGATGCGGCAGGGCGTTGGACCAGCTTCTCGGTAGCCAAGTCGTTCACGTCTACCTTGGTTGGTGCCGCGGTGAAAGATGGCTTTATCAAGAGTCTGGACGACAAAGTCAGTCTCTACATTCCGGACCTCAAAGGCTCGGCCTACGATGCGGTCAGCGTGCGCCAATTGCTCACAATGACCTCCGGCGTAAAGTGGAACGAAGATTATTCTGACCCGCAGTCGGATGTTGCAAAGTTCAACAACCACAAGCCGGAAGAAGGCGTGGATGCGTTGGTGAGCTACATGCGCAACCTCCCACGCGATGTGCCCGCGGGAACCCGTTGGCTCTATAGCACTGGCGAGACCAACCTGGTCGGCACCTTGGTGCAGCAAGCCACCGGCAAGCCCCTGGCCACTTATCTGGCCGAAAAGGTGTGGGGACCGGCGGGTATGGAGCAGCAAGGCACCTGGATATTGAGCAAAACCGGTCAGGAAATCGGGGGCTGCTGCATCCAGGCGTCGCCACGTGATTACGCCCGTATGGGCCAATTCATTTTGAGTGGCGCCATGGCAGGTGGCAAAAGCATCGTGCCCGATGGCTGGTGGGTGGATGCCACTACCAAGCGCACAGACATCGGCCAACCAGGCCGTGGGTATGGCTACCAATGGTGGACTTATGACGACGGCAGTTTTTCTGCTCGAGGCATTTTCGGGCAAGGCATCTTCATCGACCCCAAGCGTAAGTTGGTCATCGTGTCCAACGCCAACTGGGCAGGGGGTGCGCGTGACCTAGAGGCATCCAACGCGCGTGAGGCCTTCTACCGGGAGGTACAAAAGGCCGTCGACGATGAAGGTGCAGCGCCCGGTAAATAGTTTTTTGCAGGGTGCACTGCTCAGGATTTCCCTAACAAGCCCAGGAGTGACGACATGGCTACTATCGACCCGAGCCGCGAGAGTTTCAGCCAGCTCTTTGTGAAGACTGCGCCGGACAAACCAGTCACCATGCTGAACCTGCTGCGCTTCAAAGAGCAGGCCGAATACACCCCTGAGCGCCAGGAGACGCCATGCACCGGGCGTGAGGCTTATGCACGCTATACGGCGAATGCCCTGAAAGCGGTGCAAGCTGCAGGTGGCATAGTGCTGTGGCAGGGCCGCGCTTGCCATGCCCTGGTGGCTCCTGCCGACGAGGTCTGGGATGATGTCCTGCTGGTGCAATACCCGAATGCCGCCGCATTCATGGACATGGTGCGTTCACCCGGGTACCAAGCGTTCGTTCACCACCGGTCCGCCGCGCTGGCAGATGCCCGACTGATTGCTATGCAGCAGTAGTTGTTTTGCCGTTCTGGGGTGCCGACAAAGCGACTCGTCAGTTGCCGCACGGTGTGCCATACTGCAAAAAAAGCAACCGTTGGAGCATGCAGTGCAAGGGCACAAAGCTGTGGTTTGGACAGGATCGGCCTTTGCCGCCGCTGGACTGGCTTGCTTCTTTGTTTTTTCTTGGCATGACGGTGCCTCCAAGCCACTGGCCATCGAGGTGGCACTCCTTGTTGGTTTGCTGTGCGGGGTGCTTACTTTTCTCGTGTTGCGCTTGCGGGATGTGAATGAGTCGTCCCGGAAGTTGGGCCTCATCGCCGCAATGAATGTCCAAGTCAACCGGGATATCCTGCTCAATGAAGATCTGGGGCTGATTTACGCCAACATTCTTGGCTACCTGTTCCGGATTTTCAATGAAGCAACAACCGGTTCGATACTCAAGTTGGGCGACGATGGGCACCTGACCTTTGTTGCATCCAAAGGCTTCTCAGACGAGTTTGTTGGCAAGTTCAGGCTCCGGTTGGAAGACAGCTTTTTGTACCAAGTAACGCACGGTAACTTCAAGGAAGCGCGCTTGATCACAGCCTCGGATTTTGAGGACGTGGCCACCGTCATCAAGCCCGACGATTGGAGGTACCAATCGGTCATCAGTGCGCCGATTTTTGTCGGTGATCGCTTGTTCGGTTTGTTGAATCTGGACTCGTCGATTGCGAGTACCTACGACCAAAAAGACCTTGAAATTGTGGAGCGCTTTCGCGCACAGATTGAGGTGGTGCTATTGGCCAGAGAGCGCTATTCCGCCAACATCAAGCGCTATCAGGTGGATGCACTGAGTGGCTTGGCGACCCGCCATTATTTTGAAGATCAGTTGGCTGTGGCCTTGGAGCGTGCTGCGCGATACCAGGAGCGTGTGGTGATCGGTCTTTTTGATGTGGATGGTCTGAAGCAAGTCAACGATACGCAGGGTCATTTGGCAGGCGATCAATTGATCGCCCACATTGCGCAAGTGTTGCGCAAGTCAGCCCGCAATTCCGACATCGTGGGTCGCCTGGGCGGGGATGAGTTCGTCGCTTGTTATCCAATGGCCAAGGCTCCAGCGATAGAGCACACCATTCAGGAGATCCGTAAGCAGCTGCGTCTGAACCCGATCCTGACTGGCAGTGGAGCCCTGTTGGTGCCCGAATTCAGCTTTGGTCTCGCCAGTTTTCCGGAGGACGGAAGCACTGTCGAAGCACTATTGGGCATTGCAGACCAAAGAATGTATGCCATGAAGCAGGCTGCACATTAAGCAAACCGTGCGGCATCGAACCGACGTGAGGGTAGGCGCGGCCCAGACTGCCTACACTCCGTCACATTCCCAATGGGGGTTCCATGCCGAATGCCTTGGCTACGACTCCTGTGGCAGCAAAGCCTGCTGCGACTGTCCCCGCTGCTCCTGCCGAAAGCGCACCTGCCGATGAACGCGCAGCTGTTTTTACCGCCAAAGGACTTGCCAAAACCTATGACATGGGGGAGGTTCAGGTTCACGCCTTGATGGACGTAGACCTGACCATCTACAAAGGTGAGTTCATCGTATTGTTGGGCGCCTCGGGCAGTGGCAAATCCACCTTGCTCAACATCCTTGGCGGGCTGGACCGCCCCAGCAGCGGGACCGCGCAGTTTGCCGACCATGACCTGACCCATGCCAGCGACGACGAACTCACCCTGTACCGCCGGGACCACGTGGGCTTTGTTTTTCAGTTTTACAACCTGATCCCCAGCCTGACCGTGCGTGAAAACGTGGAACTGGTCACTGACATTGCCAAAGACCCGATGCCGGCCCTGGAGGCGCTGACACGGGTGGGGCTCGCAGAGCGGGTGGACCACTTCCCCTCGCAGCTCTCGGGCGGGGAGCAGCAGCGCGTGGCCATTGCGCGTGCCATTGTCAAAAAACCGGAGGTGCTGTTGTGCGATGAGCCTACCGGTGCTCTGGACTATCAGACGGGCAAGCTGGTGCTGGAAGTCATTGCGCGCATTAACCGCGAATTGGGCACCACCGCCATCGTAATCACCCACAACGCAGCGATTGCCGGGATGGCAGACCGCGTGCTGTACCTGAGCGGCGGGCGTATAGAAAAGATCGTGCAGAACGAGCACAAGGTCGCGCCCTCCGAGCTGGCATGGTGAGTGCCTCGCCATGAAAACCCTGGACCGCAAACTACTGCGTGACTTGCGCCTGATGTGGAGCCAGGCTCTCACCATCGCCTTGGTGGTGGCGAGTGGGGTAGGGGGCTTTATTACCAGTTTTAGCGCGTTTGACTCACTGTGGTGGTCGCGCGATGTGTACTACGCGGAGTCGCGGTTTGCAGAAGTGTTCAGCAGCCTCAAAAGTGCGCCCTTGGCATTGCAGCGCCAGCTCGAAGCCATCGACGGTGCGGCCCATGTACAGACCGGGCTGGCGCAGGTGGTGCCCATCACCATTCCAGGGGTATCGGACCCGATTGCCGGGCAGATCATCGGGCTGGATCCGGCCGAGCCCCCGCGCTTGAGCTTGGTGAGCCTGCGCAGCGGGCGCATGGTGGCCAGCCACGGTAGTGGTGCCATGGATGCCTTGGTGTCTGAGGCCTTTGCAGTGGCTCACCAGCTCAAGACCGGGGATGAAGTGACGGCATTGATCAACGGCAAGCGCGAGCGGCTGCGGCTGGTCGGCATAGGCCTGTCGCCGGAGTACGTTTTCGCAGGCCTCGGTGGCTCGCCGGACCAGCGGGGCTTCGGCATTTTTTGGGTAGACCGCAAGACGCTAGCCATGGCCTACAACATGGAAGGTGCCTTCAACCAAGTGACGGTGCGGCTGGGGCCGGGCGCCAGTGAGGGGGCAGTCATTGACCAGTTGGACCGGCTGCTTGCCCCCTATGGCGGCATCAACGCGCATGGGCGGGACCAACAGATGTCGGATGTAATTCTGAATTCCGAGATCAAGCAGCAGCGGGTGATGGGCACGGTGTTGCCCAGCATCTTTCTTGCGGTCGCTGCGTTTTTGCTCAACGTGGTGGTGGGTCGGCAGATCGCCAGCCAGCGCGAACAGGTGGCCGCGCTGAAGGCCTTGGGTTATGGCAACCTTGCCATCGGCGGGCACTACCTCAAGCTGGTGCTGGTGATTGTGGTGCTGGGTCTGCTCTTGGGGCTGGCACTCGGTGCTGCTTTGGGGCAAGGCTTTGTAGGCTTGTATGCCAAGACCTTCCGCTTCCCGACGCTGCATTACCGCTTGGCACCTGCGCTTATTCTGGTGGCTGTCGGAGTGGCATTGGCAGCCGCAGTGCTGGCCACGCTGGGTGCCATCCGCGCCACGGTGCTGCTGGCACCCGCAGAGGCCATGCGTCCGCCATCACCCGGCCGCTACCAGCCCATGCTGCTGGAGCGCTGGGGCATGAAGGCCTGGTTTTCGCCGCCGCTGCGCATGATCTTGCGCACCATGGAGCGCCACCGCTTGCGTACTTTGCTCACCACGGTGGGCGTGGCGATGGCCATGGCCACCGTCATCACCGGCGCCTTCATGCGGGATGCGGTGGTGGTTTTGATGGACACCCAGTTCGGACAGGTCTTGCGTGGGGATGTGTCCATCAATCTGCTGGAAGCCACGCCCGCGCGTGCGCTGCAAACCACGGCGCATTTGCCTTTTGTGACGGCGGTGGAGGGCGGGCGCAATGTGGCGGTACGGCTGGTGAATGGCAACCGGCATCACCGTGGCGCCATTCAAGGCAAGCCTGAGGTGCCGGACTTGTTTCGCATCGTCAATCTCGACAAGCAAGCCTTGAACGCACCGCGCCACGGCTTGCTGCTGACCGACCGCCTGGCCACCAAGCTAGGCGTGAAGCCGGGCGACCTGGTCCGGGTGGAACTGCAGGAAGGTCGCCGTGAGGTGGTGCACTTGCCGGTGACCGGCACGGTGCACGAACTGCTGGGCATGAACGCCTACATGGAGCGCACGGCGCTGAACGCGGTGCTGCGTGAGGGGGACGTCGTCAACCAGATCATGGTGTCTGTGGAGCGTGGGCATGAGCCGGAGCTGCTCAACCGCCTGAAGGAACTGCCCCAAGTGGGCGTGGCCATCAGCAAGCAGGTGATGGCGCGCAACATCAATGATGTGACGGCGCGCAACATTCTGGTTTTCAGCCTGGTGCTCACGGTGTTCGCCACCATCATCGCGGTCGGTGTCGTCTACAACAATGCGCGCATTGCCTTGGCGGAGCGTGCCTGGGAGCTGGCCAGTTTGCGCGTGCTGGGCTTCACCCGCACCGAGGTGTCTGCCATTTTGCTGGGCGAATTGGGCATCGAGATTGTGCTGGCGCTGCCTCTGGGCATGGGGCTGGGCTACCTGCTGGCGCTGGGCATTGTCACCATGATCCGCAGCGATGAGTTTTCGTTTCCCTTCGCCATTCAGCCCGCTACCTATGCCTTTGCAGTGGTGTGTGTGGTGGTGGCAGGTGTGATCAGTGCGCTGATTGTGCGCAGGCGGATCGACCAGCTGGACCTGGTCAGCGTCCTCAAAACCCGCGAATAGCGCGGCCAACCCTACTCCCCATCATCATGAAAAAAAAGCTTCTCTGGGGCGCCGTCATCGCCATGTTTCTGGCCGGTCTGGTTTGGGCTTTTTGGCCCAGCGCGATGGAAGTGGAGGTGGCGAACGTGACCCAAGGCCGTTTTGAGCGCGCAGTGCAGGAGGACGGCAAGACCCGGGTGCGCGCGCGTTATGTGGTGTCCACCACCGTGGCAGGCCGCCTGGCGCGCATTCTGCTGGCGCAAGGGGACCGCGTGCAGGCGGGGGACGCTGTGGCCGTGGTGTCGCCCTCAGCACCCGCCTTGCTGGACGCACGCAGCCAAGCGGAGCAAGCCGCCCGTGTGGGTGGCGCGCAGGCGGCCTTGGCGCAAGCCCAAGCGCAGGTGGCTGCCGCTGCGGCTGCCCTCAACCAGGGCAGGCAGGACGTGCTGCGCAACAACGCGCTGGTGCGGCAAGGCTTTGTGTCTGCCGCGCAAGGTGAAAGCATTCGTTTGGCCGAACAACTGCGGGGCAGCGAACTGGCGGCTGCGCAGCAGGCGGAGCAAGCTGCGCGATTTAACCTGGAGCAGGCCCGTGCGCCCTTGCAGGCATACGGCGCCGATGGTGCGAGGCCAGGTGTCAAGGGCGAGGTGACGGTCCGTTCGCCGGTAGCAGGCAGTGTGCTCAAAGTGCTGCTGCAAAGTGAAGGCGTGGTGCAGGCGGGCGCTGGCCTGGTCGAAATTGGCGACCCGGGCAGTTTGGAGGTGGTGGTGGACATCTTGACCGAGGAGGCCGCCCAAGTGCAACCCGGCACTGCCGTGCAGTTGTTGAACTGGGGCGGCTCCGGCGTGCTGCAGGGCAAGGTGCGCTACGTGGAGCCGGCGGCATTCACCAAAGTGTCTGCACTCGGCGTGGAAGAACAGCGGGTGAATGTGATTGCAGACATCACCAGCCCGCAAGAGGTCTGGAAAGGCCTTGGCGACGGCTTCAAGGTGGATGTGCGTTTGTTGGTGCAAGTGGAGGAGGGCGCGGTCATGGTGCCGGTGGGTGCCTTGTTTCCGGTGGGGGCGCGCTCCGGGGTGTTTGTGCTGGACGCAGGCCATGTGCGTTTGCAGGAGGTCACCGTCAAAGCGCGCAACGGCAACCAGGCTTGGGTGCCGGAGGGGCTGGCGGTCAATGCCCAGGTGGTGGTCTATCCCGACATCAAGTTGCAGGACGGTGCCAAAGTCAAAGTGCGATAGGCAGCAAACTGTGTCTGCTAGAGCACGGACGGACGGGTTGGTGGCGCGCAGCATGGTGTTTTTTGGGAGCATGCTGTGAGCACATATCTGATCTCGGTGATCGTGGGCAGCCTTCGCCACGAATCCATGAACCGCAAACTGGCCCACGCTCTGGCGGCGCTGGCGCCTGCGGATTTCACCTTCGAGCAGGTGCCGCTTGACGACCTGCCGCTGTACGACCAGGACGACGACTCCTACCAGACCGAGTCGGTGCTGCGCCTCAAGTCGGAAATCGCCCGGGCGCAAGGTCTGCTGTTTGTGACGCCGGAGTACAACCGTTCCATTCCCGGGGTACTCAAAAATGCCATTGACCATGCCTCGCGCCCCTACGGCCAGAGCGCATGGGCGGGCAAGCCGGCTGCAGTGATCGGTCTGTCGCCCGGCGCAGCGGGCACGGCGATGGCGCAGCAACACCTGCGCAATGTGCTGGCCTATCTGGATGTGCCCACCATGGGGCAGCCGGAGGCGTTTATTCAAGCAAAAGACGACCTGTTCAATTCCACGGGTGGTCTCGGCGAGGGCAGCAAGAAGTTTTTTCAAGCGTGGATGGATGCGTATGTGGCGTGGGTCCGGAAACACGCGGGCTGAGCCTGCCCGGGGCCAATCGCTGGATGAGGTCGGTCTTAGGGCTCCGTAGTCAGGAGAAGAGGTGCTATTCATTTAATAGCTGCTCGCGCATATTCCATGGGCGCTGGGTGCCGATTCGGTACACAAAGTTGAAGTGACGGGTAAGGTTTGCGGCGCAATGCCGGTTTGCAAATCGGGCTCCCACCCAAAGTGGTGGAAAATAGAGGGTTTTCAGCCGTTGACAAACTCACGGCAGAAGCTCCTTGCCGGCTCTCCAATCCCTTTTTGCTCTTCCCAGCTTGTCCATGTCAGACGTAAATTCTTCCAAGATCTCTGTCGAGAAAATCGGCGGCACCTCGATGACCGCTTTTGGTGATGTGCTGCGCCACATCGTTCTGCATGACCCGAAACGCATTTACGGCCGCATTTACGTGGTGTCTGCCTACTCCGGCGTGACCAACCAGTTGCTGGAGCATAAAAAGACGGGTGAACGCGGTATTTACGCCCTGTTTGCGGAGGGAAAGGGCTACCAGGACGCCCTGACCGGCTTGGCCGTCAGCCTGAAAAAGCTGAACGCCGGCTATGCCGACATCGGTTTGCCACTGGCCGTGGCCGACGCCTTTATTGATCAGCGCATCGCCCAAGCCCGCGAATATCTGGGTGCCATGCACCACGTATTGGCCAGCGGCTACCTGAGCCGCAAGGATGTGCTCTTGGCAGCCCGCGAGGTGCTTGCCTCAATCGGCGAGTCCCATAGCGCGTTCAACTCGGTGGAAATCCTCAAGGCCAACGGTGTAAATGCGGTCCTGATGGACCTGGCCGGCTTCGATGACAACGAAGCCTGGAGCATCGACGAGCGTATTGCCAACAGCTTCAAGGATCTGGACCTGGCCAACAGCGTGATAGTGGCCACCGGCTACACCAAGGGGACTGAAGGCATCATGCGCGAGTTCGACCGCGGCTACTCCGAGGTCACCTTCAGCAAGATCGCTGTCGAAGTGCGTCCTGCCGAGGCCGTGATTCACAAAGAATTCCACCTGTCATCTGCCGACCCCAACCTTGTGGGCCTGGAAAATGCCATTGTGGTGGGCGCCACCAACTACGACGTGGCCGATCAGTTGGCGGACGTGGGCATGGAAGCCATCCACCCCAAGGCGGCCAAGCCCATGGAATTGGCGGGCATCCCCATCCGCCTGAAAAATACGTTTGAGCCGGACCACCCCGGCACCCTGATCACCAAGGACTTCGTGGGCGAGCGTGCCCGCGTGGAAATCGTGACCGGTACCGACAAGGTCACCCTGATCGAAATTCACGACCCCAGCATGGTGGGCACCGTAGGCTTTGACGCCAGCTTGATGCAAGTGTTCTGCAAGCACGACATCAGCTACATCCTGAAAGCCACCAACGCCAACTCGATTGCCCACTTGGTGTGGGACAACCAGGTAACTGACGCACTCGTGGCCGAACTGGAAGAGCTTTACCAGGTGGTCACGGTCAAGCCCAGCGCCATTGTGTGCACCATCGGCTCCAACATCGGCATTCCCGGCGTGCTGGCCAAGGCAGCCCAGGCTCTGGCGGACGCGCAAGTCAACGTGAACTGCGTGTCGCAAACCCTGCGCCAGGTGAACATGCAGTTTGTGATTGAGCGCGGCGACTACAAGACCGCAGTCAAGGCTCTCAACATGGCCTTGTGTGTGAACTCCGGTACACCGGTGCCACGCGTCTGAAGTTGAGCTGAAGCGCTACTGTTTCAGTAGCTAGCCGCGCAGATCCCACGGGCGCTGCGCGGCTTTTTTATGGCTGAAAGAGTCTCACACCCGCTGCTTGTCGAGCTTGCGGCTCAGGGTTCGGCGGTGCATTCCCAGTCGGCGGGCAGCTTCAGAAATATTGAAGTCGCTTTCGGCAAGCACCTGGTGAATGCGTTCCCATTCCAGCGTTTTGATGGAACTGGAGCGGTTGGTCAGCGCTACCTCGGTGTTGCCTTCTTCCTGGCCGAACGCGGCTTCGATGTCATCGGTGTTGGAGGGCTTGGCCAGGTAATGACTGGCGCCCAGCTTGATCGCTTCCACCGCAGTGGCAATGCTCGCAAAGCCAGTGAGCACCACGATGCGCATATCCGCACTGTGGGCGTGCAGTGCCCGCACGCAAGCCAGGCCGCTGGCTTCACCCTTGAGTTTGAGGTCGACCACCGCATAGGCGGGCGTATGGGCGGGCAACAGGGCTTCCACGCCGGCCAGTCCATCGGCATGCAGCACTTTGTAGCCCCGTCGCTCGAAGGAGCGGGTGAGGGTGCGGGCAAACGCTTCGTCGTCTTCCACGATGAGCAAGAGGCGTTCAGTGTCCATGGGTGTTGTTCTTTTCTGGTTCCGGCAGGGAAATATCGGGTAGGGACAGGGTGATGGTGACTCTGGCACCGCCTTCCACCCTATTTTCGGCGCTCAGGCTTCCCCCCAGGGTGCGCGCGACATTCATGGACAAGAAAAGCCCCAGCCCGCCGCCGGGACGACCCTTGGTGGATTGGTAGGGCACCCCGATGTGGCTCAGCACCTCCGGCGTAAAGCCCGGGCCGCGGTCTGTCACGACGATGCGCAGTGCATCCCCGTCCCGGCTGGCTTCCAGGCTGACCCATTGCGGGGACGCATCCCGCGCGTTGTCCAGCACGTTAAACACCATTTGTTCCAAGGTGGTGTCGGCCACCATCGCAGTGTTTTCGTCGACCTGGTTGTCATACAGGAAGGTATCCACCGATCGTGTGCCCCGCCATTCCCGGACCAAGGTGTCCAGGAACGCACGCACGGTGGTCTGGCTGGAGTGTTCGCCGCGCGCTTCACCGGCCGAGAGCAGAATGCCGCTCACGATGCTTTTGCAGCGTTGGACCTGGGCTTCCATTTCCGCGATGTCTTCTTTGAGTGACGGGTCACGCACCAGGGCAGGCATGTGTTTCCAGTCGCCCAGGATGACAGCCAGGGTGGCCAGTGGCGTGCCCAGTTCATGCGCAGCGCCTGAAGCCAGCAAGCCCATGCGCACGATGTGTTCTTCTTCTGCTGCGCGCTGGCGCACCGCGGCCAAGCGCGCATCGCGACGGCGCAGGTTGTGGTTGATGCGGGTGATGAAAATCACCACCAGGATCGCATTGAGCAGAAAGCACACCAGCAGGCCCATGACGTAGGGGCTGGCGAGGCCCTCATGCAGGTTGGGGGCAAGCGGCAGTGGAATGCTGAAATTGGCCAGCAGGGCCACGCAGGCCGAGGTCACGACCACGATGGAACCTATGTACCCGCCGCGCAGCAGCATGGCGCCCACGGCGATCTGCAAAAGGTATAAAAAAACAAAGGGGTTGCTGATGCCCCCGCTCAGGTACAGCTGGGCGGTCAGGGCGGCCACGTCTACGAGCAGGCCGATAAACAACTCGACCTCATGCACGGGCTTGCGGGCGCGCCAGCGCAACAAGCAGGCCAGATTGAACAGCACCATGCCGCCCACGATGGCCAGCATGGGCTGCAAGGGCAGGTGCATGCTCAGGCTGTAGTGCGTCGCTTCAATGGTGAGCAGCTGCCCGACCACCGCAATCCAGCGCAACTGGATGAGCTGGTGCAGGTTCTTCAGCCCCGCTGAGGCGTCCGCCAGCCTTGCCTTGGCAGGCTGGGGAACAGGAGGGGCTTTAAGGCTGGTGTCCATGGGGGGTATTGTTGCTTGCCGCGCGCAGACGGCGCTCGTAGCGTGCCACAAACACCCCGGACCCTACGACCATCATTGCCAAACCGAACCAGGTCAACGCATAGACCAGGTGGCTATTGCTGAACTTCACGATGGTCAAACCCTCACGCGGCCATGGACCGGTGCTGACAGTGGCAGCTTCCGGGTTCGCGTTCAAGGTGGCATCCGGCAGACCGGCATCGATGAAAAAGGGGGCGGTGACTGGCAGTTGCCCGGCTGCGGCAATAGCGGCCACATCGCGGGAATACCATTTTTGGCCCTGCGGATCGTTCCTCCGCAGGAATCCACCGTCAGGCTCTGTTTTGCGCAGCAGGCCCCGGACCTGCGCTTGTTCATCCGAAGAGTTGGTCACCGCAGGCGCCTCCAGCCACTGGCTGCGTAGCTTGGCCGGAATGAACCCGCGGTTGACCAGTACCACTGTTCCATCTTTTTGCTGCAGAGGGGTGATGACCCAGAAGCCTTGCCCCAGAGCGGTAGTGGCTTGGGTGAGCACGGTTTTCCCGTGCAGCCAGTGGCCTTGTACCTGCACATGCCGGTATTCGAAGTCCGCGGGCTGGAGATTCGGCCACTCTGCAGGTGACGGCAGGTCTGCGGGCGGAGCCTTTAAGCGTTCTGTGACCCGCTCAATCAGCTCCAGCTTCCAGGCCCGGCGTTGCACCTGCCAGACTCCGAGCCCTACAAAGCCCACCAAGAGGGCCAGGCCCACCAGTGTGAGCACCGCCAATTGCCACTTGCTGTGAGGGCGCTTGGGCGCAGGGTCGTGGTCTGTCACAGTGCTGCGAGGCGGATCAGGGAGCAGCCTTGGGCTGAGCCTCCGGCTGCGCACCGTGTTCCATAGCGGCAGGCATGTCCGTGTGGGTAGGCATCATGTTGGCGTTCATGTGGAACATGACCCACAGAGTGCCGGTGATGGCAATGGCCACAAAGACGACGGTGAAGATGGTGGATAGCAAGGTCCAACCGCCTTCGATCTTGCCGTTCATGTGCAGGAAATACACCATGTGCACCACGATCTGCACGACCGCGAAGGCACCCAGCACCAGCACGGCGGTGGGGCGGTCTGAGATCACCTTGGCCATGACCAGCCAGAAAGGGATGGCGGTCAGGATGATGGATAACACAAAGCCGGTCATGTAGCCCGAGAAGGTGCTGTGGGGCTCGTTGGCAGCGTGGTGCCCGTCGTGCCCGTCGTGCCCGTGGGCGTCGCCATGGTTGTCCGAAGCGTGTGAGTTATGTGCGCTCATTTACAGCACTCCCATCAGGTACACAAAGGTGAAAACGCCGATCCAGACCACATCCAGGAAGTGCCAGAACATGGACAGGCACATCAGGCGACGGTTGTTGGCCGGGGTCAGGCCATGTTGCTTGATCTGCAACATCAGCACCACCAGCCAGATGAAGCCGAAGGTGACGTGCAATCCGTGGGTGCCGACCAGCGCAAAAAACGCCGAGAGGAACGCGCTGCGCTGGGGGCCGGCACCTTCCTGAATCAGGTGGTGAAACTCATACAGCTCCAGACCCAGAAAGCACAGGCCAAAGAGTCCTGTCACGGCCAGCCAAATCAATGTTCCCTTTACATCACCCATTTGCTTGCGCAGCATGGCAAAGCCGAAGGTGATGGAAGACAACAGCAGGAAACCGGTGTTGATGGCGACCAGGGTCAGGTCAAACAGTTCCGCGCCGTTAGGGCCGGCCGCGTAGCTGCGGCCCAGCACACCGTAGGTGGCAAACAGGGCTGCGAAGATCAGGCAATCGCTCATCAGGTAGAGCCAGAAGCCCAGCGCAGTGCCGTTCTCTGGATGCGGCTCATGGGCGAGGTGGTACTCGCGGGGAGCTAGCGCGCCGGCTGCGGCGCCGTGGGAAGTGCGGATATCAGACATGGCGGGCCAATTGAAGTGTGCGGGCTTCTTCGGTGGCAGTCACTTGGGCTGCGGGAATGTAGAAGTCACGGTGGTAATTGAAGGTGTGAACGATGGCTGCAATCAGCAAAGCGGCAAACGACACGCCGGCCAGCAGCCACATGTGCCAGATCAGCGCAAAACCGAATACCAGAGACAAGCCCGAGATCACCACGCCGGCCGCAGTGTTGGCGGGCATGTGGATGGGCTCAAAGCCAGTCAAAGGGCGCTGGTAAGAGTGCTTTTTCATGTCCCACCAGGCGTCGATTTCGTGCACCACTGGAGTGAAGGCGAAGTTGTAGTCCGGTGGAGGAGAGGAAGTTGCCCACTCCAGCGTACGGCCACCCCAGGGGTCGCCCGTCCAGTCACGCAGCTCATCGCGCCTGAGGTAGCTCACCACCAACTGGATCAGGAAGCAGCCAATGCCGGCCGCAATCAGGGCGGCGCCGAAGGCGGCAATCACAAACCATATTTGCAGGGATTGATCTTCAAAGTGATTGGCGCGGCGGGTGACACCCATCAGGCCTAGGATGTAAAGCGGTGTGAACGCGACCCAGAAACCGACCACCCACAGCCAGAAGGAGCGCACGCCCCAGGTGCGGTCCAGCTTGTAGCCAAAGGCCTTGGGGAACCAGTAGTTGATGCCGGCAAACATCCCGAACACCACGCCGCCAATGATCACGTTGTGGAAGTGCGCAATCAGGAACAGGCTGTTGTGCAGGACAAAGTCAGCGGGTGGCACCGCTAGCAACACACCGGTCATGCCGCCGATGGCAAAGGTGATCATGAAGGCTACGGTCCACATCATGGGCAGCTCAAAGCGGATGCGGCCCTTGTACATGGTGAATAGCCAGTTGAAAATCTTCGCCCCGGTGGGGATGGAGATGATCATGGTGGTGATACCGAAGAACGTGTTCACACTCGCACCGGAACCCATGGTGAAGAAGTGGTGCAACCACACCAGGTACGACAAGATGGTGATACACACCGTGGCATACACCATGGAGGTGTAGCCGAACAGGCGCTTTTTGCTAAAAGTAGCCACGATTTCCGAGAACACACCGAAAGCCGGCAGGATCAGGATATAGACCTCAGGGTGGCCCCAAATCCAGATCAGGTTCACATACAGCATGGGGTTACCGCCCAGCTCGTTGGTGAAGAAATTGGTGCCGACGTAGCGGTCCAGAGACATCAAAACCAAAGCAGCTGTGAGCACAGGGAAAGAGGCCACGATCAATGCGTTGGTGCACAAGGCAGTCCACACGAACACGGGCATCTTCATCAGGCTCATGCCGGGCGCACGCATTTTGATAATGGTCACGATCAGGTTGATGCCTGAGAGCGTGGTACCGACCCCGGCAATCTGCAGGGCCCAGATGTAGTAATCCAGCCCGGTGCTGGGGCTCTGCGCTCCGAGGTTAGACAATGCCAACCAACCGGAGGTAGAGAACTCACCCAGGAACAAGGAGAACATCACCAGTACGGCACCTGCGGTGGTCATCCAGAAGCTGAAGTTGTTCAGAAACGGGAAGGACACATCGCGTGCACCGATTTGCAGGGGAATCAGGTAATTCATCAGTCCGGTGACCAAAGGCATGGCCACGAAGAAAATCATGATCACGCCGTGAGCGGTGAACACCTGGTCGTAGTGGTGCGGCGGCAGGTATCCCATGTTGTCGCCAAAGGCCATGGCCTGCTGCAGCCGCATCATCACCGCGTCGGCAAAGCCGCGCAGCAGCATCACGATACCGAGCACCATGTACATGATGCCGATCTTCTTGTGGTCGATGCTGCACACCCAGTCGCGCCAGAACGGGCCCCAGAGGCGGAACTTGGTCATCAGGCCCAGGGTGGCCATACCACCCAGGCACACCATGAGAAACGTCCCCAGAATGATGGGGTCATGGGTCATGGGCACAGCGTCCCAGCTAAGCCGGCCTAAGGCCCAGTGGGTGTCAGTCAGAGTTTGGGAGGACATAAATAGTCTCTTTGGCAAAGCGCCGGCTGACACGATAGGCAGCCGGTGCGGAAAATCATTGTTGGACGACGGCGCGGTTAGCGTTGCGGGTTTCCAGGGCAGCGATGACCTGGTCGGCGTTTTGCACGGTGCACACGTCTTGCGGCATGCTCAGGCCCATGGCTTTCACGTAAGCGTTACCGCCACGGGCATCGATGGCCATCATGTGGTGCATACACATCTTTCCGTCTTCCACACAGCGGTTGAGCACCTTATCGTAGAGACCTGGCTCCACGCTGCTAAAGCGCTGTACCGGATCACGCTCACTGGGCTTCACCAGGTTTGTATAGGTGGCTTTATCCAGCGTCTTTCCTTCGGTCTTGGCCTTGTTGACCCATGCGGCGAAGTCTTCGTTGCTCAGGCCGTGGAACTTGAAGGTCATGCCGGAGAAGCCTGCACCGCTGTAATGAGAGGACATGCCCTTGAACACGCCAGGCCGGTTGATCACGGCGTTTAGCTCGGTCTGCATACCGGGCATCGCGTAAATCATGCCGGCAAGGTCAGGCACATAAAACGCGTTCATGGTCGAGGTTGCGGTCAGCTTGAACAAAATGGGGCGGTCCACCGGTGCTGCCAGTTCATTCACCGTGGCGATGCCTTGTTCGGGGTAGAAGAACAGCCATTTCCAGTCCATGGCCACCACTTGCACTTCCATGGGCTTGACATCAGCGGGCAGTGGGCGCTGGGCATCAATGCGGTCCAGGGGGCGGTAAGGGTCGAGTTTGTGGGTGCCGATCCAGGTCAGGGCGCCCAGGGCAATGATGATGAGGAGCGGGACTGTCCAGATCACCAGCTCCAGGGAGGTCGAGTGGTGCCATTCAGGGTCGTATTCGGCTTCCGTATTGCTCTGGCGGTATTTCCAGGCAAAAAACAGTGTCAATGCAATCACGGGGACGATGATGATCAGCATCAACAAGGTCGCGGTGATCACCATTTGACCTTGCTGCGCAGCGATATCGCCTGCAGGATTGAGTACAACAGCCTTGCTGCAGCCGGTAAGTCCGGCCGCCATGGCCATGGCGGCGAGCCAGCTGAGCTTGCGGAAAGCCTTGAGTTTGAACATGCTTGCTGCGCCCTTGGACAGAGCGCCTTGGTTGGATACAAAGGAATGAGCTTCCGACTGTAATTTCGCTAGCAAATTTGTCCATTGGACATTTTGTCCAAGATCAAAGTGTTTGACGGGGTGCTGGCAATCAGGGTTTTCCTGATCCTCAACTTGGCGGGAAAGGACGGAAACCCGCACCGCTTGGGTGTACAACGGTGGCGTGTCTGTTGTTTGAGGAATCTGCCTTTATGTACCAACCAGCTTCTGCGGCCCTTGCCGGGTCAGGTTACGAGAGTTCTGTGTCCCTGGCTGGTGCCCACACCGATGAAGATGTGACGCCCGGCGAAATCGCCGTCGGGGTCATCATTGGTCGCTCGTCGGAATATTTCGACTTTTTCGTGTTCGGAATCGCGTGTGTTCTGGTGTTTCCGGGCCTGCTTTTTCCCTTTTTGTCGCGTTTGGACGGTACGTTGATGGCTTTTGCCATCTTTTCGCTGGCGTTTGTAGCCCGCCCAGTCGGAACCGCCATTTCCATGGCCGTCCAAAGGCGCTGGGGTCGTGGCACCAAACTTACCTTGGCGCTTTTCATGTTGGGAGCCAGTACTGCCGGCATGGCCTTCCTGCCCAGCTATGCGACGGCGGGAACGACCGCCATCGTGGCGATGATCATTCTGCGCATCGGCCAGGGCTTGGGCCTGGGCGGTTCCTGGGATGGATTGCCATCTCTGCTCGCCATGAGTGCCCCCAAGGACCGCCGCGGTTGGTTTTCCATGGTCGGCCAATTGGGCGCACCCATCGGTTTTGTGTTGGCGGCGGGCCTGTTTGCCTATCTGCACAGCAATCTGACTTCTGCTGAATTTCTGAGTTTCGGCTGGCGTTACCCCTTCTTCGTTGCGTTTGCCATCAATGTGGTGGCCCTGTTTGCCCGGCTGCGTTTGGTGGTCGGCCAGTCCTACGCTGAGCGTTTGCAGGAGTTGGAGCTCCAGCCCGTGAGCGTGACGAAAGTCATGCGGGAAGAGGGCGGCAACGTGCTGTTGGGTGCCTTTGCAGCTTTGGCGAGCTTTGCACTTTTCCACCTGGCCACCGTGTTCCCGCTTTCGTGGATTGCCATGTACTCAGAGCAATCTATCGGGGATGTGCTGGAGGTGCAGATCATTGGTGCCATGCTGGCGGCCATCGCCATCATGTTTTCCGGCTGGTTGGCTGATCGCGTGGGGCGCCGCATTCTGCTTGGCACCATGGCTGTGTTAATCGGTTTGTTCAGCTTCGCGACTCCCTGGTTGCTGGGCGCGGGTACGGTGGGAAACAACATCTTTTTGTTGACCAGCTTTATCCTCCTCGGCCTCTCCTACGGACAGGCATCGGGAACCGTGACCTCCAATTTTTCACCCCGTTTCCGCTACACGGGCGCGGCCTTGTCCGCTGATCTGGCATGGCTGATGGGTGCGGGCTTTGCCCCTCTGGTTGCGCTTGGCTTGTCGGCGCGTTTCGGTCTAGGTGCCGTTTCGCTCTATTTGTTGTCAGGTGCCATTTGCACTTTGGCCGCATTGCGCATCAACCGCTTGATTGAACGCAAAGAGTAAAGAGCAGGGCGAATTGCCCTAGCCCACACGGCCGCCGGCTTCCTGCACTGTCAGGACCCGGCGGTTTTTTTTATTTGGGCAAAGCTGAATTCAATGTGTAAAGGTTTGGCAAAGGTCATTTGCAAGTCTTGATATAGATTGTATTTAGATATATCGTAATGCAGTCTAAATTAAAACTGAGAGATTCTTCATGAGATTTCATTTTCAACACAAAGCTTTGCTTAGCCGCTCCGTAGACATGGGTGGAGGCTCAGGGCGTGGGCGGGGCCGTTCGGGCGACGGTGAGCTCGATGGACGTCGAGGCGGTGGGCGCTTGTTCAGTCACGGAGGCCTGAAGTTTGTGCTCCTGCACTTGGTTTGCGAAAAGCCCAGCCACGGTTACGAACTTATCAAGTCCATTGAGGACAAGCTCAGTGGTAGCTACAGCCCCAGTCCCGGTACGGTGTACCCGACTCTGACTATGTTGGAAGAACAGGGCTATCTTGTGGGACAAAGCGCAGACGCGGGTGGACGCAAAAGCTACCGCATCACCGAAGATGGCAAGGCGTATTTGGAAGACAACCGCACATTGGCAAATGCCATGTTGGCCCGATTGAATGGATCTGTGGATGGTGCTGGTGCTAGGGCAGGACGCCCGCCTCAGGTCACCCGGGCCCTTGAGAATCTGAAAATGGCTATCCGTATGCGACTGTCCTCAGAGCCACTCAATGTGGAGCAAGCCAATGCCTTTGCCGCTGTCTTGGATCAAGCAGCACAGCAAGTGGAGAAAATCTGATGAATTCGCAACTTGCGCCCCTCGAGCTACACCTCCCCTCCAATGGCCCTGAATTGCATCCACAGCGGGTTCGGTATCCCCTTCGATTCAGGCTGTTGGACGTTGTCTCAGTAGACCGGCTAACTCCTTTTTTGACCCGTGTGACCTTGGGGGGGGCTGATCTAGAAGGTTTCGTCAGCTCGGGCTTTGATGATCACGTGAAGTTGTTTTTTCCAGACCCGGAAACCGGTGTTTTCAACCTGCCGGAAGTGGGACCTGAGGGGCCAGTTTGGGGGGAAGGTGCCCGTCCCGTGATGCGGGACTACACACCTCGGCATTTCGATGCAGCAGGCCGGACGCTGGCAATTGATTTCGCACTTCACACTCCGGGTGGTCCTGCAACTCGGTGGGCCGAGCAAGCCCGGGTCGGCCAAAAAATTGGAGTGGGCGGTCCCAAAGGGTCGTTCATCGTACCTACAGCTTTTGATTGGCATTTGCTCATCGGTGACGATACGGCACTCCCTGCCATAGCAAGAAGACTGGAAGAGCTGCCCCCGGCTACCAAGGCCCGCGTCTTGCTCGAGGTGGAAGGTCCGGAGGGGCAGATGGAACTGTCGAGTGCGGCGGATCTTAAGGTTCAATGGGTCCATCGTGGCAGCAGCGCCGCAGGCAGCCAACCATTGCTGGCTGCCTTGCGGGAAATGACCTTGCTACCCGGTGTTTTCTACTCTTGGGTGGCATGTGAGTCGGTGCAGGCGAAGGCTCTGCGTGAGTACCTCATGGTTGAGTGCCGCGTCAATCCGCGATGGATCAAGGCCTCAGGCTACTGGCGCAAAGGCAGTGCGGGTGCCCATGATTCGTTTGATCGCTAAGGCCCAGCCCCGTTGAGTCCTGAGTTCACATTGCCCGTTGTGGGGCCCTGTGGTTGAATACAGCCGCCATCAAGAGCGGTGTGACCACAAAGAGGGAGTCAGTGCATGGGCAATTACAAATTTGGCGTCGGAGTCGAGCCACACAAACGGTGGCCTGTTGCTTGGTTCAATCCCTTTGTGTTGCTGCAGTCCGCGAGGGAACTTTTGTCGTCCACGGACGTCATCCGGAATGCAGACCCCAGAGACCTCTGGTCCGGTACGTTCAAGCCCGTGGACCACGCCCACGAGACGGGGCCCGACGGCAACTTCTGGTTTGACTTCGTGTCGGACACAGGGGATGGTGGCAACGCCACGTTCACGGTGGCGAGAGCTCTGTTGGCGGAGGAGCTTGCGCCTCAAGAAACAGGCGCATCCGGGACCGTGGTTTTTCCCAGAGGGAAGATTTTGTACCTCGGTGGTGATCTCTGCTATCCCAGTGCAAATGTTCAGGAGTACCAATACCGGTTTCTGGAAATGTTTGAGGGCGCGCGCAGCGCGCAAGGGGCTGACCCGGATGGTCGCAGTGCATATGCCATCCCGCAGAACCATGATTGGTTTGACAGCATCTCCACGTTCAAGCGCTATTTTGTTCATCGCAACAACGGCGAAGTGTGCGGGCTGAAAACGCCGCAAACACGTTCTTACTTCGCCACCCGTCTGCCACAGCGTTGGTGGGTACTGGGGCTGGATTTCGCATTGGCGGGTGACATTGATCGTGGCCAGTACGAGGCATTCAGACGCCTGGCTGGGGATGCCATCGGCGGAGAGGACAACCCCTCCCAACAAATTCAAGCCGGCGATCAACTTGTTCTGATTTATCCCGAACCTTACTGGACCCGTCCGATCGGCGACTCCGCCCTGCAGGGTTACCCCAAACGCTACCAGCGCCTCGAGGCCATGTTGGAGGCCAAAGGAATACACATCCGCATGCGATTGGCCGGTGACGTGCACCATTACAGCCGGGAGTCCAGCGAACCCCTGGATGCGCGTCAGGACGACATGCTCCTGACATGCGGATCGGGTGGTGCTTTTCTGCACCCCACCCATGCGAGGGCGTTAACACAAGCCAAACTCAAGTGCCAAGCGTCAGATCCTGATGCCATCAGCAGTGAGTTGCGTACTGCCACCCATATCGGCACGGTCGGGTCTACAGGCGGTGCCGGCGCGAGCTATGTGCGCCAGTGTGCCTACCCTGATCCGGCAGATTCACGGGCCCTGAGCCGGGGCAATGTGTTGTCTCTGTTCAAGTTCGCATGGAACTCTTTGTCCATTCGGGACGGGAGCTTGATGAGCGGGATCTGGCGCGGGAATGTTCTATTTTCCCTGCTGCTCGGTGCGATCTACGTAGTGACAGTTTTTGGCGGTCCGTTTACATCGATGGCTTACCTCGCGTTGCTGGGCCTGTGCCTGGGTTTGGCGAGAGAAGAATCAGACCTGTTCGCAAAATGGGTATCACCGGTCCTGCACTTCGCTGGACACACTCTCGCACTGTTGGGTATTCATGGGCTCGTTGCCATGGTCCCTGCAACGGCAGGAAGTCCGATGTATGCGATCTTGGCAGGGTTCGTTTACCTGATTGCAGGCAGCATCGGCGGCGGGCTGATTACGGGGGTCTACCTGTGGGTAATGGCGCGTGGGGGATGGATGTGGAACAACGCCTTTTCCCCGCTTGCCTGCGAGGACTACAAGGGATTTCTGCGCTTCCGTATTGATGCTGAAGGCACCTTGACGGGTTACTTTTTCGGGTGCGACAAAGTCCCCAAGCAATGGCAATGTAACTCCTCAGATCAGGCCGGCCCCGCCGGTGATGTACGGCCGGCCTGGACTGAGGCTCCGGGTGTCAATAAGGCCACTTGGCGGCTGGTAGATACCTTCTGTTTGGTGCCTCGCTCCTAGTTTCGTCATCCCACGGGATGTAGTGGAAGTGGTCTGCCCGACAAACGCAAAGTGGCTCCTTCAGTAGCTTCTTGCCGAGGGTATCGTAGGGGCCACTTTCACAGAGTTGGTATTGCCATGACTACACCCGATTCCACTTCCCCTTGGCATGCGCGTGCCGCTTCACTGGTCACCGATGGGCGGCTATTTATCAATGGCGAGCGTGTTCCCGCCAAGGACGGCCAAACCTTTGAGAAGCACTCGCCGTTGAACGGATTGGGTTTAGGTACCGTCGCCCGTGGACAAAAAGCTGACATTGATGCCGCAGTGGCGGCAGCCCGCGCGGCGTTTGCTGATCGGCGTTGGGCAGGGCAGTCGCCCAAGGCCCGCAAAAAGGTGCTCCAGCGTTGGTCGGAACTAGTGCTAGCTGCCCGCGATGAATTGGCATTGCTGGAGACCTTGGACATGGGCAAGCCTATCTCTCACAGCCTGGCGGTTGACGTGCCTGCCACGGCCAACTGCATCGCTTGGTACGGTGAGGCAGTCGACAAGCTGTACGACGAAATTGCACCCACTGCAGACACTGCCTTGGCACTCATCACCCGGGAGGCCATGGGTGTCATCGGTGCCATCGTCCCATGGAACTACCCGCTCATCATGGCCGCCTGGAAACTGGGCCCTGCTTTGGCTGCGGGAAACAGCGTGGTGCTCAAGCCCAGCGAAAAGTCCCCCTATACCGCCCTGCGATTGGCCGAATTGGCGCTGGAGGCAGGTTTGCCCGCAGGCGTCTTCAATGTGGTGACCGGTTATGGCCATGAGGCGGGCGAGGCCCTTGCGCTGCACATGGATGTGGATGCCATTGGTTTCACCGGCTCCACCCGCATCGGCCGGCGCATGTTGGCATGCTCCGCGGAATCCAACCTCAAGCGGGTGTACAACGAGCTGGGTGGCAAGTCCGCTTTTGTGGTGTTCAACGATGCCAAAGACGTAGCCGCTGCTGCCCGGGCTGCAGCAGGCTCTGTGTTCTACAACCAGGGCGAGTCTTGTAACGCGCCTACCCGCCTGTTGGTGCAACAGGATGTGGTGCCCGAGTTCATGGCGACCTTGCAGGACGAAGCCCGCAAATACCTGCCTGGTGACCCGCTACAGGAGTCCACGGAAATGGGTGCCTTGGTAGACGCGGGGCAAATGAGCACCGTGTTGGGTTACATCCATCAAGGTCAGGCTGAGGGTGCCAACATTGCTTTCGGCGGCCGGCGTGTGCGTACCGAGACCGGTGGCTATTTTGTGGAGCCCACGATCTTCGAGGGTGTGCGTAACGACATGAAGATTGCACGCGAAGAGATCTTCGGTCCGGTGCTTGGCGTGATTCCTTTTGCCAACGAGGCGGAGGCGCTGGCTTTGGCCAATGACAGTGTGTATGGCTTGCAGGCCAGTGTCTGGAGCAGCCAGATTGACCGCGCGCACCGGGTAGCCCGCGGCCTGAAGGCCGGCACTGTGCATGTGAACCAGTACGACGAAGACGACATCACGGTGCCATTCGGTGGCTACAAGCAGTCCGGTAACGGGCGTGACAAATCCTTGCACGCCTTTGACAAGTACACCGAGCTGAAGACCACCTGGCTCCGGATCGACGCCTGATCCCCACATTGAGGTTGTTTATGTCCCAGTCTGTCCAAGCGGCGGCGTCGGCCGCGCACGCCCCTTCTTATTACGCCGCCAGCGGGCTGCCCCAGCCTCAGCGCCCACCCTTGCTGGGGAATGCGGAAGCCGATGTGGTTGTCATCGGTGCCGGGTATACCGGCTTGTCATCCGCCTTGCATCTGGCCGAATCCGGTTTCAAGGTGGTGGTTCTGGAAGCGGCCAAAGTGGGTTGGGGCGCTTCGGGCCGCAATGGAGGGCAGCTGGTGCACAGCTACTCGCGTGACATGGATGTGATTGAGGCTCGCTATGGCAGCACCACCGCGCAAGCCCTGGGCAGCATGGCCTTCGAGGGTGCCAAAATCATTCGCGAGCGGATTGTTAAGTACCAGATTGACTGTCACTTCAAACCGGGTGGCATGTTTGCCGCCATCACTGCCAAGCAGGTCAAGCAGTTGGAGCACCACAAACAGCTCTGGGAGCGCTATGGTCACCAGCAGCTGAGCCTGTTGGATGCGACTGAAAGCGAAGCCGCCATCGGCACAGGGCGCTACCGCGCCACTTTGCTCGATCACAGTGCCGGACACATGCATCCACTGCGCTTGGCACAAGGCGAAGCTGCTGCATTCGAGTCACTGGGGGGTGTCGTGCACGAAGGATCGCCGGTGCTGCGCATTGAGCGCGGCGACCCTGCCGTGGTGCATACCGCACAAGGGCAAGTCAAAGCGCGTTTTGTGATCGTGGCCTGCAACGCCTACATTGGCGGGCTGGAGCCTCAGCTGGCCTCGCGGTCCATGCCCTGCGGTACCCAGGTGATCGCGACAGAGCCCTTGGGAGATCGCTTCCCTGAAATCCTGCCCAGCGACTACTGCGTGGAAGACAGTAACTTTCTGCTGGACTATTTCCGCCTCTCCGGTGACCGGCGCCTGCTGTATGGCGGTGGCGTGATTTACGGCGCCCGGGACCCGCAGCATGTGGAGTCCATCATCCGGCCCAAGCTGCTGAAAACATTTCCTCAATTGAAAGATGTTCGCATCGACTATGGCTGGACGGGCAACTTCCTGCTGACCCTGTCGCGTCTGCCGGAAGTGGGGCGCCTGAGTTCCAACATTTACTACTCACAAGGCTGCTCAGGGCACGGGGTTACCTTCACCCACTTGATCGGGCGGGTGCTCAGCGAGGTGATTCAAGGCCAAGCCAACCGCTTCGATGCCTTTGCCAATCTGCCGCATTACCCCTTCCCGGGCGGGCGCTGGTTCCGGGTGCCGCTCACCGCGCTAGGCGCCTGGTATTACGACCTCCGGGATAAACTGCAAATCTAGAGTTTCAGGGCGATGCGGGGACGGCCCGGGCTATCAGCCGAAATTTGATTTTCACAGTGTCTTGCACCGTCAGCGCTCCCATGGCGATGCTCAATGGGGTGATGCCGAAATCCGATTGGCGGATCTCAAAACTGCCCTGAATTGCCAAGGCGCTTTCTGTCTCGCTCAGCGTGACGGGCAGCCGAATCTCGCGTGTCTGGTCCTTGATGCGCATGCTCGCCACGACGTCGGGGTTGGCCGTGCTTCCGGTGATGCGGGTGGCACGGATACTGATCTTTGGAAAATGCTCACCATCCAGCAGGGTGGGACGCAGCATGTTGGCTTTGGTGCCCGCTTTGGCATCTTCGCTCACGTTGAGGGGAAAGTCTTCTCCCTCTTCGGCCCGTGCAGCGTTGTCATCGACGATCAGGGTGTTGACCGGGACCTCAAGCTCAAACCCGGAGGTCTCTGCAGTGGCTCCGCGCCATATCTGCCCCTGTAGGTCGGCAGAGCTGATGACATGGTTGTGCCCCAGTCGGGCCATGGTGCCGCCCCGGTACACGAGAATGCGCAAGCGGGACTCAGCCGGCGCTATGCGATAGCTCTTCAGATTGGCAAGTGTTGGGGGCGTGGGTGGGGTCGAGGGCCTTGCTGCCGTTGCCTCCGCAAGGACAGGCTGAGGGCCGGGCACGCGCTCAGGCGGTGAGCTGCATGCCCAGAGTCCGAAGGTGGCCAGCAGCCCCAACAGGTAGCCAGGCTTGCGCATCTGCGTTAGCACTCCACGATGGCTTTGATGACACCTGCTGAAGGGTTCAACAGGTCCTTGAACTTTTCAGGAACGTCGGCCAGGGGCATGCGGTGGGTGTTCAATGCGGTCGGGATCAGACCCGCGCGCATGGCTTCCAGCACGGTCTGGAAGTCTTCGGTGGTGGCGTTACGACTGCCCATCAGCGTCATCTCCCGTTTGTGGAACTCCGGGTCGGAGAAGGTAATGTTGGAGGCTACGACGGAAATCAGTGTGTAGGTGCCACCATGGGCCACAAATTTAAACCCGCGCTCCATGGCCTTGGGGTTGCCAGTGGCATCAAACACCACGTCAAAGAACTCCTGGTTGGTGAGCGTGGCCAGTTCAGCCTCGTCACTATCGCCCAAGGTGACACCGGCACTGACGCCCAACGCGCTGGTGCAGAAGTTCAGCCGGTCCTGCCGGCTGTCGAGAGCTGTCACCACAGCACCGCGTAACTTGGCAAAAATCATGGCGGCCATGCCGATAGGGCCTGCGCCCACGACCAGTATGCGTTGTCCTTTCTGGACCTGGGCCCTGCGCACCGCATGAGCGCCAATGGCCAGAAACTCCACCATGGCAGCCTGGTCCAGCGAGACACCGTTGGCCTTGTGCACAAATTGCTGCGGCACGCTCAGGTACTCCGTGAACGCGCCGTCGCGGTGTACGCCCAGCACCTGGATGCGGGTGCAGCAGTTGGTCTTGCCTGCGCGGCACGCAATGCAGGTTCCGCAGGACAGGTAGGGCATCACGTACACGGTGTCGCCGGCTTGCAGCGTGCCGCCCTCGGGCGCTTCCTCCACAATCCCTGAGAGCTCATGCCCCATTACGCGGGGGTAGTTCAGATAGGGCTGGTTGCCGGTGAAGATGTGCAGGTCGGTGCCGCATACGCCCACGCGTTTCACGCGCAGCAGTACCTCGCCTTCCGCACGTTCTGGCTTGGGGGTGTCATGGGCACGCAGGGTGCCGGGGGTTTCGCAAACAACGGTCAACATGTCGATTTCCTCGGGTTTATTCCAGATTCTGTGCAATGAGTTCAGCGCGGGTGGGCAGGCCTTCCATGTCCCCCACTACCTGCAGGGCGCGTGAAGCAATCCAGTTGGCGCGGCGCAAAGCGCGTTGCCAGCTCAAGCCTTCCAGCTGTGCGCTGATGATGCCCACGGCAAAGGCATCACCGGCACCCACGGTGTCGACTACCACGGGCACGGGTACGCCGGGCACGTGGCCTTGCTCGCCGGCAGCAGTACGGAAGTAGGCGCCTTGCGCCCCCTGCTTGATCACTACCGCTTTGGCGCCCCGGTCCAGGTACCACGCCGCCATGTCGGCCGGGGCGTTTTGACCGGTCAGCAGTTTGCCTTCGTCGATTCCAGGCAGCACCCAATCCGCATGTCGGGCCAGGTCGTTGAGGGTGTCGCGCATGGTGGCGGTATCAGGCCACAAGCTGGGGCGCAGGTTGGGGTCAAACGACACGCTGCGCCCAGCGGCGCGCAGGATTTGCATGGCGTGGGCCACCAGCTCGCGGGCGGCCGGTGACAGGGCCGGTGTGATGCCGGTGGTGTGTACATGCCGCGCGCGCAGGGCGTAGTCGGTGGTGAGGTGCCCCACGCTGAGTTGGCTGGCCGCTGAGCCGCGCCGGTAGTACTCGATGGATGGGTCGCTGCCATCCACGCTGCGCGACTTGAGCATGAAACCGGTGGAGCGTTGCAGGTCAATCTCGACCTGGGACGTGTCCACACCTTCGGCCTCGACGGTCTTGCGCACATAGCTGCCAAACGAATCGGCCCCCAGGCGGCTGACCCAACCGACTTTGAAACCCAGACGGGCCAGGCCGATGGCCACATTGGTGTCGGCCCCCGCAATGCGTTTGCTGAAACTCTGCACCCCGGCCAGCGGGCCGGGCTCTTGGGCGACCAGCAGCGCCATCGTTTCACCCATGGACAGGACGTCCAGTGCTTCAGGCTTAGTGCTCACGCTGTGAGCTCCCCACGATTGACCGCTTCCAGGGTGGCTGCGACGCCGACCGTTTGTAGCGATTGCAACAGCGGAATCAAGGCGGCGGTGAGCGTGGCGTTACCAGCCAAGTCTCCGAACACCGGCGCATAGGCCAGCATGGCGTCTACCGATTGCGTGTTCACGCCCTTACCGAGGTTTTGTTGGTAGAGAGTGCAGAGTGCCTCCGCATGCGGGTCGTCAATGCGGTAGGTCTGACCCTGTTCGTCCACACCGCGCAGGAAGTGCATCCAGGCGGCTAGACCTAGGGCCATGCGTGTTACGGGTAGTTCACGTGCAAGGCGATCGCGCAGCGTGCCCAGCAGGCGCTGGGGCAGCTTTTGCGAGCCGTCCATGGCGATCTGGTGGGTGCGGTGGGCCAGGGCAGGGTTGGCATAGCGGGCCAACAGATTGTGGCGGTAGGCAGCTACATCCAAGCCGGGCAAAGCGGGCAGGGTGGGTTCAATCTCATCACGCATCAGCGCTTCGATGTGGGTATGCAGAGTGGGCTGTGCAATCGCCTTGTCCACCGTCTGCCAACCAGCCATCGCGCCCAGGTAGGCGAGGCTGGAGTGGGTGCCGTTCACCATGCGCAGCTTGAGCTTCTCAAAAGGCTCGGCATCGGGCACAAAGCGCGCACCGCCCAATGTCCAGTCCGGGCGGTCTGCCGCAAACTCGTCTTCAATCGCCCAGTCAAAAAACGGCTCGCCCAGCACGGGCCAGGCATCCGCGCAGACCAGCGCAGCGCTCACCGCGGCACGATCGGCATCGGTGGTTTTGGGCACGATGCGGTCCACCATGGAACATGGAAAACAGCACAGGCGCTCTATCCATAAGGATAGTTTGCTATCAATTTCTTCAGCAAACCGCAGCACGGCAGCACGCAGCACACGCCCGTTGGCCGGCAGGTTGTCCAGTGACATCAGCGTCAACGGGCCGTGGCCCAGTGTGTGGCGTAGCTGCAAACCATAGACCAGCATGCCCACGGCGGAGCGGGGTGTTTTCGGGTGGGCTAGGTCATGGACGATATCCGGATGGTCCAGCCGCAAGGTACCGGTGGCCGGGTCATGGCAATAGCCTTTTTCGGTCACCGTCAGGCTCACGATGCGCGTGTCGGGGGCGGCAATCGCATCCAGCACCTCCTGTGGGTTCTCGGGGGCCACCAGCATGCGCAGCACCGCGCCAATCACCTGCAGGCGTTGGCGGGGCTGGCCCTGGGGGGCGGCGTCGCGAATGGCCAGTGTGTAAAGCCCGTCCTGTGGCGCAAGCGCATCGCGCGTATCGGGCTGGCGCAGGGACACGCCGGTAATGCCCCAACGCAAGTCACCGGCGGCAATGGCGGCTTCCGTGGCAGCCGCCATGTGGGCGCGCATGAAAGCGCCAATGCCCAGATGTACGATGCCGGTTTTCAGCGCCCGGCGGTCGTAGGCCGGGCGGGCCACGGAGGCTGGCAGGGCTGCGAGCGTGGTGTCATTCAATCGGTTCATATCCCGCATCACCAGTTGGTCAGCGTACCGTCGTGTTGCAGCCGGTTGACCGGAAGGTAGGCGCGTTTGTACGGGTACTTGGCCGCCAGTTCTTCGTCAATCGTCACGCCATGGCCGGGCGCTTCGCCGGGGTGCATGAAACCGTCCTTGAAGCTGTAGGCGTGGGGGAACACGGCATCCGTTTCGTCGGTGTGGCGCATGTATTCCTGGATGCCAAAGTTGGGGACCCAGAGGTCAAAGTTGAGCGCCGCGCCCATACAGACGGGTGAGAGGTCGGTGGCGCCGTGTGAACCGGTGCGCACCTGGTAAAGCGCGGCCAAGTCCGCAATGCGGCGCAGGTGGGTGATGCCGCCGGCATGGACCACCGTGGTGCGGATGTAGTCGATCAGCTGGTTCTCGATCAGGTCCTTGCAGTCCCAGATGGTGTTGAAAATCTCGCCCACGGCCAGCGGCGTGGTGGTGTGCTGGCGGATCAGGCGGAAGGCCTCCTGGTTCTCGGCAGGTGTGGCGTCTTCCATCCAGAACAGGCGGTAGGGCTCCAGGTCCTTGCCCAAGCGGCCGGCTTCGATGGGAGTGAGCCGGTGGTGCACATCGTGCAGCAGGTGGATGTCCGGGCCCACGGCAGCGCGCACCTTGTCAAACAGCTCGGGCGTGTGGCGCAGGTACTTCTCGGTGGACCAGTCGTGCTCGCTGGGCAGGTCGGCATCGGCAGGTTCGTAGAACATGGTGCCGCGGCCCACGCCATACACCTTCTCCAGGCCGGGCACGCCGCTCTGGGCGCGAATGGCTTTGTAGCCCATCTCCTTGTAGCGCAGCACTTCTTCCACGGTTTGACTGATGTCTTTGCCGTTGGCGTGGCCGTAGACCATGACGCCGGTGCGGCTCTTGCCGCCCAGCAACTGGTACAGCGGCATGTTGGCGGCCTTGGCTTTGATGTCCCACAGGGCGGTGTCCACGCCGGCAATGGCGCTCATGGTGACCGGGCCGCGGCGCCAGTAGGCACCTTTGTAGAGGTACTGCCATATGTCTTCAATCTGCTGCGGGTCGCGGCCTATCAGGCAGGGAATGACGTGCTCGGTCAGGTAGCTGGCTACGGCCAGCTCGCGACCGTTGAGCGTCGCATCGCCGATGCCGGTCAGGCCCTCATCGGTTTCGATTTTCAGGGTGACAAAGTTGCGACTCGGTGCGCAAATGATGACTTTGGCGGAAATGATTTTCATGGGGTTCGGGAATGAGGTTTACATCACGGCGCCTAGCGCCCAGGGTACAAATTCGTTCTGGCCGTAGCCATGCAGCTCGCTCTTGGTCTTGCGGCCCGAGGCTGCGGCCAGCATCTCCTGAAAAATGCGTTCGCCCAACTGCTCCACGGTCTCACTGCCGTCGATCACTGTGCCGCAGTTGATGTCCATGTCTTCTTCCTGCTTGGCCCACAGCGCGTTGTTGGTGGCCAGCTTGAGCGAGGGCGAAGGTGCGCAGCCGTAGGCCGAGCCCCGGCCGGTGGTAAAGCAAATCAGATTCGCACCACCCGCCACCTGTCCGGTGGCGGACACGGGGTCGTAGCCCGGTGTGTCCATGTAGACGAAGCCTCGTGCCGTGATGGGCTGGGCGTATTCGTACACATCGACCATGGGTGTGGTGCCGCCCTTGGCAATGGCGCCCAAAGACTTTTCAAGGATGGTGGTGAGGCCGCCTGCTTTGTTGCCAGCGGAGGGGTTGTTGTCCATCTCCGCGTGGTGGCGGGCGCAGTAATCGGTCCACCACTGCAAGCGGGCTTCGAGCTTGTCGGCCACGGCTTGCGACACCGCGCGCTGCAGCAGCAGGTGTTCGCCGCCATAAATTTCGGGCGTTTCAGACAAGACGGCCGTGCCGCCATGGCGCACCAGCAGGTCTACCGCCGCGCCCAAGCCGGGGTTTGCGCTGATGCCGGAGTAGCCGTCCGAGCCGCCGCACTGCAGGCCCACGATGAGGTGGCTGGCGGGTACCGGCTCGCGCTTGACCGCGTTGGCCTCGGGCAGCAGGCCATTGACAACCTCGATGCCCCGGGCCATGCTTTTGGCGGTGCCGCCGGTGTCCTGGATGCTGAAGGTCACCAGCTTGGCGCCTTCGCGCAAGCCTTCTTGCGCCAGCAGACCCTGGATCTGGTTGGTCTCGCAGCCCAGGCCCACCACGATCACGGCTGCAAAGTTGGCGTGGCGTGCGTAGCCGGCCAGGGTGCGACGCAGCACCTGCAGCCCTTCGCCCTCGCTGTCGGTCGCACAGCCGGCGCCGTGGGTCAAGGCCACGATGCCATCCACATTCGGGAATGCCGCCAGAGCTTCGGGGTGGATGTCGCGGCGGAAGTGGTCGGCAATCGCGCGGGCCACGGTGGCCGAGCAGTTAACGCTGGTCAAGACGCCAATGTAGTTGCGCGTTGCCACCCGCCCATCACCGCGTTGGATGCCTTCAAACGTGGCCGGGGTGTCCACATAGGCTACGGGCCGCACATCGCCTCCCACGGCGTGGCCGCGGTCAAAGCGGCTGAATGCGAGGTTGTGGGTGTGCACATGCTGGCCCGCAGCGATGGGCTGCGTGGCGGTGCCGATGATCTGGTTGTAGCGCCGCACCGGCTCGCCCGCCGCAATGGCGCGCACCGCCACCTTGTGGCCCGGCGGAATCAGGCCGGAGATGGTGATGCCTTCCGTGGCTATGCGGGTGCCGCCCAGCAACTGCTGCCGGGCGATCACCACATCGTCCGCCGGGTGGATGCGAATGACCGGGTTCATTTCAGCAGGCCCATCTGGTGCGGCAACCACAGTGTGATGGCGGGAACGTAAGTGATGGCAATCAGCGCCACGATCAACGGAACCAGCCAGGGCAGGATGGCCATGGTGGTCCGCTCGACCGACAGCTTGGAAATACGCGCCAGCACAAACAACACCATGCCCAGCGGCGGATGCAGCAGCCCGATCATCAGGTTCAGCGTCATGATGATGCCGAACTGGATGGGGTCAATGCCCAGTTTCAGCACGATGGGGATCAGGATGGGCACGAGGATGGTGATGGCGGCAATCGTGTCGATGAAGCAACCCACAAACAGGATCAGCAGGTTCGCCAGCAGCAGGAACACCCACTTGTTGCTGGTGATGGACAGAATCCAGTCTGCCAAAGCCTGTGCGGCTTGCGTGGTGGTCAGCAGCCAGGCAAAGATGGACGCAGCCGTCACGATGAAGAGCACCGAGGAAGTGGTTTCAATCGTCTCGAAAGTGGCTTGAGCGAGGGTGCGAAGGGTCATGGAACGGTAGCGCACCAGACCCAGAAACAGCGCCCAGATAACTGCGGCCACTGCCGCTTCAGTCGGCGTGAACCAGCCCATGGTCATGCCGCCGATCAGGATCACAGGCGCCATCAGTGCCAGCACCGCCGAGAAGTTAAAGCGCCAGTCCAACACCATGAGCGCCACAAAGGCTGTTCCGGTAGCCATGTTGACCGAGGCTCCGGCTTTCACCGCCAACCACACCGCCATGGGGAAGGCCAGAACCAGCAGGATTTCCAGTGTTGCGCCACCCAGGCGCCCCCAGTGGAACGCCACGTCGCCGCCCCAGCCGTTGCGCCGGGCAAAGTAAGCCACCGTCGCCATCATCAGGGCGGTCATGAACAAGCCGGGCAGGATGCCGGCCACAAACAAGGCGCCGATGGACACGTTGGCCATCATTCCGTAAATCACAAAGGGCAGGGAGGGCGGAATGATGGGGCCCAGCGTGGCCGAAGCGGCAGTCACCCCCACCGAAAACTCGGTGCTGTAGCCATGCTCTTTCATGGCCTTGATTTCAATCGAACCCAGGCCGGCGGCATCCGCAATGGCGGTGCCGGACATGCCCGAAAAAATCACCGAGCCGATGATGTTCACCTGGCCCAGGCCGCCCTTCATCCAACCCACCAGGGCTACCGCAAAGTCGTAGATGCGGCTGGTGATGCCTGCAATGTTCATCAGGTTGCCGGCCAGAATGAAGAAGGGGACCGCCAGCAGCGGGAAGGACTCGATGCCGGCAATCATGCGCTGCGCCAACACGATGTCGGGCACGGTGCCGGACACCAGGATGTAAATCAGCGAGCCGCCCGCCATGGACACCGCCACCGGCAGGCCGCAGAGCATCAGGCCCAGAAAAGAAAGAATGAGTAACAACATGGGGGAGTCCGTTCAGTCGTCCGAGCCATCAAAATAGCCGGGGTTTTGCAGCGCGGAGAAGCCGCGGCGCCAGTTCTCAATGCCCACCTGCAGGGCGCGCACGCTCATCAGGGCGAAGCCGGCAAAGGCCAGCCAATACACATGGCTCTTGTTCCAGTTGATGGTGGTCATGGGCTCGTTGTCCACGGCCAGCGCATAGCGCGCCACCAGCCATGCACCGTAGCTGTAAAAGGCGAATGCCGCAATGTCCACGGCAGTAGACAGCGCACGCCCTGCAGGCACCGGCAGGTAGCGGTAGATCAGGTTGACCTGAATGTGCCGCACGCGGCGCACACACATGGAGGCGCCGATAAACACCACCGGCATCAGGCAGTACACGGCGAGTTCTTCGGTCCAGGCAAACGAGTCGTTCAGTACATAGCGGCTGAAGAACTGCAGAAACACCAGGCCAGCCATGGTCCAGAAAAAGCCCAGACAAATCCAGTCTTCAACGCCGTAGCCTGAGAGGTCGACCGTGTGCTGGTCGGCCTCTGCGAAGCTGGCGACCAGCGCTTCCGCGCTGGTCTCGACGGGACGTGATTCGGCTGCGCCGCCCGACAAGGGCAGGGAGCTGTGAAGCGTCATGTCGTGTCGCCTTACTTGATGGCCTGGATGCGATCCCAGTCAGCTTTCTGGTAGCCGAACTGCTCAAAAGGCACGTTCTTGAGCACGGTGTCGCGGAACTCGTTGGTGTTCACGTCCGTCACGCTCACGCCTTTGCTGCGGAAGATGGCAGCCAGTTCGCCTTCGCGGGCAGCCACTTCCTTGGAGGCTTTGGCTGCGGCTTCAAGGGCCACATCGGTGAAGATTTTCTTGTCAGCGTCCGAGAGCTTTTTCCACAAGGCGCCAGCGACTACGGTGTTGAGGTGGTCCACGATGTGGCCCGTCAGCACGATGTGCTTTTGCACCTCATAGAACTTCTTGGCTTCGATGGTGGGCAGCGGGTTCTCCTGGGCTTCGACCGTGCCGTTTTGCAGTGCGAGGTAGACCTCGGCAAACGCAATCGGCGAGGTGTTGGCGCCGCAGGCACGCGGCATGGCCAGGTAGGCGGGCACGTCAGGCACGCGCATCTTCAGGCCCTTCATGTCGGCGCACTTGGCAATCGGCTTGTTGCTGGTGGTGTGGCGGGTGCCGTAGTAGGTGGTGGCAATAATTTCGTTGCCGCTCTTTTGCTCGTAGCCGGCGGTCAGCTCTTTGTAGATGTCGCTCTTGGTGTAGGCCAGCAGGTGGTCTACGTTGCGGAAGGTGTAGGGGTAGTAGGTCACTCCGATACGGGGGAAAGCCTTGGCCGCAAAGCTGGAGCCCGAAATGATGATGTCCACCGTGCCCAGGGCCAGGCCTTGGTTGATGTCGTTTTCCTTGCCCAGCTGCGAGGCAGGGTACACATCGATCTGGTAGCGGCCGTTGGTGCGTTTCTGGATTTCCTGCGCAGCCCAGACGGACGCGGTGTGGAACGGCTCACTGGGCTCGTAGACGTGGGCCCATTTGAGCTTGGTCTGCGCGAAAGCGGGGGCGGCGACCACCAGGCTTGCAGCCAGGGCCAGCGAAATGCGTTTGAATGTCATGCTTTTTGTCTCCTCTTGTTGTGAAAGTTGCGCAGGCGGGTCCGGTTGATGAATCAGCCCGGAATCAGCTGCACTTTGGTACTGCGGCCTCTGTCCAATGCCAGATCGAAGGCCGCTTTCGATTGGCTGATCGGCAACTGGGCGCTGATGAGCGGGCGCACATCGGCCCGCCGGCTGCGAATGGCCTGTACGGCCCAGTCGAATTCGATATCGGCGCGGAAGGCGCCCACGTAGTCCAGCTCGCGCGACATGATGTCGTTGGCCGGAAAAGGAATTTCTGCGGGCAGGGTGCCCACCTGCACCACGCGCCCGCCGCGGCGCACCGCGGCCAGGCAGCCCGCCAGTGCAGCAGGGTGGCCGGCGGCTTCCAGCGCCACATCGACACGGCCTTTCCATGCAGAGGTATCAGGCAAAGCTTCGTCGGCGCCCACGGTCAGCGCCATCTCGCGGGCCCGCTCGCTGGGGTCACACGCAATCACGCGGCCTGCACCGGCCAGGCGCGCAGCAATCACCGACATGCAGCCGATAGTGCCTGCCCCGGTCACCAGCACCGTGGCACCCAGCACTTCGCCTGCGCGGCGCACGGCATGTAGTCCCACCGACAGCGGCTCGGCGCAGGCAATCTCACCCAGGCTCACATCTTCATCAATGGCGGTGAGCTGGGCCTCATTCATCACAAAGTGCTCACGGAAGAAGCCGTGGATGTGCGGGAAGATGGCCGCACTGCCCAGAAACACCATCTTCTCGCACAGGTTGCTGCGTCCGGCCCGGCAGGCGGGGCACACACCGCAGGGGTGGGCCGGGTTGACAGCCACTTTCTGGCCGACCTTCACCCTGGTAACCCCGTCGCCCACCGCATCCACCACACCCGAGGCTTCATGCCCCGGCACAAAGGGCGCGCGGATCGCGAAAATGCCCGCGCGGCCGTGCTGGTAGTAATGCAGGTCGGAGCCGCAAATGCCGCCCGCGCCCAGCCGCACCCGCACCTGGCCGGGGCCGGGGTTCTGGGTGTCGTGGTGTTCCACGCTGAGGTTCAGCGGGCCATTCAAGGTGCAGGCAAGGCTCATGGTCAGGGTGTCCGGTCGGGTCAGGCGTCGGTGGGGGTGGTCCAGCCGGCAGAGAAGCGTTCGTGCGAATGGTCCAGGTGGCCGCTCATGGCAGCGCGTGCCATGTCGGGGTCGTGCGCGGCAATGGCGTCGACCACGGCGCGGTGTTCGTCCACCGCGGCTTTCCAGGTGGCTTCGCGCTCAAAGTGGCCGCCCAGTTTTTGGAACAGGGGGCCATTGCGTTCGTCAAAGAGCTGGGTGACTACTGCTTGCAAGGCGCTGTTGTCGCTGGCCTGCGCAATGCGGATGTGAAAGGCGCGGTCCCCGCGTATGGGCAGGGTGCGGGCGGCGATGTCGGCTTCCATGTCGCGCAGGGTTTCCAGCAGCTCAGGCACCAGGGTGGGGTCGGTGCTTTTGGCGGCCAAGGCAGCCAGCTCGCATTCGATCAATTGGCGGGCGCGGATGATTTCCAGCGGGCCGGGCGCGTTGTCCAGCATACGCACGCTTTCGCGCCCGATGACCACGATGCCCGAGCCCATGCGGACTTCGATCAGGCCTTCGACTTCCAGCGCGATCAGCGCTTCACGCACGGACGGGCGGGATACACCCATCTTGGTGGCCAGGTCGCGCTCGGCCGGCAGCTTGCTGCCCACCGCGAATTCGCCGGTCTGGATGAGTTGGCGCAGCTGGTCCGCAATCTGGCGGTACAGCCGGCGGGGCTCTATGGGTTGAAACGGCATACGTTGATTGGCTAAAAGGTAAATTGGTAAGACCAGTTGGCCGGATTGTGGGGCGATTGCGCCTCCAAAAGTTCTAGGGTTTTCCCGATCGGCCCTGTAATAGAATCGAGTAGGGTGAGGGGTTACCCCCTCAGCCCTCTCACACCACCGTACGTGCGGTTCCGCATACGGCGGTTCAAGTAGGACGCTGGAGGTGCTGGTGGGTTGCCACCAGCGAGACCAGCCCGAGTTGCGTGAAGTATTTCGTCGGGAGAGCTTGGCGCAGGTGTTTGGCACCGGCGTTCCACCATGGACCATGGCCATTGACGCTGGACTTCCATGCCCGCTGGGCATCGAGCCCGAGTGCGAGCATTTTGGATTCCCGCGTCTTTGTCCTTTTCCATTGCCTCCACATCAGGGCGCGTAGCCGTCTACGTACCCACATATCCAGTGCTTCGATGGGCTTGTGGCTCTGGGTCAGGCTGAAGTAGTTCATCCATCCCCGTAAAACCGGATTTAGCTTTTCGATGGTCTGGGGCAGTGGCCTGCCCCGTCCCTGTGCACAGTATGTGCGCACGGCGTGCATCAGGCGTTGCGTGCTTTCCTTGGCTATTCGGATTTTGCTGGCTCGTTGTGCTGTCACGCTGTATCCCAGAAACTTGCGTTTCCATGGCCGCTCAACCGCACTTTTGGTCTCGTTCACAGTGAGCTTGAGCCGGTTTGCAAGAAACCTCTTTATGCCCTCCATGATGCGTTGGCCCGCCCGCTGACTGCTCACGTAGATGTTGCAGTCATCCGCATACCTGCAAAACAGCAGCTTGCGTGCCTCTAGCTCCCGGTCTAAATCAGTCAACAGGATGTTGGACAGTAGTGGTGACAGGGGGCCGCCTTGCGGTGTACCCTCGTACCGTGGTGTCTCTACCCCGTTGGCCATCATCCCGGCCTCCAGAAACCTGCGTATCAGGCTCAGGACGGTTTTGTCCTGTACCTGGCGTGCCACCCGCGCCATCAGCACGTCGTGGTTGACACGGTCGAAGAATTTCTCCAGGTCCATGTCCACCACCCAGCGCTTGCCGCCACGGATGTACTCTGCCGCTTTGCTTACCGCCTGCTTCGCACTTTTCCCCGGTCTGAAGCCGTAGCTGCTTTGCGAGAAGGTAGGTTCAAACAGGGGTTGCATCGCCTGATGTAGCGCCTGCTGAATCAGCCTGTCCACCACCGTGGGCACTCCGAGCGTGCGTACCCCGCCTTGCGGCTTGGGTATGTCCACCCGACGTACCGCTTGGGGGCGGTAGGTTCCATCCAGTAACGACTTCTTTACTTGCGACCAGTTCACTTTGAGCCACGTCTTGAGGTCTTCACAGCGCATTCCGTCAATGCCGGGTGCGCCGCGATTCTTCATGACTCGGCTGTAAGCGAGCTGCATGTTGTCGCGATCCACGACTCGGCTCATGAGCCGGTCTCTCTCCGATTTCGGTTGCTCGACGTACGCCGTACCCACCTCAGCACCCACGTGCGCACTCCCCAGATTCCGTCCGGTTCCTTCGCTGTGGGCCCCTCTTGCGAGGGCTTCTGCTTCATCGATTGGCATCGAGTGACTTCGTTCCTACTCTCGTTTCCACTTGTTCGGGCCTTCGGTGCCGCCTCTTGTGGCTCATCACCTTGGGTTGCACCTACTATGCCCTCTGCTGACTTCTGAGCGAGCCTCCCGTCACCTTTCGATGGCCGGTAGCCCTTACGGGCACCACACTCAGATCTCTCCGGGTATTACGCACCCACTTTCACGCTTATGTCCGTCGGATCTACGCCACAGAGTTCCGTGCAAGTTTTGGGCTTCAGAGATTTCGGACTCCTTACCCCCCTGTGGCGCCTCATATCCGCTTCCTGTTCGTCGAACCAGCGCTTTGCCATCCGGCTTCCTTCAGACTCGCAGTCGCCCGCGAAGCCCTTGCCATTGGCTAACCCTTCCCCTTGCAGGGCGAGTAGAGGTCTTTCACCTCCTAGTGAGAGCGTCCTGCCGGACGCACATCGAGTAGGGTGAGGGGTTACCCCCTCAGCCCTCTCACACCACCGTACGTGCGGTTCCGCATACGGCGGTTCAAGTAGGACGCTGGAGGTGCTGGTGGGTTGCCACCAGCGAGACCAGCCCGAGTTGCGTGAAGTATTTCGTCGGGAGAGCTTGGCGCAGGTGTTTGGCACCGGCGTTCCACCATGGACCATGGCCATTGACGCTGGACTTCCATGCCCGCTGGGCATCGAGCCCGAGTGCGAGCATTTTGGATTCCCGCGTCTTTGTCCTTTTCCATTGCCTCCACATCAGGGCGCGTAGCCGTCTACGTACCCACATATCCAGTGCTTCGATGGGCTTGTGGCTCTGGGTCAGGCTGAAGTAGTTCATCCATCCCCGTAAAACCGGATTTAGCTTTTCGATGGTCTGGGGCAGTGGCCTGCCCCGTCCCTGTGCACAGTATGTGCGCACGGCGTGCATCAGGCGTTGCGTGCTTTCCTTGGCTATTCGGATTTTGCTGGCTCGTTGTGCTGTCACGCTGTATCCCAGAAACTTGCGTTTCCATGGCCGCTCAACCGCACTTTTGGTCTCGTTCACAGTGAGCTTGAGCCGGTTTGCAAGAAACCTCTTTATGCCCTCCATGATGCGTTGGCCCGCCCGCTGACTGCTCACGTAGATGTTGCAGTCATCCGCATACCTGCAAAACAGCAGCTTGCGTGCCTCTAGCTCCCGGTCTAAATCAGTCAACAGGATGTTGGACAGTAGTGGTGACAGGGGGCCGCCTTGCGGTGTACCCTCGTACCGTGGTGTCTCTACCCCGTTGGCCATCATCCCGGCCTCCAGAAACCTGCGTATCAGGCTCAGGACGGTTTTGTCCTGTACCTGGCGTGCCACCCGCGCCATCAGCACGTCGTGGTTGACACGGTCGAAGAATTTCTCCAGGTCCATGTCCACCACCCAGCGCTTGCCGCCACGGATGTACTCTGCCGCTTTGCTTACCGCCTGCTTCGCACTTTTCCCCGGTCTGAAGCCGTAGCTGCTTTGCGAGAAGGTAGGTTCAAACAGGGGTTGCATCGCCTGATGTAGCGCCTGCTGAATCAGCCTGTCCACCACCGTGGGCACTCCGAGCGTGCGTACCCCGCCTTGCGGCTTGGGTATGTCCACCCGACGTACCGCTTGGGGGCGGTAGGTTCCATCCAGTAACGACTTCTTTACTTGCGACCAGTTCACTTTGAGCCACGTCTTGAGGTCTTCACAGCGCATTCCGTCAATGCCGGGTGCGCCGCGATTCTTCATGACTCGGCTGTAAGCGAGCTGCATGTTGTCGCGATCCACGACTCGGCTCATGAGCCGGTCTCTCTCCGATTTCGGTTGCTCGACGTACGCCGTACCCACCTCAGCACCCACGTGCGCACTCCCCAGATTCCGTCCGGTTCCTTCGCTGTGGGCCCCTCTTGCGAGGGCTTCTGCTTCATCGATTGGCATCGAGTGACTTCGTTCCTACTCTCGTTTCCACTTGTTCGGGCCTTCGGTGCCGCCTCTTGTGGCTCATCACCTTGGGTTGCACCTACTATGCCCTCTGCTGACTTCTGAGCGAGCCTCCCGTCACCTTTCGATGGCCGGTAGCCCTTACGGGCACCACACTCAGATCTCTCCGGGTATTACGCACCCACTTTCACGCTTATGTCCGTCGGATCTACGCCACAGAGTTCCGTGCAAGTTTTGGGCTTCAGAGATTTCGGACTCCTTACCCCCCTGTGGCGCCTCATATCCGCTTCCTGTTCGTCGAACCAGCGCTTTGCCATCCGGCTTCCTTCAGACTCGCAGTCGCCCGCGAAGCCCTTGCCATTGGCTAACCCTTCCCCTTGCAGGGCGAGTAGAGGTCTTTCACCTCCTAGTGAGAGCGTCCTGCCGGACGCACCGAAAAAAAGCCGCCTCAGGGGCGGCTTGTGCTACTAATTCAGGAGCTGCTCACGCATATTGCACGAGCGCCAGACGCAGATTTGGCTATAAATCCAGCACCAAACGCGCGCTCTTCGACCGGGAGCAGCAGGGCAGAAACTGGTCGTTCGCAGCCTGTTCTTCGGGCAGGAGGTACTGGTCGCGGTGGTCAGGCATGCCGGCTTTGACGCGGGTGAGGCAGGTGCCGCACACGCCTTGCTCGCACGACATGGGGATGTCGATGCCGCCTGCGTGCAGCGCCTCGAGTGCCGTCTGGTCAGGCAGCACCTTGATGACCTTGCCGGTGCTGGCTATCTCCAGCTCAAAGCTTCCGTCGTCGGCTTTGGCGGTGGGGGCAGCACCAAAGTACTCGCGGTGCAAGCGTTCTTCGGGCCAGCCGGCGGCGCGGCCTGCGCTGAGCACCGCGTCCATAAAGCCTTGCGGGCCGCACACATACAAGTGGGTGCATGCCGGGGCGCTTTGCAGGGTGGCGGCAATGTCCAGTTTCTGTGCCGCATCGCCATCGTCAAAGTGGTGGTGGGTGTGTGCTGCAAACGGCGCTGCAGCCAGCCGCTCCACAAACGCGGCGCGTGCACGGCTGCGGCTACAGTGGTGCAGGGTGAAAGCGCCGCCGGTCGCCGCCAGCTGTTCTGCCATCGCCAGCATGGGCGTGATGCCGATACCACCGGCCAGTAGCAGGTGGTGGGGTGCCGCGCCGTCCAGGGGGAAAAGGTTGCGTGGCGCGCAGATGGTGAGCACACTGCCCTCGGCCACCAGGTCGTGCACGGCGGTGGAGCCGCCGCGGGACGCTGCATCGCGCAGCACACCAATCACATAACGGTTCGTTTCACTCGGCGCGTTGCTCAGCGAATACTGGCGCACCAGGCCATTGGGCAGGTGCACGTCAATGTGTGCCCCGGCGGTGAAGGCGGGCAGGGCGCCGCCGTCTGCGGCCACTAGTTCCAGGCTGCAGATGTCCTGCGCTTCAGTGCGCTTGGCTGCTACCTTGACCTGCAACGTTGCAGGCGTGCTCACTGGGGTCTGGGTGGGCCCGCTCATGCCGCCGCCTCTGCCGCAGCCGGGTTGCGCTCTGCGGCCACCACGCGGTCAATCACCTTGCGGGATTGCACGCCACCGGTGTCAATGTTCAGCATCAACAGTTTGCGCTCGGGGTAGGCCAGCAGGTTTTGTTGCTGGCGCTCCAGCATCTCCTGATCTTCCGCAAAAATCTTGCCCTGGCCGGTGCGAATCTGCGCCGTCAGCTCGGTGTCTTGCGGTTTGAACTTGCGCGCCATGCCCCAGAAGTAGTGGATGCTGGTGTCCGTCTCGGGGGTGATGAAGTCCACCACCCAGCTCGCGGCCTTGTACTCGTCGGGCGCGTTATAGCCGCCGTGCCCCTGCAGCGCCACACCCACCTCAATCATGATGTGGCTGGGCGGCGTGAAGTGGCAGATCTGCCAGCGGTCCACCAACTGGTCGTCGGGCAGGCCGTTCATGCGCAGCGCCATCCTCCAGAAGGGCGGCGCCTCAATGCCTTCCATGTAGCGCTCGGTGATCACATGGTCGCCGTCCACGCGGGTTTGGCAGGGCACTTCGTCAATTTCCTTTTGGCCGATGCTGGTGCTGTGCACATAGGTTTCGTGCGTCAGGTCCATCAGGTTGTCGATCATCAGGCGGTAGTCACAGGCAATCTCGTACAAGCCGCCGCCGTACCCGAACTGAGGGTTGCCCAGCCATTCAAACTTGGGGATGCTGGCCACATCGGCCTTGGCTGCTTCGCCGGGCCACACCCACACAAAACCATGCTCTTCGTGCAGCGGAAAGCTGCGGTTGGCCGGAAAGCCGCGCACGCGCTGGCAGGGCATGGACACGGTTTTGCCGTCGCAGCCCATGGCCAGGCCGTGGTAGCCGCAGACCAGCGTGTCACCTTCGACCTTGCCCAGCGAGAGCGGGGCGCCCCGGTGCGGGCAGAAGTCTTCCACCGCGGCGGGCACGCCCGCGCTGTTGCGGAACAGCGCCATGGGGATGTTGCAAATGCGGCGGCCCAAGGGGCGGTCAGAAGGGATCTCTTCGCTGCGGGCAGCAACGTACCAGGTGTTGAGAGGAAACATGGCTTGGCTCCTTGGATGGGAAATCTTCATTCAGTATGCTGAATGACGGGAATCATAGACCGAAGTCAATTCCACGGCTAGGGGCTGGGGATGAGGGTTTTCCCTTGAAAAGGGATGAATCCGATGGCTGGTCGGGGTTGGGGTCGGGGTCGAGGTCGAGGTCGGGGGCTTTGGGCTATGCGCTGTCGGACGGCTGGTCCGGCATATCGGCATCGTCCTCGGGGGCTGGCGTGTTCAAGTGCACAAACTTGCGCAGCAGGCGCAAAAACTCCTCGCGCTCGGCGGGCTCCAGCGCGTCCAGTAACTGCCCGTACATGGGCGCCACGCGCGGCAGCATCTCGGCCAGCACCGCCTCGCCCTCAGGCGTGAGGCGCAGGGCGCGCTGGCGGCGGGGCAGCAGCTCCCGCACGATCCAGCCCTTGGCATCCAGCCGCGCAGCAATGTCGGCAGTCGTCGATGTGTCCAGCGCCACCCGGTCCGCCAGCGTCACCTGGTCCATGCCCGGCGCATCTTGCAGCGCGCGCAACACGGCGTATTGCACCGGAGTGATCTGCTTGCCATGCGTTTTGGCAAACGTGCCCACCGCCAACTGGTGCGCCCGCCGGATCAGATGGCCGGGTTCGGCTTGCAGGGGGATGGAAGCGCTAACGGCTGGGTGAGTGGTGGACTGCGAATCAGACATGGCGGGGCTGGGATGAATGGGCAGGACTATACGGTAGTGTCTTCGGGGGACGCGATAGCACTGGTGAAGCGGTTAATGCTCATGTGGATCGACGTAGTGCTATTGATTCAGTAGCTGCTCGCGCACATTCCATGGGCGCTAGAGGCCGATTTGATGCCTAAGCGCCTTCCACCCGGCTCCCGGTCCGCCCCCAGCGCCGCGCGGCTTCTTCTGCTGTTTGGCCTTGCTCCATGAGCGCGCCCAGCGGCGCCAGCAGCGCTTGCAGGTCGGCTTCGTCAAACTTGGCAGCGCCTTCTGCGTCATGGCCGAGCACGCTGTCCGACAGCGCGAGTTTGCGGGCCTGCAGTTCCAGCATGCGTCCTTCGATGCTGCCTTCCACCACCAGCTTGTAGACAAATACCGGCTGGTCCTGGCCGATGCGGTGGGCGCGGGCGGTGGCTTGTTCTTCCACGGCAGGGTTCCACCACGGGTCCATGTGGATGACGGTGTCGGCGGCGGTGAGGTTGAGCCCGACGCCTCCGGCTTTCAGGCTGACCAGCAGCACCGGCACTTCTTGGTTTTGAAAACGCTGCACGACGTCTCCGCGCTGGGCGGGGCGGGTGTTGCCGGTCAGGCTCAAAAACGGCAGGCGCAGTGCGGAGAGCGCATCGGCAATCAGCTCCAGCAGCTCGGTGAACTGCGAGAACACCAGCACGCGGCGGCCTTCGTCGACCAGCGGGACCAAAAGGTCTGTGAGCGCATGCAGTTTGGCGCGCTCCATGTCGGGCGCGATATCGCTGCCCTTCACCAGGTAGGGATCGCAACACACCTGCCGCAGCTTGAGCAGCGCATCGAGGATGCTGATCTGCGCGCCGGCAAAGTTTTGGCGTTGCAGCACGCGGCGCACCTGCTTGTCGGCGGCCACGCGCACGCTCTCGTACAGCTCGCGTTGGCGCCCCTGCAGTTGCACGCGCTGGATGACTTCGGTGCGCGGTGGCAGCTCGGTGGCCACGTCTTGCTTGCGGCGGCGCAGGATGAAGGGGCGCACGCGCTTGGCGAGCAGGGCTGCGCGCACCGTTTCGCCGTTCTCTTCAATCGGCTTGCGCCAGCGGGCGGCGAAGCTGCGCTGGTCGCCCAGAAAGCCGGGCATCAGCCAGTCGAACTGCGCCCAGAGTTCGCCTAGGTGGTTTTCCAGCGGCGTGCCGGTCAGGCACAGGCGGTGGCGGCTTTGCAGTTGGCGCAGGGCGCGGGCGCTGCGGCTGGCCGCGTTTTTGACCATCTGCGCCTCATCCAGAATGACCAGATGAAAAGGCTGCGCGGCCAAAACATCGATGTCGCGCCACAGCAGCGGGTAGGTGGTGAGCACCAGGTCGTGTGCGGGCATGTCGGCAAACAGCGCGGCGCGGTCCGGGCCGTGCAGGTTCAGCACCTGCAAATCCGGCGCCATGTGGCGGGCCTCGGCCTGCCAGTTGAACAGCAGTGAGGTCGGCAGCACCACCAGCACCGGGCGGTCCAGCCTGCCAGCTTGCTTCTCCAGCAGCACATGGGCCAGCGCCTGGGCGGTTTTACCCAAGCCCATGTCGTCGGCCAAGATGCCGCCCAAATGTTGCGCGCGCAGGTATTGCAGCCAAGCCAGGCCTTCGAGTTGGTATGGGCGCAGTTGTACCTGCAAACCGGTAGGTGCAGCTACCGGCTGGGGCTGGCCTATGCTGTGCAGGCGCTTGGCGAGAGCGGCCAAGCCCGCATCGCCCTCTAACTGCCAGCCTTGATGGGCGCCCACGCGCGAGGCGTCCAGCAAGCTGGCGCGCAGGGTGTTGATGCGGCGGGCTTCCCACGCGCCGAGCTGGATGGGGCCCTTGGGCGCCATGCGTTGCGGGTCGGTCAGCAAATCCACCATGGCGCCGACGATGGCTTTGAGCGGGCCTGCCTCGGCGTCGATGCGCTTGCCACCCGGCGCACGCAGCGACACGGTGGCGAGGTCGTCCAAGGTGTCGAGGTAGTTGTGGATCAGCCAGCGCGGGTCGTGCTTGATGAGGTTGGCCAGCATGGGGGCGAGGTCCAGTGTCTCGCCCTCAATCTCAATCCCTAGGCTCAGCAGCCATTCGCCTTCGCGCCCGGGCAGGGCCAGCTTTTCGACGCCGCGCGCGGGTTTGACCAAGGGGCTGTCCAGCTCCTTGCCTAGCACCTCGCCGGTGTCGGGGCTGAGGATGAGCCTCCAGCGCTCCACGGGCACGCTTTCGTGCGCAAAGCCGGGTTGCACCACCACCGTCCAGCCCTGTGCTTGCAGTTGGGGCACCTGGTCGGCCCAGAAGTCGCCAAAATGCTCTTCCTGCGGCAGCGTCCACACGCTGCCCAGATGCGGGCGCTGCTTCTGGCTGCGCCACTGGAAGGTGGTGTCCGCCAGCGGCACAAAGCCCATGTCCCACACCGCGTCCATGGCGTCGGCCTCGGCCACCAGGTTGCGCTGCAGGCGCAGCACTGGGCCGCCGGTGTCGAACAGGTCTTCGAACTCCGCCGGGCGGCTGTTGAGGATGGAGCTGGGGGCGGGCGTCTCCCATCGGTCGCCGGCCGGGGTGCGGTAGGTCCAGTCGAACTGCGCGAGCGTCACGCTGTCGCCCCGGGGGCCCAGCTTGCCCTGGGGCTTGAGGCCCAGCAAGCCTTCGCCCCGGCCCAGCGTCATCAACGTGATGCGGGGGCGGAACTGGCCGATGACTGTGAGATCAGCGTCGGACTCAGAGTCGCTTGGGTCGGCAGGCAGAGGCGGTGTACGCTTGCGATTCATGGTCAAAATGGCTGCTAGCGCCCGTGGAATCTGCGCGAGCAGCTATCAAAAGAAGAGCAAATCTCCGTCAACATCCGCAGGCTAAATGCCCATGCTGTTCAGCGTGACCAGGCCCTTGGGCGTCTTGAGCGTGGCGCTCAGGTTGGCCGGGCCTTCCGAGATGGCCACGCCTTCCAGACCGATGGCCGCGTAAGCGGCTTGCAGTTTGGCCGCGCTCGGGTGGCTCACCCCGATGCTGTCCAGGCTGACACGGCTACGCGGCAGGCTGTTGCGCGGGTGCAGGCGCAGGGGCTCGGCATCGTCCGGTTTGCCCCATTGAATGAGTGTGGGCAGGCAGCCTTCAAACAGTCGGTAACCGTCTTCCCGCACCGTGATTTGCCAGTGCAGCACGCCTTTGCGCGAGTGGCGGCTGGCGGGCATGGCCGGGCCGCGGTCGATGCCGATGTTCTTGAGGGCAATGCGGGCGGCTTGCAGTTCATCGGTGCCGGCCACAAAGTGCACCAGTCGCGGCTCTTGGGCCACTGCGGCACGAAGCTCGGGGTTGTCTAGGTCAAACCAGCGTTTGGCGTGGGGGTTGGCCGGGCCTTTGGCGCCGGGATTGATGGCAATGATCTCGAAATACGCCAGCGGGTGGGCGGGCGTGGCGATCTTGAAGAGCTTGTTGTGGGTGCCGAATTGGCTGTGTTCGCCGCCGGCTTCCGGGGTGATCCCGAGTGTGGCTTCGCACCATTGCACACCCTGCTCCAGGGTGTGGGCTGCAACGACGAGGTGGTCTATCTGTGTTTTCATCGCCGCACGATACCACCCCGGCGCCGTCTCAAACGTCTAGCGGCTGACCCAGCTCACCAGGAAGTTCAGCAGCTTGGTGCGGCCCGCTGTGTAGGGCGGGAAGAACATGCGGATGCTGGGCAGCCAGCCGCCCTTGAGCACCGCACGTTCATGCGAGAAGGCCTTGAAGCCGTAAATGCCGTGCGAGCTGCCGATGCCGGAGTTGTTGACCCCGCCGAAGGGCAGGTTGCCGTGGGCCACGTGCAGCACGCAGTGGTTCACGCAGGCGCCGCCGGAGCTGGTGTTGGTGAGCACGGTGTCAATGTTGCTCTGGTTACTGCTCCAGATATACAGGGCCAGCGGCTTTTGGTCGGCATTGATGGAGGCAATCACCTGCTGCAGGTCGGTGTAGGGAATGATGGGCAGCACCGGGCCGAAGATTTCCTCCTGCATCAGGGTGGAGTCCATGGGCACGTTGTCGACCAGGGTGGGAGCAATGTAGTTTCCAGCCGTGTCCACCTCGCCGCCACTCAGCACCCGTGCGCCGCGCGAAGTGGCGTCTTTGAGCAGGCCTTCAATGCGCTGGGTATGGCGCTGGTTGATGATGTGGGTGAAATCCGCGTTGCTGCGCTGGCTCTGGGCGCTGTCGCCATAGCGGGCTTTGATGACGGCCTGGCAGGCGGCCACAAATGCATCGCGCACCGAGGCGTGCACATACAGGTAGTCGGGTGCCACGCAGGTCTGGCCGGCATTGACGAATTTGCCCCACATGATGGTTTCAGCCGCTTTTTGCAGGTCGGCAGTCTCGTCCACGATGGTGGGGGACTTGCCGCCCAGCTCCAGGGTTACGCTGGTCAGGTTCTTGGCCGCAGCCGCCATCACCACCTTGCCCACGGCGGGTGAGCCGGTAAAGAAGATGTGGTCAAACGGCATGGTCAGCAGGGCTTGCGAGGTGGCCAGTGCCCCTTCAAACAAAGCCACTTCATGCGCAGGGAAGGCCTTGGCCACGATGCTGGCCAGCACCTGGGCCACGCGCGGCGCCATCTCCGAGGGCTTGAGGATGGCGGTGTTGCCTGCCGCCAAGGCGGACACCAGCGGGCTGAGCATCAGGTACAGGGGGTAGTTCCAGGGCGCGATGATCAGGCAGCGGCCGCGGGGCTGGTTCTGCACATGGGCGCTGTTGCCCATGGTGAGTTCGGTGGCGCGGATGCGGGTAGGGCGCATCCAGCCCTTGAGGCATTTGATGTTGTGGCGGATTTCGTCCAGGCTGGGCACGATTTCGGTGCCGTCCACTTCAAAGCGGGGTTTATGAAAGTCGGCGGCAAAGGCTTCGTAGAGGGCCTCTTTGTGCGCGAGCAAGCTGGTGCGCAGCCGCTCCAAACGTTCAATGCGCTCGGCCGCGGTGGACTGGCGCCAGGCCAGCGCAGTGGCCCGCTGAGCCTCGAAGGTGGTTTGCATCAGTTGCGGGTCGGCATCTTGAAACGGTGAGTTCATTCGGGGCTCCAGAAAGAGGGGAGTGTGGACGGTCTCCAGGGAACGGTTGTACTGCCCACACAGATTACAGGCGGCATTGTGGGGGCTTGTGCAGCGACCTGCTGTCACCTGCGCTGCGTTTTGAGCGCGCTCCCCAAAGCGCCTTGGGGTTGTCCCTAGGCTGCCTTGCGGAAGGTCAGGTTGAACCGGTGGGCACCGGTGAGCAGGTGCTGGCCGGGGTCTACTGTGCGTACGCCATGGAAACGGAGTCGCGCCGGCCCGCCCCAGACCAGCACATCGCCATGTTGCAAGCTCAGGCGTTGTACCTTGTCGCCACGCTCCAAGCCACCTAGCTCAAATACGGCAGGCAGGCCCAGCGACACCGAGACGATGGGGGCAGCATAGTCGCGTTCGTTCTTGTCCTGGTGCAAGGACATGCGCGCGCCGGGGGCATAGCGGTTGATCAGGCAGGCGTCAGGCTCAAACGCAGGGTATCCGGCATGTTCGGCGGCCGACATGGCCATTTCCCGGAAACCCTGGGGCATTGCCGGCCACGGAGTTTGCGTGAGCGGGTCTGTGCCCTGATAGCGGTAGCCGGCTGCGTCGCTGACCCACCCCAAATCGCCGCAGTTGCTCATGGCGACCGACATGCGCGAGCCACCGGGGGTAACCAAGTGGCGAAGCGGATGGATTTGGATGATCTTTTGGATACCTGCCCAAAGCGCATCCGCCTGCATGACAGCAAATCCCGGCAGAGCCCAGGCGCCGGGCGCAATCTCATAGGGAGTTGAGGGCGCAGTGTCCTCTGCGCTGAAGAGATCCAGATTCATGGGGAACCCGGTACGGCCTGCGCCGCGTGACTGTCGGGCTTAGCGGGCAGGGGCCTGCTGGGCTTCTTCGGCGTTCACGCGGCGGGCGCCGTCAAAACGCTTGGCCCAGTAGCTAACGCCCATATCTTCCACACGCACTTCGGCACCGGGCTTTGGCGAGTGGATGAATTTGCCGTTGCCCACGTAAATGCCGACATGGCTGAACGCGCGGCGCATGGTGTTGAAGAACACGAGGTCACCAGGTTGGAGTTCGTGTTTGTCGATTTTCTGGGTGGCAGCGGCTTGTTCGGACGCTTGGCGGGGCAGCAAAAGGCCGGCGGTTTGCTCGTAGATGGCGCGCACGAAGCCGCTGCAATCAAAACCGGTGTCGGCTTGGGTGCCGCCGCGTTTGTAGGGCACGCCCAGAAACGCCATGGAGTTCATGACCAGCTCGGAGGCACGGTTGGTGACCTTGTTGCCGACATCCCCGATGCGGGCCAGGAAGCCGCGGTCATTGATGAAACGGGACATTTCATCGCCAGAGGCCGGAGCAGGTGCCGGTTCCGCGTGCGCGAGGCCCAAGGAAAGCAGCAGTGTGAGGAGCAGAACAAAACGCATCGGCGCACTCTAGTGAGCTTGCCTCCATGTGTCAAGTAATGTGACACCTTCAGTTACACACTTAACTATTTGATTTACTTCAAGAATCCTGAATTTATAAGGATTTAGGCGAAATCCGGCGATGAATAATTAAACAGCGTTCAATTATTTGTTATTTGTTTAAATTAATCGATGTTTGTTAAAATCTTTGATCGTATTGGCTTTTCTTCGCGGGGTGTGACGGATGGAGCTCAAGTTAAAGCGCCAACAGGCACTGGCAGACACACGGCGCAGTCTGGTGCTGCAGGCAGTGCGCGCGGCGATTGCTGAGGGCGGCTTGGAGTCCGCCAGTGTCCGCGAGATTGCCGCACGTGCCGGCTACACGCCGGGCGCGCTGTATGCCTATTTCCCGAGCAAGCAGGCTTTGCTGGCTGCAGTGCTGCAAGAGACCCTGCAAGGGGCGCGGGCGGCAGCGGCTCAAGCCAAACTGTCCAAAACCAACCCCGGCACCTTGCTGCATGCGCGGGCCAACGCCTGGTTGGCGCACTTTTTCGCCCGCCCCGGAGATACGGGCATCGTGCTCCATTTGCTGGCATCGGACGGTTCCGGCGAGCCTCAGCTGGCACTGGTGAGGCAATTGATTCAGGATTTGCAAACGTCTTTGGAGCCAGTGGCAGAGGCTCTGGAGGGCCTAGGGCGTGCGAATTCGCGGCTGCCCTCTGAGGTGGCGGGTCTGTTGTCTGCGGCGTTGGGCGTACTGTTGTTACGGGATTCGCGCCGCATGTTTGCTATCAATGACGTGGCTTTTGATGGATTTGCGCTCTATCTCGACCGCTTGGCGACCCAGCTGGAAGGCAGAGCGCCGGCCGAGCAGGATGACCCCGTCAAGTTGCAAGTGGATTTGTTCGGCTGAGTGGGCCACTGCGGGGCGGTTATGCTCGCCCCACGTTTTTTGAGAAGGATTTCCCCATGTTGATCGATGTGGACATGAGCCAGCTGGTGCTGGTGGATTACCAGACCCGTTTGATGCCTGCCATGTTCGAGTCTGAATTGGTGGTGGCCAACGCCGTGCGTTTGGCCAAGCTGGCCGCTTTGCTGGAAGTGCCTGCTTTCTATACAGAGCAATACCCTTCCGGCTTGGGAAATACCGTGCCGGAAGTGAAGGCCGCCTTGGACGAGGCGCGAGCCCGGGTTCTGAACAAAATGCAGTTCAGCGCCATTGAAGAGGGTTTGGGCGAATGGCTCCGCCCGCCGGCCAAGCCGGTGCAGGGCAATGCCCGCAGCTTGCCCAAGCATTTGCAGAAGCCTGCAGCGTCTGAGCGCAGCGCTATCGTGATTGCCGGTTGTGAGGCCCATGTCTGCCTGATGCAAACAGCACTGGATTTGCTCGAAGACGAGTTTGAAGTCTGGGTAGTCACTGATGCCTGCAGCTCCCGTACCGAGCGCAACCGTGATGCTGCTTTCGACCGTTTGGCTGGCGCTGGCGCCGAGCTGGTGACTACCGAGATGGTGGCTTTTGAATGGATTCGTACCGCAGAGCACCCTGTATTCAAGGAGGCGCAGGCCCTGATCAAATAAGTTCAGAGCGCCGGCGGGGCGGCTCCATTCAGTAAGCGGCAGTCTGAAATGACTGCCGCTTTTTTTGCGGCTTGTTGATGAGTGGAGTGTCGGGCGGTGGAAAAGTCAGCTTGCAGCAAGTTGGCTCTCCATAATTATGAATTCAGTTTTATAGGCCCGACCGGAGACAAACAATGACAGGCTACGCTGATTTCTACCGCCGTTCCATCGATGACCGCGATGGCTTTTGGACCGAGCAGGCAGGGCTGATAGATTGGAAAACCGCACCCGCCCAGGTATGTGACTACAGCAATCCACCCTTTGCTAGGTGGTTTGTGGGCGGCACCACCAACCTGTGCCACAACGCGGTGGACCGCCATTTGGCGACGAGGCCGGACCAGGCGGCACTGATCGCGGTGTCCACCGAAACCAATTCGGAGGTCGTATATTCATTTGCCCAGTTGCACGCCGAAGTGCAACGCATGGCGGCTGTGCTGCTGTCATTGGGGGTGAAGAAGGGCGAACGGGTCCTGATTTACATGCCCATGATTGCGGAGGCTGCATTTGCCATGTTGGCCTGTGCACGGATTGGTGCGATCCACACCGTCGTGTTCGGCGGCTTCGCAGCAGGGTCGCTGGCCTCCCGTATTGAAGATGCGTCGCCTGTGGTCATCGTGAGTGCCGATGCCGGCTCACGCGGTGGCAAGGTCGTGGAGTACAAGCCCTTGCTGGACGAGGCAATCGCCACCTCCAGCCACAAGCCGGCCGCAGTATTGTTGGTGGACCGCAAACTGGCTGCTATGAATTTGGTAGCCGGCCGCGACCATCTGTGGGGCGCTGAACGCCTGAATCATCTGGATGCAGTGGTGCCCTGCGAGTGGGTGGAGTCCACCCATCCCAGCTACACCCTGTACACCAGCGGTACCACCGGCAAGCCCAAAGGCGTGCAGCGCGACACCGGCGGCTATGCAGTGGCCCTCGCTGCCAGCATGAAGCACATCTTCTGCGGCAACGCCGGCGAAACCTACTTTTCCACCAGCGACATCGGTTGGGTAGTGGGGCATAGCTACATCATTTACGGGCCACTGGTTGCCGGCATGGCCACCATCATGTACGAAGGGCTGCCCACACGTCCCGACGCAGGCGTCTGGTGGAGCCTGGTGGAGAAGTACAAGGTGACGGTGATGTTCAGCGCCCCCACGGCCGTGCGGGTGCTGAAAAAGCAGGACCCTGCCATGCTAACCAAGTACAACCTTTCCAGCCTGCGGGCGCTTTTCCTGGCCGGCGAGCCTTTGGACGAGCCCACAGCACAGTGGATCAGCGAGAGCCTGGGCAAGCCCATCATCGACAACTATTGGCAGACCGAAACCGGCTGGCCCATCCTGACCATTGCGAATGGCGTGGAAAAAGCACCCAGCAAGTTCGGCAGCCCCGGCGTGGCCATGTACGGCTACAACATCAAGCTGATCGACGAGAACACGGCCGAAGAACTGACCGGCCCCGATCAGAAAGGCGTAGTCGCCATCGAAGGCCCGCTCCCACCCGGCTGCATGCAAACCGTCTGGAAAGACGATGCGCGCTTCGTAAAAACCTATTGGAGCAGCATTCCCGGCAAGCAGCTGTACAGCACCTTTGACTGGGCAGTGCGCGACAAGGACGGGTATTTCTTTATCCTGGGGCGCACCGATGACGTGATCAACGTGGCCGGCCATCGCTTGGGGACCCGTGAAATTGAGGAAAGCATCTCCAGCCACCCTAATGTGTCAGAGGTGGCAGTGGTGGGCGTGGCGGATCAGCTCAAAGGGCAGGTGGCGGTCGCGTTTGCGGTAGTTAAGGATGCCAGCGGTTTGGTGGACGACGCTGCCAAGCTCAAACTCGAAGGCGAGATCATGAAAGTGGTTGACCAAACCATTGGTGCGGTGGGGCGGCCAGCGCGGGTGCGTTTCGTGTCCGTGTTGCCCAAGACGCGCAGTGGCAAATTGCTGCGCCGCGCCATTCAGGCGGTATGTGAGGGGCGTGACCCCGGCGACCTGACCACCATGGAAGATCCCGGAGCGCTTCAACAGATCCGTGATTTGTTGGCTTGAATCGGCATGAGGGTATGCAAGAAGTGCATACCCTCGCCCATACTTTACTTTCCCCAAAAATCATTCGGTGGCACAATCCGCCCTGCAATGAAGGCCCTTCCCATGCCACAGTCGCATCCGCCAATCGGTTCAGCCGTGTCGCGGAAGGTTAATTAACCAGCTTTAACCAGCTAATGTTCCCTGAAGGGGAACGGAGGTCAGCGAAATATGAGTGATTCCAGCTCCAATGGTGCGAACACTGGCTCGTCCGTGTACCAAACCTACCAAAACAACACCTACCTGTTCGGTGGCAATGCTCCATATGTCGAAGAGATGTATGAGAACTACTTGGCCAACCCCGGTAGCGTTCCCGATACCTGGCGCGATTACTTTGATGCTTTGCAGCACGTTCCCGCTGCGGACGGCACCACATCGAAAGACGTAGCCCACATGCCCGTGATCAACGCTTTCGTTGATCTGGCAAAAAAAGGTGTGAAACAAACGGTGGTCGCCAGCGGCGCGGACTCCGAGATGGGCCGCAAGCGCACTGCAGTGCAGCAATTGATTGCCGCTTACCGCAACGTCGGCGCCCGCTGGGCGGATCTCGACCCCCTCAAGCGCATTGAGCGCGACGATATTCCTGAATTGGAGCCATCTTTCTACGGCTTCAGCGATGCTGACCAGGAAACGGTCTTCAACATCAGCAACACATTCTTCGGCAAAGAGTCCATGAGCCTGCGTGAGCTCATGAACGCTTTGCGCGAAACCTACTGCGGCACCATCGGCGTGGAGTACATGTACACCACCGACCAGAACCAGAAGCGCTGGTGGCAGCAAAAGCTCGAGGCAATACGCAGCAAGCCCCAGTTCAATGCAGAAAAGAAAAAGCACATCCTGGAGCGCCTGACTGCGGCTGAAGGCTTGGAGCGCTACTTGCACACCAAGTACGTGGGCCAAAAGCGCTTCTCCCTCGAAGGTGGCGAGAGCTTTATTGCCGCCATGGACGAGTTGATCCAGCAAGCCGGTGCCAAGGGCATTCAGGAAATCGTGATCGGGATGGCCCACCGCGGCCGTCTGAACGTGCTGGTCAACACCCTGGGCAAGATGCCTGCGGACCTGTTCGCCGAGTTTGACCACACCGCCCCTGAAGACCTGCCTGCTGGTGACGTGAAGTACCACCAGGGTTTCAGTTCGGACGTGTCCACCGCAGGCGGCCCCGTTCACCTGTCCTTGGCGTTCAACCCGTCTCACCTGGAAATCGTGAACCCGGTGGTCGAGGGCTCTGTGCGTGCGCGTATGGATCGCCGTGATGACCCCAAGGGCTCCCAAGTGCTGCCCGTGCTGGTGCACGGCGATGCGGCCTTTGGCGGCCAAGGTGTTAACCAGGAAACTTTGGCGTTAGCCCAGACCCGTGGTTACACCACCGGCGGTACGGTGCACCTGATCATCAACAACCAGATCGGCTTTACCACCTCCGACCCCCGCGACATGCGCTCCAGTGCGTTCTGTACCGATATCGTGAAGATGGTCGAGTCGCCCGTGTTGCACGTGAACGGTGATGACCCGGAAGCCGTGGTGCTGGCGACCCAACTGGCTTTGGAGTTCCGCATGGAGTTCGGGCAGGACGTGGTGGTGGATATCACTTGCTACCGCAAGTTGGGTCACAACGAACAGGACACACCTTCCCTGACTCAGCCCTTGATGTACAAAAAGATCGGCGCCCACCCCGGCACCCGCAAGTTGTACGCCGACAAGTTGGCTGCGCAAGGCCTGGGTGCAGACCTTGGCGACTCCATGGTCAAGGAATACCGCGCCGCCATGGATGCCGGCAAGCACACCGTGGACCCCGTACTGACCAACTTCAAGAGCAAGTACTCGGTGGATTGGTCTCCGTTCCTCGGCAAAAAGTGGACTGACGCTGGCGACACCGCCATTCCATTGACCGAGTGGAAGCGCCTGTCCGAAAAGCTGACGACCATTCCTGAGAGCGTCACCCCCCACCAGCTGGTGAAAAAGGTCTACGACGACCGCGCAGCCATGGGCCGCGGCGAAGTAAATGTGGACTGGGGCATGGGCGAGCACATGGCCTTCGCATCCTTGGTGGCCAGCGGCTACCCCGTGCGTCTGTCGGGTGAAGACTGCGGACGCGGTACCTTTACCCACCGCCACGCCGTGATTCACGACCAGAAGCGCGAGAAGTGGGATGCCGGTACCTACGTGCCATTGCAGAACGTGGCTGACAACCAGGCTCCGTTCGTGGTGATCGACTCCATCCTGTCTGAAGAGGCGGTGTTGGGCTTTGAGTACGGCTACGCTTCCAACGACCCGAACACCCTGGTGATTTGGGAAGCCCAGTTCGGCGACTTCGCCAACGGCGCCCAAGTGGTGATTGACCAGTTCATTGCGTCCGGCGAAGTGAAGTGGGGCCGTGTGAATGGTATCACTTTGATGTTGCCGCATGGTTACGAAGGTCAGGGTCCAGAGCACAGCTCGGCACGCCTGGAGCGCTTCATGCAACTGGCTGCTGACACCAACATGCAGATCGTGCAGCCCACCACGGCCAGCCAGATCTTCCACGTGCTGCGTCGTCAGATGGTGCGCAACCTGCGCAAACCATTGATCATCATGACGCCCAAGAGCCTGCTGCGTAACAAGGACGCGACATCGCCGCTGTCCGAGTTCACCAAGGGTGCTTTCCAGACCGTGATTCCCGAGAGCAAGGAGCTCAAGGGTGACAAGGTCAAGCGCGTGATTGCCTGCTCCGGCAAGGTGTATTACGACCTGGTGAAGAAGCGCGAAGAAAAGGGCCAGGACGACGTGGCCATCATCCGCGTGGAACAGCTGTACCCCTTCCCGCACAAAGCGTTTGCGAACGAACTGAAGAAGTACCCCAATGCCACCGACGTGGTGTGGTGCCAGGACGAGCCGCAAAACCAGGGCGCGTGGTTCTTTGTGCAGCATTACATCCACGAAAACATGTTGGAAGGCCAGAAGCTCGGCTACTCCGGACGCGCTGCGTCCGCGTCGCCGGCAGTGGGCTACTCCCACTTGCACCAAGAGCAACAAAAGGCTCTGGTTGAAGGCGCATTCGGCAAGTTGAAGGGCTTTGTTCTGACCAAGTAAGTCAGCAGCACTTCATCCCCCAACACATTACGGAAAGAATTAGATATGGCAATCGTAGAAGTCAAAGTCCCACAGCTGTCTGAATCTGTGGCGGAAGCAACCTTGTTGCAATGGAAAAAGAAAGTCGGCGAAGCAGTTGCGGTCGACGAAATCCTGATCGAAGTCGAAACCGACAAGGTCGTGATGGAAGTGCCCGCTCCTGCAGCCGGTGTGCTGGTGGAATTGGTGGCTGCTGATGGTGCTACCGTGGCTGCCGAGCAGCTGATCGCCCGTATCGACACTGCTGCAGTGGCTGGTGCCGTAGCACCTGCTGCTGCCACTCCCGCCGCTGCGCCGGCAGCCGCAGCCCCAGTGGCAGCTGCTGCTGCAGCCGGCAACTCCAAGGCAGGCGTTGCCATGCCCGCTGCAGCCAAATTGTTGGCTGACAACGGCATTGCTGCTTCCAGCGTTGAAGGCACAGGCAAAGACGGTCGCATCACCAAGGGTGACGTGTTGGCCGCTGCGGCTGCTCCTAAAGTGGTAGCTGCTGCCGCAATCCCCACGGGCGTTCCCACCAAGTCCTTGCCTCAAGTGGCGGCGCCTTCCGTGAATCTGGGCGACCGCCCTGAGCAGCGCGTGCCCATGAGCCGTTTGCGTGCGCGCGTGGCTGAGCGTCTGCTGCAGTCCCAGTCCACCAACGCGATCCTGACCACCTTCAACGAAATCAACATGGCTCCGGTCATGGAAATGCGCAAGCGCATGCAAGAGCGCTTCGAGAAGGAACACGGCGTCAAGCTGGGCTTCATGAGCTTCTTCGTCAAGGCTGCTGTGCACGCCCTGAAGAAGTTCCCTGTGTTGAACGCATCGGTCGATGGCACCGATATCGTGTACCACGGCTACTTTGACATCGGTATCGCCGTGGGCTCACCCCGTGGCTTGGTAGTGCCCATCCTGCGCAATGCAGACCAGATGAGCTTCGCCGATATCGAGAAGAAGATTGCCGAGTTCGGCCAGAAGGCCAAGGACGGCAAGCTGGGCATTGAAGAAATGACCGGTGGTACCTTCTCCATTTCCAACGGCGGCACTTTCGGTTCCATGATGTCGACCCCCATCATCAACCCGCCCCAGTCCGCCATTCTGGGTGTGCACGCCACCAAAGACCGCGCCATGGTCGAGAACGGCCAAGTGGTGGTTCGCCCCATGAACTACTTCGCCATGTCTTATGACCACCGCATCATCGACGGCCGTGAAGCCGTTCTGGGTCTGGTGGCCATGAAAGAAGCGCTGGAAGACCCAGCACGTCTGCTGTTTGATATCTGATCGGGCTCACCCCCGGGCGGCTTTGCCGCCTCCCCCTTGCAGGGGGCAACACCAGCGGCCCGGCAAAGCCGGTTCCGCGGTGTTTCTGGAAGCAGGCACTGCGGTCCTGCTGAATCTCTGGAACTAGAAGCGAGAAATTCATGAGCAAACAATTCGACGTGATCGTCATTGGCGGCGGCCCCGGTGGCTATATTGCCGCTATCCGCGCTGCCCAGCTGGGCTTCAATGTGGCCTGTATCGACGAGTGGAAGAATGCCGCTGGCGGTCCCGCTCCCGGCGGTACCTGCACCAACGTGGGTTGCATTCCTTCCAAGGCGTTGCTGCAATCGTCTGAGCACTTCAACCACGCCAACCACCACTTTGCCGAGCACGGCATCGAGGTGAAAGGTGTGAGCATGGATGTGGCCAAGATGCTTGCCCGCAAGAACACTGTCGTGAAGCAAAACAACGACGGCATCCTGTACTTGTTCAAAAAGAACAAGATAGCGTTCTTTCATGGCCGGGGCTCTTTCGTCAAGGCTGCTGAAGGTGGCTACGAGATTAAGGTGGCTGGCGCTGCGGAAGAAACGATCACCGGCAAGCAAATCATCATCGCCACCGGTTCCAATGCCCGCGCACTGCCCGGCACGCCTTTTGATGAAGTCAACATCCTGTCCAACGATGGTGCCTTGAACATTGGTGCTGTGCCCAAGAAGCTGGGCCTGATCGGCTCCGGCGTGATTGGCCTGGAAATGGGTTCCGTGTGGAAACGTCTGGGCTCCGAGGTCACCATTCTCGAAGGCCTGCCCGTGTTCTTGGGCGCCGTGGATGAAGGTGTTGCGAAGGAAGCGCACAAGGCGTTCACCAAGCAAGGCCTGAAGATTGAGCTGGGCGTAAAGGTCGGCGAAATCAAGAACGGCAAGAAGGGCGTGTCCGTTGCCTACACCAACGCCAAGGGCGAAGCCCAAACCTTGGAAGTTGACAAGCTCATCATCTCCATCGGCCGCGTGCCCAACACCATCGGCCTGAACACCGAGGCTGTGGGCTTGGCGCTGGACGAGCGCGGCGCTATCGTGGTGGACGCTGACTGCAAAACCAATCTGCCCGGTGTCTGGGCGGTGGGTGACGTGGTGCGCGGCCCGATGCTGGCGCACAAGGCGGAAGAAGAGGGCGTTGCCGTGGCTGAGCGCATTGCCGGTCAACACGGTCACGTGAACTTCAACACCATCCCTTGGGTCATTTACACCAGCCCCGAGATCGCATGGGTTGGCCGTACCGAACAGCAGCTCAAGGCGGACGGCGTCGCCTACAAGGCGGGTCAATTCCCGTTCCTGGCAAACGGCCGGGCACGTGCGTTGGGCGACACCACCGGTTTCGTGAAGTTCCTGGCTGACGCCAAGACGGACGAAATCCTGGGCGTTCACATCGTTGGACCACAAGCCTCCGAGTTGATCTCGGAAGCCGTGGTGGCCATGGAGTTCAAGGCCAGTGCGGAAGACATCGCTCGCATCTGTCATGCACACCCCTCCTTGAGTGAAGCCACCAAGGAAGCAGCGTTGGCAGTGGACAAGCGTACGCTGAACTTCTGATCGTTGTAAGCCAAACAAGCTGCTAGCGCCCGTCATTCGTGCGCTAGCAGCTTCTCTTTTTGTAGCATACCGGAGCATGCATTGAGCGTCAAAGAAGCCTATGAGGCGGAGTTGAAGGCCCGTGGATACACCGCCGACCCGGCGCAGTTGCGCGCCGTGGAGGCCTTGGAGCGCTGTGCCAACGATTGGGCTGTCTATAAAGCCAAACGCTCGAATGCCCTCAAGAAGCTGATCAACCGGCCTGAGATTCCGCGAGGCGTGTACATGTACGGCGGGGTAGGGCGGGGCAAGAGCTTTCTGATGGATTGCTTTTTCAATGCCGTGCCGCTCAAGCGTAAAACCCGCTTGCATTTTCATGAGTTCATGCGTGAGGTTCACCACGAACTGGTAAACCTGCAAGGGACGGTGAATCCGCTGGACGAGTTGGGTAAGCGCATGTCCAAGCGTTACCGCTTGATCTGCTTTGACGAGTTCCACGTTGCGGACATTACCGACGCCATGATCCTCCACCGTTTGCTCAACGCCCTGTTTGACAACGGGGTGGGTTTTGTGACGACCTCGAATTTCAAGCCGGATGATCTTTATCCCGGTGGCCTGCACCGGGACCGCATCCTGCCGGCCATTGCCCTGTTGAACGCCAAGCTGGAAGTGCTCAACGTCGATAACGGAACGGATTACCGCCGTCGCACCTTGGAGGATGCCAAGCTTTACCACGTGCCCAATGGCGCGGTAGCGGATGCCGCGATGACGGCTACCTTCAATGCGCTGGCCGAGCAGCATGATGAAGACCCGCTGTTGCATATTGAGTCGCGCCAGATCAGCGCCATGCGCAAGGCGGGGGGCGTTGTGTGGTTTGACTTCAAGACGCTGTGTGGGGGGCCCCGCTCGCAAAATGATTATCTGGAAATTGCGTCACGCTTCCACACCGTGTTTCTCAGTGGTGTGCCGCATATGCCGGTGCGCATGGCATCGGAAGCCCGGCGCTTCACCTGGTTGGTGGATGTGCTGTATGACCGGCGCGTCAAGCTCATCATGTCTGCGGATGTGGCGCCCGAAGGCTTGTACACCGAGGGTCCCATGTCGCATGAGTTTCCCCGTACCGTTTCGCGGTTGACAGAAATGCAGTCCAAAGAATTTTTGGATTTGGAGCGTCGCACGGTGGATACGCGACTCACATGATGCGCATTCTGTTTGGTATTTGCTTAGGGCTTTTGTCCGTTATAGCCCTTGCGCAAGGAGGCGATTCTCTCCAAGCAGTCGAGGCTGAGCGCGCGAAATTGCAGGCCGAGAGTCGCAATGCCGAGGCATTGTGTTACGAGCGCTTTGCAGTGAATGCCTGCCTGTCTGAAGTAGCCGCCCAGCGGCGCGCACAAGCGGCAGTCTTGCGGAAACGTGAACTCGTATTGCGGGATGCTCAGCGTGCCGAACGCACCCGTGAGCAACTGGATCGATTGAATGAGAAGCAAGCGGACGAGCTTCAGCGAAACTTGGAAGCGCAAGGTAAGCCGGCAGCGCCTCCGGCAGAAACCAAAGTAGCACCGGCGCCTGCGAAGCCTGCTGCTCCGGCAATGGACAAGGCAACACCTATCACGCCCGAGCAGGCAGCCGCCAATCGGGCAGCATTTGAAGCCAAGCAGGAAGAGGCGGCTCGTCGAAGAGTGGAGTTGGAAAAACGCTTGCTGGAAAAAAAGGACCGGGCGGAGCCCCTGCCGACCACGCCTTAGTGGTGCAAAGATTCCACTTTGACGATGACTACCGACAGGTTGTCGCCACCACCCCGGGCCCGGGAGCGTGCTTTTTCAATCAAAAATTCGGTGGCTTCGCGCGCGGAAAGGGTAGACAACACGGAACCTAGCTCGCCATTGTTGAAGTAGTGCCAAACGCCGTCGCTGCAGGCCATCAGCACGTCACCGGTACGCAACTTGGGAATGAAGTGGAAGTCCACAGGGGGCTCATTTTCAGTACCCAGACAGCCCATCAAGATGTTGGATTGCGGGTGGCTGGCTGCCTGCTCTTCGGTGATTTCCCCCCTATTGACCAGCGCCTGCACATAGGAGTGATCCATGGTCCGCTTGATGAAGCGGTTGCCATGGAATTGGTACACGCGGGAGTCTCCGGTATGGGCCCAGTGACAGTCGCCACCCGGATTGATCAAAAACGCAGCGAGAGTGCTGTGCGGCTCCTCTTCAGACGAGATGGCTGTCAGCTTGATCACGATGTGGGCCTCTTGCACCATCTGCCGCAAGGTCGCGATGGCATCGTCTGTATCCGGGTCATAACGCTCGAATAACTGCTTGGCCGTCAGCATGACTTGGTCGGATGCTTTGCGTCCACCGCTACGTCCACCCATGCCATCAGCGACGATGGCCAGCAGACACCCGTTCACTCTGGGGTGCTTAAACAAAGACACCTGGTCTTGCTGGTATTCGCGGTCACCCTTGTGGATGCCGGTAGAGGCGCTGAGGCGATAGCCAGAGGACATGGTGTGCAGTTGAAGGGGTAAATCGGTGCCGAGCGTATGCAACTCGCCGTATTATCGAATGCATCGCAGTTCAGACAACCAGTTTAACCACCTAGCGGGGCGCTTTTACCTTTGGAAACCAATCTTCATTCCCCCGGGCGCCGGCTTATCGAATTGAGGATGGCACATCATGAATTGGATGTCTGCATCGACAGCGCGGACCTGCCCGGTAGGCTTCGCGATGATTTGCAGTTGCAACGACTCAAGAAAAGGCGTCTTGCCCTCCGCGATGAAATTACAGTACTGGAGCGCAGCCTGAGTCCGGATGAGTCGGCATGACTTCGCTGTTGGTGGAGCGAGTCGCAGAAGTATTTGCGCCCCGCGGCTTGTTGGGAGATGCGGTTCCGGAATATTTGCCCCGTAAAGGACAGCAAGATATGGCTGCTGCAGTCGCTGGCAATATTCGGGACTGTGGTGTCTTGGTCGTAGAGGCCGGTACTGGCGTTGGGAAGACCTTTGCGTATCTGGTGCCCGCTTTGCTGAGTGGACAAAAGGTGCTTCTCTCTACGGCCACCAAAGCGTTGCAAGACCAGCTTTTCACGCGCGACATTCCGGAGCTACTGGAAATACTGAAAATTCCGGTACGCGTAGCTTTGCTAAAGGGGCGCAGCAGTTATGTGTGCTTGCACCGATTGGCCAATGCACGCCATTCCGGAATCCTGCAAAGCGCTGCGCCCTTGCGTTTGTTGGGGCAGGTGGAGAGCTGGGTGACGGCGACCAGAACCGGAGATGTCTCAGAGGTGCCGGCACTGGAGGAGTCGCAGCAGCTGCTTCCGCTGATCACATCTACCCGTGAAAACTGCACCACATCAAAGTGTCCACGGTACCAGGAGTGCCATCTCTATAAGGCGCGGCGGGATGCCATGGCCGCGGATGTGGTGGTCATTAACCACCATTTGTTTTTTGCGGACTCTAACGTGCGTGAATCCGGAGTCGCTGAACTTCTCCCGACCGTGAATGCGGTGGTTTTTGACGAGGCGCACCAGCTCAATGACATCGGAGTCCAATTTCTCGGGCGGCAATGGTCGACCCTGCAATTGCTCAATCTGGGAAGGGATGTAGTGTTCGTGGGTTTGCAATGGGCACGGGGCATGGCCAATTGGCAGCTGCTGGTGGAGCAACTGGAAATGGCGGTTGTGGACATGCAATTAGTGTGTCAGGAGAGCGCTGCAAACACCCCTCGCTTGCCATGGCAAGCCCTTGTTCCGGAAGGACTGTCGCCTGGTTTGTGGGAGCGTCGCCTGGGACGCTTGTTGCAGGCCCATGCCACTCTATTGCAAGCGCTTCAAGGCGTGGCTGATGCGCACCAGGAGCTGGCCGCCTTGGCTGAACGGGCGTCGATACTTAAAGATCACTTGGATCGGGCAGCACTTCCGGCGGAAGATGGATTGATCCGTTGGATGGATAACGGCACTCGTTTGCGCTTCGTGGAGTCCCCTATGGACATATCAGACGCGATGCGGAGCAAAGTGACGGGCGCACTCGAGGCTGGTTCCCGGGTGTCGTGGACTTTTACCTCTGCAACCTTGGGCCCCGGCTCAGATTTGGCTTGGTTTGTGAACTCTGCAGGGCTCCATGGTGCAAATGTCTTGAAGGTTGAAAGTCCTTTCAATTACGAGCATCAGGCCGCGCTGTACGTTCCCGGCGCGATTCCTGCGCCGTCTCACCCCAATCATGGCACTCGCGTTGCTGCATTGGCAGCAGAAGGCGCAGAGATTCTTGGCGGACGCACCATGGTTTTAACTACCACTTTGCGTGCTATGCGCTTGATTGGTGAAACGATACGGAAGCTCCTTCCACCTCACCTGGATATGGCTGTGTTGGTGCAAGGTGAGAGCTCCAAGCGAGAACTGCTGGAGCGCTTCCAGCAGCGGGAAGGATTAGGGTGTGTGTTGGTGGCCTCTGCCTCATTTTGGGAGGGGGTAGACATTCCCGGCCGGACCTTGCAACTACTGCTGATTGACAAGATACCTTTTGCTCCGCCGGATGACCCGCTACTCCAAGCCAGATGTAAGCAAGTGGATGAGGCTGGGGGTAGCTCTTTCAATGAGGTTCAGCTACCCATGGCTGCCGTAGCCTTACGACAAGGGGTAGGGCGCCTGATCCGCAGGGAGTCAGACCGCGGTGTGCTGGTGGTGTGCGATGTACGACTGCGCTCCATGGGCTACGGGCGCAAGTTACTGTCAGCCTTGCCTGTCATGCGTATCGTCAAGGACGACACTCAGTTTCAGGCAGAACTCAAGGCGCTTACCAAATCTTCCACCATGGATCTGAATTAGCTTTCCCGCCTTTGAGCAGGAAGTCGGACTGGGGGAAGTTCTTTTCAAGCACACGTTTGGCATCGTCACGAAGCTGTTCCATGCCCAAGGCGTCGTAGGATTTGTAGAGGATAAAAAGTGCCTCCTCAGTGGCTGGAACATCGCGGTAATCAGTAATGCACTGCTGTGCGCGGTTGGCGGCAGCCAGATACGCACCACGCTTGTAGTAGTACTTGGCGACATGCACTTCGTACTGCGCCAAGGAACCCACGATGTAATTCATGCGCTGTTGCGCATCTGGTGCGTATTTCGAATCAGGGAATCGTGTCGTCAGCTCTTTGAATGATTCAAAAGATTCTTTGGCCGCCTTCTGATCCCGTTCGGCGAGGTCTTGACGGGTAATGGATGACAGCAAGCCCAGGTCGTCATTGAAGTTAACGATGCCGCGCAAGTAAATGGCGTAATCCAATGCAGGGCTGGCAGGGTGGAGTTTGATGAAGCGTTCCAAAGTGGCCAAAGATTGGGCTTGTTCACCTGCCTTGAACTGTGCATAGGCTTTGTCCAACTGAGCTTGCTGTGCGAGTGGGGTACCAGCGGCTCTGGCCTCCAGCTTTTCAAGCAGCGGTACGGCCTTGTCCCATTGGGATGCACCCATCTCGTCCTTGGCCTCGGCGTACAGTCGGTTGGGGCTCATTCCTGCCGTTTTGTCTACCGGTGCACTGGAGCAACCTGCCAGCAGTGTCGCCATGGTCGTCAGCATCGTGGCACAAACGACCGATAATTTCGCACGCAGCATCTTGGGGACTTTCTTGAATCAAACCGTTGGAATTATATCGGCGCACTCTGTGCAAGCAGAGGCGGATGAGGCGTCTGATATCGCCAGCGAAGCAGAGTTCCGCAGCTTCACATTAGACGCTTCTTTGCATGGTGAGCGTCTTGACCGGGCACTGGCATTCAGTGTTCAGGAGTTTTCGCGCAGCTATCTCCAGCAGCTTATTGAATCCGGGTTCGTACAAGTTAATGGCAAAGTCGTTACCAAGACTTCGGGCAAGGTAAAGGTGGGCGAGGAGCTTACTGTGGAGCTCAAGCCAACCCCGCAAAGCCAGGCCTTCAAGCCTGAGCCCATGGCTCTGGACGTGGTCCACGAGGACGAACACGTATTGGTTATCAACAAACCAGCAGGGTTGGTGGTTCATCCGGCGCCCGGAAATTGGAGCGGAACACTCCTGAACGGTCTGCTGGCCTACAGTCCGCATGCCGCGCTGGTCCCACGGGCGGGGATTGTCCATCGGCTTGACAAGGACACCAGTGGATTGATGGTGGTGGCCCGATCAAGGACTGCCATGGATGCTCTCGTAAATGCAATTGCAGCGAGGGAAGTAAGTCGCCAATATTTCGCGATTGCACACAAGACTTGGCCTTGGACGCGATTGAAAGAAGTCGATGCTCCTATCGGACGAGATCCGCGTAATCGACTGCGAATGGCAGTAGTCGATCTGGCACATCAATCCGGCAAAGAGGCGAAAACAGACTTCAGTTTGATTAGCAACAGTCAAGTAGCCTGTTGGGTCAGGTGCATTTTGCACACGGGGCGTACCCATCAGATCCGGGTCCATATGGCGCACATCGGCCATCCATTGGTGGCCGATGCGGTATACGGAGGAGCTGTATTGGGGGAAATGACTCGTCAAGCTCTGCACGCCTGCCGTTTGGCATTCAATCATCCCGTTTCGGGAGAGTCTTTGGAATTTGAATGTGGCCCGCCATCTGATTTCATGGCGCTTTGCGCTGAATTGGGCCTCGGGTACAATCAAGCTCGCAAACCGGGAGGTTTGTAGCTACGTCTCTCGTAGGGTAGTCAAGTTGCGGCCAATGCCCTTCCTACCGTCGGTGCGATCGTTTCCGGTCTGCCATTTTTTCCGGCTCTCCATCATTACGTACAGACTATGAATATGGTCGATGCCAAGCGTGTACTTGAAACCGCCTTGATATGTGCCCAACAGCCTTTGACTGTCAAGGCTTTGCGTGAATTGTTTGCCGATGCAATTGGCGCTGACACTGTGAAGAATTTGCTCAGTGAGTTACAAACAGAATGGGTGGGCCGGGGTGTCGAGTTAGTGAGCGTTTCGAGTGGATGGCGATTCCAGAGCCGTCCTGAAATGCGGGAATATCTGGACAGATTGCACCCCGAGAAGCCGCCCAAGTACACCCGTGCAACCTTGGAGACATTAGCCATTATTGCCTACAGGCAGCCGGTTACCCGAGGTGACATGGAGGACATCCGTGGCGTCACCATCAGCTCATTGTTGATCAAGCAATTGGAAGATAGGGGATGGGTGGAGGTGATCGGGCATCGTGAGGCACCTGGCAGGCCTGCGCTGTACGCAACCACGAAGCAGTTTTTGGATGATTTGGGCCTTGCGTCCCTGGATCAATTGCCACTTCTTGAATCGCCAGAGCGCGGGGAAGATTCCATGGCTGGACTAGAGGGGCTGTTGGGAGCTTCGGGCGAGGTGGTTGATCATGGAACAGTTGGAGCAAGCAATCCAGACGAGCAACAAATGGCGATGCCACTTCAGGCCGCGCTAGAAGAAATTGATAACGGAACACAAACATGAACGATAACGAATTGACGCCTGATGCCGCTGTGACACCGTCTGGCGTGCTCCAGCAGCAAATGGCTACCGAGGCTGCATTGCCGCAGGGCACTAATCGTTTCGATGATGTGATCTCCGGTCAATTTGACGCGGATGAAGAAGCAGAAGATGTCGTGTTGCCCAAGCGGGTTCTGTTGCCCCAAGCAGAAACGCCCAAGTTGCACAAAGTATTGGCGCAATCCGGTATGGGTTCGCGGCTTGAAATGGAGCAGTTGATTCTCGAGGGACGAATCTCTGTCAATAACGAGCCGGCGCACATTGGCCAACGCATTCAGTTTGGTGACAACATCAAAGTAAACGGGAAGCCTATCCGTTTCCGGATTGAGCCGCCACCTGCCCGAGTCATTGCGTATCACAAGCCAGTTGGCGAGGTAGTTACGCATGACGACCCGCAAAACCGTCCGACGGTGTTTCGCAGGTTGCCTAAACTGCACCAAGGAAAGTGGCAATCGGTCGGTCGCCTAGACTTGAATACAGAGGGGCTTCTCTTGTTTACCAGTTCGGGCGAATTGGCCAATAACCTGATGCACCCTCGCTTCGGATTGGAGCGTGAATATGCGGTGCGGGTATTGGGCGCTCTGAGCAAAGATGAAAAGCAGGCCCTATTGGATGGGGTTCAATTGGATGACGGAGTAGCCCAGTTCGGCTCCATAGAAGACGGTGGTGGCGAAGGCTCCAATTGCTGGTACCGGGTCACTATCTCCGAAGGTCGGAATCGCGAAGTCAGGCGCATGCTCGAATCTGTGGGGCATGCGGTCAGTCGGTTGATCCGTATCCGCTACGGGGCCATGGTATTGCCTCGTGGACTCAAGCGTGGAGCTTGGATGGAGCTGGATGAGGCCGATATCCGTGCCCTGATGCAGGCAGCGAGCGCGGGCAAGCCCAGAGCCCGCGAGGAATCGAATGGAGCTGCTGGTGCTCCCCGCCCCCGAGGCCGTGGCCCTCGCCAAGGCGGTCGGGGTCCGGCTTCCCCGAAAGGTGGGAGCGGTCAAGGAGGCACTGCTCGTCAGGCCAATGGAAAGTCTCCGAGGCAGGGAGGACGCCAGGAAGGTGGAGCGCAGCCTGATCCGATGAAAACTTCTCTGGGTTACATCGGTGCAGACAGTTTTTCCAGGCAGCGGCAAGAGTCCAATGGCCGTGGCCGGCCCGGCGGTGGCGGACAAAGACGCAATGGTGGTCGAAGCCGCTAATGCCGATGCTAAAATCGTCGGCTTTGTCTATCACGGGCAATTAATTTTTTATACTTTTGGGAATCAACATGGCAATCGAACGCACTCTCTCCATCATCAAGCCCGACGCAGTGGCCAAGAACGTGATCGGTCAAATCTACGCCCGCTTCGAAGCAGCCGGCTTGAAGGTTGTTGCTGCACGCATGGCGCACCTCTCCCGCGGTGAGGCAGAAGCCTTCTATGCTGTGCACAAAGAGCGTCCTTTTTTCAAGGATTTGGTGGACTTCATGATCTCCGGCCCCGTCATGATCCAGGCATTGGAAGGTGAAGGCGCCATCGGCAAAAACCGTGACCTCATGGGTGCAACAGACCCTAAAAAGGCTGCTCCTGGCACCATTCGCGCCGATTTCGCTGACAGCATCGACGCCAATGCGGTTCACGGTTCTGACGCTCCTGAAACAGCAGCAGTGGAAGTGGGCTTTTTCTTCCCCGGCATGAACGTTTACTCGCGTTAATTCAGTATGGCGGTCAACCTGCTCGATTTTGATCTCGAGGGTCTGGCCGCCTTCTGCGAAAGCTTAGGCGAAAAGAAGTTTCGGGCTACCCAGTTGTTCCGTTGGGTGCATCAAAAAGGCGCGAGCCAATTTGATGATATGAGCGATCTCGCCAAGTCGCTCAGGGACAAATTACGGGGGCATGCAGAAGTACGTGCCCTGCCCGTAATCACTCAACACATCTCAGCAGACGGCACCATCAAGTGGTTGTTCGATGTTGGCAACGGAGATGCTGTCGAAACGGTATTTATCCCCGAGTCTGACCGAGGGACACTTTGTATATCCTCCCAAGCCGGATGCGCAGTAGGGTGCAGATTTTGTTCGACCGGGCACCAAGGCTTCAGCCGCAATCTCAAAACTTGGGAAATACTGGCGCAGCTTTGGTTTGCTGAGCATTTTTTGCGCAGCCACCTGGGGGTGTCTGATCGGGTTATCTCCAACGTCGTGATGATGGGTATGGGCGAGCCCTTGCAGAACTATGCGGCGCTCGTTCCGGCTTTGAAAGTCATGTTGGATGACCATGGTTACGGGCTGTCACGCCGCCGAGTCACAGTTTCGACGTCAGGCGTAGTTCCAATGATGGACCGCTTGGGGGAGGATTGTCCCGTAGCCCTCGCTGTATCTTTGCATGCACCTGAAGACTCGCTGAGGGATAACCTGGTTCCTTTGAATCGAAAGTACCCGCTCAAGGAATTGATGGAGGCTTGTCGCCGGTATCTGGCCCATGCGCCTCGCGACTTCATTACCTTTGAATACTGCATGCTGGATGGGGTCAATGACCACCCAGAGCATGCCAAGTTATTGTTGCAACTGGTGAAAGAATCTGGCGTTCCTTGCAAGTTCAACTTGATCCCATTCAATCCCTTTCCTGCCTCTGGATTGCTGCGTTCCTCTAACAACGCCGTTCAGGCCTTTGCACGCATCTTGGTAGATGGTGGCTTGGTGACTACTATCCGAAAGACCCGCGGAGACGATATTGATGCCGCTTGCGGTCAACTTGCTGGGGATGTCAAAGACCGTACGAACGTAGGGACTCGTATTTTCAAGCAACGCACGGTTATGCTCCAGCAGGTCCGCGATTTCGAAACGCGCGGTAATGATGGGATGCGAAATGACTGATGGATTTTCCGCACTGACGCTAGCTCTGCGTCCGTTTGGCCGTGCTGTTGTGTCGTCAATACTTTTTGCTTTGGCTATCGGCTTGTTGCAAGGTTGTGCAGGCGGCGCGCAAACGCCGGCATCCAGTAACGATTTACTAACAGATTCAGATGAATCACCTGCCCGTAAGCGCGCCAAAATCCGCTTGGAGTTAGCCGCTGGCTATTACAACAATGGCCAAACTACGGTTGCTTTGGACGAATTGAAGCAGTCAATTGGCGCGGACCCGGGGCTTTTTGAGGCGCACAATCTGCGCGGCTTGATATACATGCGCTTGAATGATTTCCCCTTGGCAGAGGAAAGTTTCAAACGCGCATTGCAACTCAATCCTCAGGCTGCCAGCGTGCAACACAATTACGGTTGGCTTCTTTGCCAACAAGGCCGTGCCCAAGACTCCTACACGCAGTTCATGGGGGCCATTGCAAATCCGAACTACAACGAGCGTTCCAAGTCTTGGATGGCAATGGGTGTCTGCCAAGTGAAGGCAGGGGCTCGCAACGATGCGATTGCCAGTTTGACTCGAGCAAATGAATTGGATCCTTCAAACCCTGTAGCAGGTTACAACCTTGCACTTTTGTTGATGCAGCGTGGGGATTTGGCCAAGGCGCAGTTTCACGTTCGCAGGATCAACAATAGTGAATATGCAAATGCGGAGTCACTCTGGTTGGGTATCAAGATTGAGCAGATGTTGGGCAACAAGGATGCGATGACGCAACTCGGTGCGCAACTCCGAAAACGGTTTGCGCAGTCCAAAGAAGCGGGTTCTTTTGATAGGGGAGCATTCGATGAATGAGGTTGAGATGAGTGGCGCGCTCCCTGAGTTGCCAGAAACGACGCTCGCTGCAGCGCCTGTAACGGCAGGCCGCCTTTTGCGAAATGCCCGCGAGGCGGCAGGGCTGCATATTGCTGCTCTGGCCGTGTCCATGAAGGTACCTGTCAAGAAGCTGGAGGCTTTAGAGGCGGATCGTGCAGACTTATTGCCGGATGCGGTGTTCGTCAGAGCATTGGCGTCTAGTGTCTGCAGAGCTCTGAAAGTCGATTCAGCCCCCATCCTTGAGCTGCTCCCCCAGACCGTCAAGCCCAGTTTTGAGGCAGGGGATAAAGGCATCAACGCTCCATTCAAGGTTCCTGGTGAAGCGGCATCCGTCGGGTTTGTAGACGCACTCAAACGACCTGTTGTGATCGTGGTGTCACTATTGCTGTTTGCTGTATTGGGTATTGCTTTTGCGCCGGAAATGCACTTGCCTGAGTTCGCGTCAAAAGCCGATGTAACTCCAGTAAATATTGCGCCCCCTAAAGAGCCAGCCATTGAACCGGTGCCAGTTGCAGAGAAACTTGAAGAGAAATTGCCTCCGGTAGAGGTAGTTCCAGGACCATCTCCAGCGGAGCTGGCGAAGCAACCAGTGACTGAGGCGGCGTTACCTGCAAGCTCGGCCCCGGTGCAAAAGCCAACCGAGATGATTGTGATTCGCGCGAAAGGTACAACGTGGGTGGAGGTTGTTGACTCCACTGGTGCTGTATTGGTTCGTAGAACTTTGCAGGCTGATGGCATCACTTCTGCCACTGGTGTATCTCCATTGGCCGTCGTAGTCGGCAAGGCAGACATGGTGGATGTCGAAGTGAGGGGCAAACCCTTCAATATGTCGACTGTTTCCAGAGATAACGTTGCCAGATTTGAGGTGAAGTAGTGGAGCAGCAAATGCCTATCGCCTTGGCGCAACCCTTGGCGCGCACTAGTTTGCAGTCTGTCGTCAAGTGGGGCGGCCATGAAGTGACTGTCGGTGGCGATGCGCCGGTCCGTATCCAGTCCATGACCAACACGGACACTGAAGATGCAATCGGTACCGCCATTCAGGTGAAGGAACTTGCCTTGGCAGGCTCCGAGTTGGTGCGTATTACGGTGAATACTCCTGAGGCTGCTGAGGCGGTCCCGCATATCCGGGAGCAGTTAGATCGTATGGGTATCTCAGTGCCCTTGATCGGCGACTTTCATTACAACGGTCACCGGCTGTTGAGTGAATTTCCCGACTGTGCCAAAGCCCTGTCCAAGTACCGCATCAATCCGGGAAATGTGGGTAAGGGCGACAAGCGTGATCGTCAGTTTTCCCAGATGATTGAAGCCGCTATTCAATGGGATAAGCCGATTCGGATTGGCGTGAATTGGGGGAGCCTTGATCAAGAATTGCTCGCCAGTTTGATGGATGCGAATAGCCGGAGAGTTAACCCTTGGGATGCCAAGCAGGTGATGTATGAGGCTTTAATCACCTCTGCCTTGGAATCTGCTCAACGCGCAGAGGAGATCGGGCTGGCGGGACATCAGATCACGCTTTCCTGCAAGGTGAGCGGCGTCACGGACCTGGTCGCGGTTTACCGCGAACTGGCCAAGCGTTCAAAATACTCACTGCACCTTGGGTTGACTGAGGCTGGAATGGGCACCAAAGGTACGGTAGCCTCTGCAACTGCTCTTGGAATTCTGTTGCAAGAGGGTATTGGCGACACTATTCGAGTGTCTTTGACACCTGCACCTGGTGAGGCCAGAACGCAAGAGGTAGTGGTCGCATCCGAAATCATTCAGTCACTAGGTCTTCGCAAGTTCGTTCCAAGCGTTACTGCTTGCCCGGGGTGTGGAAGAACCACCAGTACCACTTTCCAGGAACTGACCAAGCAAATTGACGACTTCTTGCGGGACCAGATGCCTGTATGGCGTACCCAGTACCCCGGCGTCGAGAACATGAAGGTCGCGGTCATGGGCTGCATCGTCAATGGCCCGGGTGAAAGCAAGCATGCCGATATCGGTATCAGTCTTCCCGGTACCGGTGAGGCTCCGGCAGCGCCCGTTTTTATCGACGGCGAGAAACGCATGACTTTGCGCGGCGAGTCTATCGCGGCTGATTTCCAGAACGTAGTGGAAAACTACATCCGGGAGCGTTTCACGCCCCGCACCCCCAGCATTTGAGAGCTTATGTCCGAGAAGAATAGTCCGCGTAAGGCGGACAAGATTGTTGCCGTCAAAGGCATGAACGACATCATGCCGCCGGAATCTGCGGCATGGGAAGCATTGGAAGCCCGGGTACGGGAATTAATGCGGCGCTTTGCCTTTGAGAATGTACGTACGCCCATCGTTGAGCCTACCTCCCTATTTGTGAGGGGCTTGGGTGAAGTGACAGATATCGTCGAAAAGGAGATGTATTCCTTTGAAGACCGTTTGAATGGCGAGGCGCTGACTTTGCGGCCGGAGAATACAGCGGGAGTTGTGCGCGCAGCTGTGGAGCATTCGATGCTTTACAACGGTCCTAAGCGTCTCTATTACATGGGGCCCATGTTCCGGCATGAGCGACCACAGCGCGGGCGGTACCGCCAGTTTCACCAAATCGGGGCAGAGGCGCTCGGTTTCGGTGGCGCTGAAATCGATGCCGAAGTGATTCTGATGGCCCACATGCTTTGGAAAGAGTTGGGTTTGACGGATATTGAATTACAGATAAACAGTCTGGGGCAGCCAGACGAACGCAATTTGCACAGAGCCGCTTTGATCCAGCATTTTGAACTCCATCTGGATCTGCTGGATGAAGAAGCCAAGCGCCGCTTGCACCTGAATCCACTCCGCCTTCTGGACTCCAAAAATCCCGGGATGCAAGGTGTGATCGAGTCTGCACCCAAGCTGATCGATTTCTTGGGTGATGCCTCCAAAGAGCATCTGGAAACGGTGAAAAAAATACTGGATGCTCACCGAGTGAGCTACACGGTGAACCCTCGCTTGGTTCGGGGGATGGACTATTACAACTTGACGGTGTTTGAGTTCGTCACCACGAAACTGGGGTCCCAAGGCACCGTTTGTGCGGGTGGCCGATACGATTACCTGATAGAGCAAATCGGAGGAAAACCAGCTCCCGCGGTGGGTTGGGCCATGGGCGTTGAGCGCGTTCTGGAGTTAATCAAAGAGTCCGGCGTGGCACTGATGCAGCCGGGTTTGGATGTTTTTGCAGTGATTACAGATGTTGCAAATCTGCAAGTTGTGATGCCATCGCTGCAAGTCCTTCGGGAAGCTGGTCTTTCTGTCCAGATGCAAGCTAGCACCTCTGAAGGGATGCCGAGCATGAAGTCTCAATTCAAGCGTGCAGATGCTTCGGGCGCCCGATTCGCTTTCGTGTTTGGACCTGATGAACTCGCTTCCGGACAAGTCACTGTCAAATCATTGCGGGATTCGAATGTTCCGCAAGCCACTCTTCGGATAGATGAGATGGCATCATGGGCTGCTAGCCTTTATCCAACCGCTTAAACCAGGTTCAACATGGCAAATCATTTAGATCTCGAAGAACAAGAGCAACTCGATCAACTGAAACATTTTTGGAAGCAATATGGGAATGCAATTTCCTGGCTGTTGATCATCGTGTTCGGTGCCTTTGCCGCCTGGAATGGTTATCAGTGGTGGTCCAAGCGGCAGGCCGAGCAAGCTTCTGCCATGTATGAAGAAGTGGATCGTGTCATTGCTGGTGGCGATGTTGCTGCCGCGGACCGTGCCTATGGAGATATGCGCCAGCGATTTCCCTCAACCGTCTATACCCAGCAAGCAGGTCTCACCCTTGCCAAAGTGGCTTACCTATCGGAAAAACCAGACGTGGCTCAAACTGCGTTGACCACCGTTGCCGAGAGTAGCGTAGACCCAGGATTGGCGGCATTGGCGAGAATACGACTAGCGGGTTTGTTGATTGAAGCCAAGAGTTTTGACGGGGCAGCAAAGACATTGGGTGCCAAGTTCCCCCTCGAGTTTATGGGCCTCGTTGCTGACAAAAAGGCCGACCTGCTGATGGCACAGGGTAAGACGGAAGAAGCGGTGGCTCTGTACAAGGAAGCAATCAAGCAATTGTCCGAGCGTGATCAATATCGCCGGCTGGTGGAAGTCAAACTGGCTGCGCTGGGTGTCAGCGAATCGAAGTGAGTCGAAATCTGCACATGCGACGGACCGCTGATTTTCTGATGGTAGGGGTAATGGCCTTTGTGTTGGCTGGGTGCGCCGGTCCATCCAAACCAAAGCCCGCTGAACTCGCTCCCGCAGCCTCACTCTTGGCAGTGAAGAAGGTCTGGTCTGCATCGATTGGGGAAGTCGGTTTCCCCCTTGAGGTGAAGCTGGTTGGCTCCGACATATATGTGGCATCCAGTTCGGGATCAATTTCGAGCTTGGATTCAGATACCGGGGTCGTCCAATGGACGTCAGAGATAGGTAAGAAAATTTCGGCCGGTGTCGGTGCAGACGGCGAAAAGACTGCAGTCGTTACGACCGACGGGGAGTTGGTTGTATTGCAGAAAGGGAAGCGGATCTGGCAACAAAAGTTGACTTCCGTCGCCGTAACGCCACCTTTGGTTGCCGGTGGACGCGTCTTTGTGATCACTCCCGACCGGACCCTTATTGCTTTTGACAGCGAAACGGGCAAGCGCCTGTGGCAACAACAAAGGGGGAGCGATAGCCTGGTGTTGGATCGGGCTGCTGTGCTTTTCCCTGTGGGTGATACCCTGGTGGCAGGAATCGGTGGGAGGTTAGTGGGTTTGAATCCATTGACAGGTACTCAGCGTTGGGAAATTCCAGTGTCCGTCAGTCGTGGAGCCAACGAGGTCGATCGCCTGGTGGACCTTATGCCAGGAGTCAGTCGCTTGGGATCTGATGTGTGCCTTCGCGCCTACCAGAATGCAGTTGCGTGTGTGAGTCTGGCGAATCAAAAGGTCATTTGGTCCAGAGCTGCAAACGGATTCACTGGTGTTTCTGGCGATGACAAGTTGGTGTTTGGCACAGAGGCCGATGGCAGGCTCGTAGCATGGCGCCGCGCTGATGGTGAGGTGGCATGGCAATTGGCGACCTTGAAGTGGCGTGATTTGGGAACACCGTTGCTCCTGGGAGAAACTCTGGCGGTACCCGATAGTGCCGGACTTGTGCACCTACTGTCGAAAACAGACGGTTCCTCTTTAGGGCGTTTGGTGCTTGATGGTTCACCACTGGGGGCGTCGCCTGTCCTTGCTGGAAAAACGTTGGTCGTTGTGACCCAAAAGGGAGGTATTTTTGCCTTCCGTCCAGAATAAGAGAGGTCCCGAATGAAGCCAGTTATAGCCCTTGTGGGGCGCCCGAATGTCGGGAAGTCGACCTTGTTTAATCGCTTGACGAAAACCCGCGATGCGATCGTTGCCGACTATGCCGGATTGACACGTGACCGCCATTACGGCAATGGCAAACACGGCAAGCAGGAATTCATCGTCATCGATACCGGTGGTTTTGAACCCGATGCCGGGAGCGGCATCTTCAAAGAGATGGCGAAGCAAACCCGGCAGGCGGTTGCCGAGGCTGATGTGGTTGTATTTGTGGTAGATGCTCGGGCGGGGTTATCCGCGCAGGATCATGACATCGGCAACTATCTGAGAAAGCTTGGTAAGCCGTGCCTTGTCGTGGCCAACAAGGCGGAAGGCATGAAAGCCGGCTCCCAACTTGCTGAGTTCTTTGAGTTAGGCTTGGGTGAGGTCTTCCCGGTATCTGCTGCACATGGTCAGGGTATGCGCTCTTTGATCGAGATGGCACTGGACGCATTGCATCTTGAAGAGCCTGAGGACGACCCTGAGCCTTCTGGTCCCTCCGTGATTAAGCTTGCAGTCGCCGGCAGACCAAACGTAGGCAAATCGACTCTGATTAACACATGGTTGGGTGAAGAGCGTTTGGTGGCATTTGATATGCCCGGTACCACGCGGGATGCCATTTCTGTCCCCTTTGAGCGGGAAGGTCAGAAGTTTGAATTGGTAGACACCGCAGGATTGCGCAAAAAAGGCAAGGTGTTTGAGGCCATTGAGAAATTCTCGGTCGTCAAGACGTTGCAGGCCATTGAGTCTGCCAGCGTGGTCCTGTTGTTGATCGACGCTGAACAAGGGGTAACTGACCAGGACGCCCACATAGCGGGCTACATTCTGGAATCCGGTCGTGCTGTGGTTGTGGCGGTTAACAAATGGGATGCGATCGACGAATACCAGCGCGAGTTGGTGAAACGATCTTTAGAGACCCGTCTGGGCTTCTTGAAGTTCGCTGCATTGCATCTCATTTCGGCTAAAAAACGCCAGGGCCTAGGCCCGCTCTGGGGAGCAATTGCTCAAGCGCACAAAGCAGCCAATTGCAAGATGCCGACACCAGTATTGACCCGCCTGCTATTAGAGGCGGTGCAATTCCAGACACCGAAGAAGACCGGTGCATACCGGCCCAAATTGCGTTACGCCCACCAAGGGGGGATGAATCCGCCCATTATTGTGATTCACGGCAATTCCCTTGAGCACGTTACCGAAGCCTACAAGCGGTTTTTGGAGGGTCGCTTCCGCAAGGAGTTCAATTTGATTGGAACTCCCTTACGGATTGAAATGAAGTCATCTCAGAATCCATTTGCTGATAAAGATTAAGTAAAGCAGCAAGTTATCTGACAGGTCCCTGTGCGTAAACGCCTCGTCAGCAAGAGGGGCTCGAAGCATGTGTGGTATCGTCAAACCCTTATCATTTTTTGAACACGGAGAATATCGTGAGCAACAAAGGCCAACTCCTCCAAGATCCTTTCCTGAACGCTTTGCGTCGCGAACATGTGCCTGTTTCCATTTATTTGGTGAACGGTATCAAGTTACAGGGACAGATCGAATCTTTTGACCAGTACGTGGTCTTGCTCCGCAATACAGTGACACAAATGGTTTACAAGCATGCCATTTCAACTATTGTTCCCGGACGCGCAGTGAACCTGGCAGCCGCTGGCGACGAAACAGCATCTGCTTGATGCTTCAAAAGAGGGGATCCTTTGGATCCTCCTGCAGTGAATTTTTCTCCCATTGAATAATCCCCAAGAAAGCAAATTGGCGCCGACCATATTGGTTGGTGTCGATCTGGGTGGTCCGAATTTCGATTCCGAGCTGGAAGAGCTCGGACTTCTGGCTCAAACAGCTGGTTTGCAACCTGTGGGGCGTGTTGTGTGCAAACGCCGCGCTCCAGACGCAGCGATGTTTGTAGGTTCCGGGAAAGCAGAGGAAATCCGACAGCTGGCACTGCAGACCGGTGCCACCGAAATTTTGTTTGACCAGGCGCTCAGCCCCGGTCAACAACGAAATCTGGAGCGGCACATGCAGCTTCCGGTCAATGACCGGACTTTCTTGATTCTTGAGATCTTCGCGCAAAGGGCGAGGAGCCATGAAGGCAAGATGCAGGTTGAGTTGGCTCGACTTCAGTACCTCAGTACCCGCTTGGTGCGCCGCTGGTCTCATTTGGAGCGTCAGCGAGGGGGTATCGGAACACGCGGAGGTCCCGGTGAAACCCAGATTGAACTGGACCGCCGGATGATCAGCGAGAACATCAAGCGAACCAAAGAGCGTTTGAGCAAAGTCAAGCGACAGCGACAGACGCAACGCCGTCAACGCGAGCGCCGTGATGCTTTCAACATTTCGTTGATCGGCTATACCAACGCAGGCAAATCCACGCTGTTCAATGCGTTGGTAAAGGCACGCGCCTACGCTGCCGATCAGCTGTTCGCAACCTTGGACACTACCACGCGACAACTGTACCTCGGTGAGGCCAACCGATCGGTATCTTTATCTGACACCGTGGGATTCATTCGCGATTTGCCCCATGGTTTGGTGGATGCTTTTCAGGCAACTTTGCAGGAGGCTATTGATGCCGACTTGCTTCTTCACGTCGTAGACGCTGCCAATGTGGACTTTCCGGAGCAAATCGCCCAGGTCCAGGCAGTACTCAAAGAGATTGGTGCCGACGACATTCCTCAATTGTTGGTCTTCAACAAGGTTGACGCTATTTCCGCAGATGCACAACCCTTGCGTTTGGAAGATACCTATGAAATCGAGGGGCTACAGACTCCACGTATATTCGTCAGTGCGCGCAACTTGACCGGAATGCCTTTGCTGCGCCAAAAATTGGCCGAAATTGCGAAATCTGCGACAGATTTGAATGACTTGCCGTCAATTCACCCTGAGCCCTCTGGGGACGGTGTGTGAATTGGCACAATGCGCCCCATAGCACTAAAGAAGATTCCATGAAACTATCTGCGTTTCGAATGAAGAGTATGCCATTGGCACCCTGGTTGCGTAAGGTGTTCAATTTGAACGATTCCCGTTGGGGGCGCGGTGACGACAATCAGGAAGGGCAGGGCCCTGAGGGTCAGGCCAAGCCCGAGGCGGAGAGGCCTTCGCCTGTTGCGGGTCCGCAGTCCGGCGGCCCCAAAAATACGTCCCAATCCGGCCCCCCCGATCTTGATGAGCTGTGGAGGGACTTCAACCGGAAACTGGCTGGCTTGTTCGGCGGAGGCAAGAAGCCTGCTGGAGGCAATGGCGGTGGCTTTCAACCTGACATGAAGAATGCTGGTATTGGCGCTGGCTTGATTGTTGGAGTGTTGGTCCTGATCTGGTTGGGCACGGGTTTCTTTATCGTGCAAGAAGGCCAGCAGGCCGTCATCACGCAATTCGGAAAATACAAATCCACAGTGAATGCGGGTTTCAATTGGCGTCTTCCATACCCGATTGAGAAGCATGAATTAGTATTCGTAAGTCAAATCCGCTCAGTAGATGTGGGTCGCGATGTGGTCCTCAAAGCCACCGGCCTGAAAGAGTCTGCGATGCTGACCGAGGACGAAAACATTCTCGATATCAAATTCGCAGTGCAATATCGTTTGAGCGATGCGCGGGCTTTCTTGTTTGAGAGCAAAAATCCCAGCGAGGCGGTGGTTCAGGCCGCCGAAACAGCGATCCGTGAGGTGATGGGCAAGATGAAGATGGACGCAGCGCTCTCTGAAGAGCGTGATCAAATTGCTCCACGTGTGCGAGCCCTGATGCAAACCATTCTGGATCGCTACAAGGTTGGCGTTGAGGTGGTCGGGGTCAACCTTCAACAAGGCGGAGTTCGCCCACCTGAACAAGTGCAGTCATCGTTTGATGATGTCTTGAAGGCCGGGCAAGAGCGCGAACGCGCCAAGAATGAAGCCCAAGCCTATGCCAACGATGTTGTTCCCCGTGCCGTGGGTTCTGCATCCCGATTGAAGGAAGAGGCAGACGCCTACAAGGCCCGCGTGGTAGCCCAGGCCCAAGGCGATGCCCAACGTTTCCGCTCGGTGTATGCCGAATACCAGAAGGCACCCCAAGTCATGCGCGACCGTATGTACTTGGATACCATGCAACAGATCTACAGCAACGTGACCAAGGTCATTGTGGATTCCAAGCAGGGTGGGAATTTGCTTTATCTGCCTTTGGACAAAGTGCTACAGATGACAGGTGCGCCTGCTGCGGCTGAACCGGCTTCCGGTCCCGTTACATCCACGCAGTCTGCTCCTGCAGCGCCTGCGGCAGCTTTGGGCAACAACGATCCACGCAGCCGCGATGCCGCGAGAACCCGTGAACGCGACGTGCGCTAGGACAACACTATGAACCGTATTGGACTTATCTTCTCTTCGTTGCTAGTGCTGTTGGCGCTGGCAAGTTCCACCTTGTTTGTGGTGGATCAGCGTCAATTCGGCGTGGTCTATGCCTTGGGTCAAATCAAGGAAGTAATCACCGAGCCCGGCTTGAACTTCAAGCTTCCGCCACCCTTCCAGAATGTGTCCTATATCGACAAGCGCTTGTTGACCTTGGACAGCACAGATGCCGAGCCCATGCTCACGGCCGAAAAACAGCGTGTGGTCATTGACTGGTATGTGCGTTGGCGCATTACTGAACCATCGGATTACATCCGCAACGTGGGCTTGAATGAGAGCGCCGGAGCCAGCCAGTTGAACCGGGTGGTGCGTAATGCATTCCAGGAGGAGATCAACAAGCGTACGGTCAAAGAACTCCTTTCCCTGAAGCGCGAAGCGTTGATGTCGGACGTGAAAGCGGAGGTTTTGGACAAAGTACGCGGAGCCAAACCATGGGGTGTGGATGTCGTGGACGTCCGAATTACCCGGGTAGATTATGTAGAGGCCATCACAGAGTCCGTCTATCGCCGCATGGAAGCGGAGCGCAAACGTGTAGCAAATGAATTGCGCTCCACCGGTGGTGCCGAAGGCGAAAAGATTCGCGCCGATGCAGATCGCCAGCGTGAAATCACGATTGCCAACGCCTACCGTGATGCGCAGAAGATCAAAGGTGAGGGTGACGCAGAGGCTGCACGCATTTACGCGGACGCTTTTGGCAAGGATCCGCAATTCGCGCAGTTCTACCGCAGCCTGGAAGCCTACAAGAGTAGTTTCGCCAACAAGAGCGATGTGATGGTTCTGGATCCCTCCGGTTCTGAGTTCTTCAAGGCATTCCGTAACGGTGGCGGTGCTGCGCCTGCAGCCAAAAAGTAGCGTGAACGCTGACGCGGTATGGATGGCACTGGCTTTGGTGCTGGTGCTTGAAGGTTTGTTTCCTTTTGCGTCACCCCAAGGGTGGCGCAAACTGTTTGTCCAGCTCTTGCAATTGCAGGATGGGCAGATACGTTTCTTCGGCTTATGCAGCATCCTGTGCGGATTAGTCTGCATTTGGTGGCTGCTGCCCTGAAATCCGGGCCTCAAGGCCGGTAAAATCTCGGTTTTAACAGCCTCCCCTCAATTCCATGTCTGCTTGGGTCCTCCCGGATCACATTGCCGATGTGCTGCCTTCCGAGGCCCGCCACATCGAAGAAATACGTCGAGATCTGCTGGACATGGCCCGTTGCTATGGCTACGAGCTCGTGATGCCACCTATGCTGGAGCATCTGGAGTCATTGCTCTCTGGTACCGGTGAAGCGTTGGATTTACAGACCTTCAAACTGGTCGATCAGATATCCGGCCGCATGATGGGTTTGCGTGCGGATAGCACGCCCCAAGTGGCCCGCATAGATGCGCACTTGTTGAACCGCAGCGGAGTCACCCGTCTTTGCTATTGCGGGCCTGTATTGCATACCCGACCTGCTGCCCCTCATGCGACTCGCGAACCCTTGCAGTTCGGCGCAGAGATCTATGGTCATGCAGGGCTGGAGGCTGACCTGGAAGTGTTGACACTCACCTTGGACGCACTCAAGGCCTGTAAGGTCGGCGCACTCACAGTGGACATGGCGGACGCCCGCATCGTGGGCAGTTTGCTCGATGAATCCGGTTTGGGCAGCTCTCAGAAGAACGAAGTCCTGTCTGCTCTCACATCCAAAGACAGCAGTGCATTGACAGAGCTGACGCAATCCTGCCCACAGACTGTCGGCGCTGCTTTGCGTAGCCTCGTCAACCTGTACGGCAACGCAGATGTGCTTCAGCAGGCTCGCAAAGAATTGCCGGCCTTGCCAGGAATCAGCCAAGCGCTGGACCATCTGCAATGGCTGGCAGGTCATCTTGAGGGTGTGAAGGTGTCAATTGACCTTGCCGATTTGCGCGGTTATGCCTACTACACTGGTATGCGCTTTTCGATTTATGCAGCAGGGGCGAGTGACGCCTTGGCCCGTGGTGGCCGGTATGACGAAGTCGGTTCGGTGTTCGGGCGCAAGCGTCCTGCCGTGGGCTTCAGTTTGGATGTCAAGGTATTGGCCCAAGCCGCCGAAGTGCGCCCCCTGCGGGCTGCGATTCGCGCGCCTTGGGGTGAGGCTGCGGCCTTGCGAGCAGCAATTGCGGATTTGCGCCGGCAGGGCGAAACCGTGGTGTGTGTCCTTCCCGGACACGAAAGTGAAGTCGATGAGTTCCATTGCGACCGTGAGCTGGTGCAAGCCGCTGGTCAGTGGGTCGTAACAGCTATTTAATCCAGAGCGAAATGAATACAACCAAAGGTCGAAATGTAGTGGTCGTCGGCACCCAGTGGGGCGATGAAGGCAAGGGCAAGCTGGTCGATTGGCTCACCGAAAGCGCCCAAGGGGTCGTCCGCTTCCAAGGTGGTCACAACGCGGGCCACACGCTGGTCATCAATGGCGTCAAAACAGCCTTGCACCTTATTCCTTCCGGCATCATGCGCCCCGGCGTCAAGTGCTACATCGGCAACGGCGTCGTGTTGTCTGCAGGCAAGTTGTTTGAAGAAATTGAAGGTCTGGAAAAAGCCGGTGTGGAAGTGCGCTCACGCCTGCGCATCAGCGAAGCTTGCCCGTTGATTCTGCCTTTCCACGTGGCGCTGGATGTGGCTCGTGAAGCCTTCCGCGAAAAGGGCGGTACGGCCAAGATCGGCACCACAGGCCGGGGTATCGGCCCCGCTTATGAAGACAAGATTGCACGACGTGCCTTGCGCGTTCAAGACTTGAAACACCCTGAGCGTTTCGCGGCCAAGCTGCGCGAACTGCTGGACTTGCATAACCACGTTCTCGCCACCTACCTTGGTTCCGAAGCGTTCGATTTCGGCCCTTTGTTGGCGCCTTTCATGGCCAATGGCCGCGTGCAGTTTGAAGCAGTATTCCAGCAAGCGATGGAACACGCTGCCTTGCTCAAGCCCATGATGGCGGATGTTTCGCGAGAGTTGAACGAGGCCCATTTGGCAGGCGCCAACCTCTTGTTCGAAGGTGCCCAAGGCACATTGCTGGACGTGGACCACGGCACTTATCCCTACGTCACTTCCAGCAACTGCGTGGCAGGGAATGCTGCAGCAGGCTCCGGTGTCGGTCCCGGCATGTTGCATTACATCCTGGGGATCACCAAGGCCTACTGCACCCGTGTGGGTGGCGGTCCATTCCCCACCGAGTTGGAGTGGGAAGTGCCCGGCACACCCGGCTACCACATGAGCACCGTGGGCGCCGAAAAGGGTGTGACTACCGGTCGCTCACGCCGTTGCGGCTGGTTTGATGCCGCATTGCTCAAGCGTTCCGCCCAAGTCAACGGTTTGTCCGGCCTGTGTATCACCAAGCTTGACGTGTTGGACGGGCTCAAGGAATTGATGCTGTGTACCGGGTATGAAGTGGACGGCGAAAAGGTCGACATTCTGCCCATGGGAGCAGATGAAATCGAGCGCTGCAAGCCGATCTACGAAGTTCTGGAAGGCTGGAGCGACAGCACCGTAGGCGTCACGCAATACGACAAGCTGCCCGTAGCCGCCCGCTTGTATCTACAGCGTATCGAACAAGTCACCGGCGTGCCTATCCACATGGTTTCCACCAGCCCGGATCGCGATCACACCATCATGATGCGTCACCCCTACTTGCCCGAGTAAGTTGGTTTGATGTCTTTTATGCCTGTAACCCCCGTGAAAACTGCGCGAGCAGCTACTTTTTTAGGAGCACTCTGATGTTGACTGAAGACGGCAAGCACCTCTACGTAAGTTACGACGAGTACCACAACCTGATCGAAAAACTGGCCATCAAAGTGTTCCAGTCCGGTTGGGAGTTCGACACCATCTTGTGCCTTGCACGCGGGGGCATGCGCCCTGGCGACATCTTGTCGCGCGTGTTCGACAAGCCGCTGGCCATCATGTCCACCAGCTCCTACCGCGCTGAAGCCGGCACCCAGCAAGGCAACCTTGACATTGCCCGCTACATCACCACTCCCAAGGGTGAAATCGCTGGCAAAGTGCTGCTGGTTGACGACTTGGCGGATTCCGGTCACACCCTGAACGCGGTGATCAATCAGCTTCGTAACAACTACGCACCCATCACCGAGTTGCGTAGCGCGGTGATCTGGACCAAGGCGGTGAGCGTGTTCACGCCTGACTACTCGGTGGAGTTCCTGCCGACCAACCCCTGGATTCACCAGCCCTTTGAGAGCTACGACTCCCTGCGTCCCCAGCAGCTGATCCAGAAGTGGAGCGTTTAACGCTCCAGCGCTTCACGGATATCGCCGCATGACAGACCGGATCACCCACCTCATTCACCATCCGTACCAGCCACCAGCTGGCTTTGAAGCGCCGCAACCCGGCGTTTTCAAGGCGTCTACGGTGTTCTTCCCTACCGTGGCTGCCATGCGTAGCCGTGAATGGAAGGACAAGTCCGCCTACACCTACGGCTTACACGGCACGCCTACCAGCTATGCGCTGGAAGAGCGCCTCGCGACCCTGGAGGGAGGCAAGGAGTGTTTATTGGTTCCCAGTGGCCTCGCGGCGCTGGGACTGGTGGCGCTGTCTTTGTTGAAAAGCGGCGACGAGGTTCTGTTGCCGGATAACGCGTATGGGCCCAACAAGTCCATCGTCGAAGGCGAGTTGATGGGGTGGGGGATTACCCACCAGTACTACAACCCGATGGACCCCGAGGATCTGGAGGCCCAGATTTCGAGCCGTACCAAGCTGGTGTGGCTGGAGGCCGCGGGTTCGGTGAGCCTGGAGTTTCCCAACATTGTTGAAATGGTGCGGATTTGCCAGCGCCGCAAGGTGCTCACCGCGCTCGACAACACTTGGGGCGCGGGCTTGGCCTTCAACCCGTTTGACTTGGTTCCCGGTGCCAGCAGCCCGGTGGCCGTAGACATCTCGGCACATGCTTTGACCAAGTACCCGAGCGGCGGTGGCGATGTATTGATGGGCAGTGTGATCACCCGAAACCCCGGCCTGCACCTCAAGCTCAAGCTGACCCATATGCGCTTCGGTATCGGAGTTGGCATGAACGATGTGGAAGCTGTTCTGCGCTCCTTGCCAACCATCGGTTTGCGTTACCGCGCACACGATGTGGCGACACGCAGCCTCGCGGCATGGGCCCAAACCCAGCCGGAGTTTGTTCAGGTGCTGCATCCGGCCTTGCCTGAGTCCCCCGGGCACAGCCACTGGATGGCCTTGACAGGTGGCGAAGAGGGCAAAGCCGCCGGTCTCTTCAGTGTGATGTTGGACGCCCGGTTTACCCAAGCCCAAACAGATGCCTTTTGCGACGCTCTCAAGCTGTTCAAGTTGGGCTACAGCTGGGGTGGCCCCATCAGCTTGGTGGTGCCCTACGAACTGGAAAGCATGCGTACGGCCTGGCCGGAGCATCTGCTGCGGGGAACGCTGGTGCGCTTCTCTATAGGACTTGAAGATGTGGCCGACTTGCAGGCCGACATTGCCCAGGCACTGGAAGTCTTGCGCTGACTGCGCGTTTTCCTGAGTAGGCAAGTGGCGGGTGTCGGCGTAATCTGCCGCGCATGAGCACCACTTCCTCGTCTACCGAATCTCTTGATGCCATCAGTACCGTGCGCTCGCCTGATTTGGAGCCGGCTCCGTATGTGCCACCGCCCTCCGAGGCGCCCCGGAAGACGATTCTCCCGTTGAAGTTGATGGACCCTTTCCGGTGGCTGCGGCGGGGAGCAGGTGACCTCATGGCTCATCCCGGCATTGCACTCTTCTATGGCGTTGCGTTCACCACCATGGCGCTGGTTCTCGGCGCCGTGTTCAGAAACAGCCCAGAGTACACCATGACCATTGCCTCCGGTTGTTTATTGGTTGGCCCGTTTCTGGCCATGGGCCTCTATGAGGTCAGCCGCCGTCGCGATGAAGGCTTGACGCCTGCGCTGGGTGCCTCCATCGTTTGTTGGGACCGTCATGTTCCCAGCATGGCCATGCTGGTGCTGGTGCTCATCGTGTTGGAGTTGCTGTGGGGCAGGGCATCGCTGGTGGTGTTTGCGGTGTTTTTCAATACCGGCATGCCCTCAACGACCAGCGTGGTGCAAGCGGTGTTCAGTCCGCAGAATCTGGAATTTGTATTCGCATATGCCGTGGTCGGCGGTGGATTTGCCGTGTTGGTCTTTGCGCTGACCGTCGTGTCCATACCCATGATTCTGGACAGGGACACTGATGCCATTTCCGCCGCCATTACCAGCATTAAGGTTTTTTTGAAGAACACGGGCGTCATGGTTATGTGGGGCGCTTTGCTAACAGGCCTGCTCGTGGTCGCCATGGCGTTGCCCTGGCACCTTGGCTTGCTGCTGGTAGGGCCTTGGTTGGGCCATGCGACTTGGCATGCCTATCGCGGCGCTGTGCAGTGGCCCGCCGATGAAAGTCCGGCGAACCCGGTCGAAAACTCTGTCGCGTCGCCGTGAGTGCGCGGCAAGGTGTTAAAGTGGCTTCAATTAACGAAAGCACACTTTGGCAACACCCAACTACGGATACGAAAAGCGTCAGAAAGAACTGGCCAAACGCAAAAAGAAAGAAGAAAAGCTCAAGCAAAAAGCCGAGCGCAAGACGGGCGACGGCGTGGAGTTGACCCCCAATGAAGCGGCTGAACAAGCTGCCTCGGCGGGCGCTGAGGCGCCTACAGAAACTCCCCAAGCCTGATCGCTATTGCCAGCAAACCGCCGCTCCTCAGCGGCCAGACCTCTTGTGGTGCTCCTACCGCAAGAGGTTTTTTATTGCCGGCCACATGGTGTTGAGGATGGTCGGGTGCGCTTCTTCTTTGGGGTGGATCCGGTCTGCTTGAAACAGGGCTGCTGCATTCGGAACATCGGCCACACCCTTGAGCAAAAATGGAACTAGCGCCGCCTTCGTCGTTTTGGCTACGGTGGAAAACGTCTCACTGAAACGTTTGGTGTAGTCCTGGCCGTAGTTCGGCGGCACCTGCATGCCGGCCAATAGCACCTTGGCTCCACTGGCCTGGGCCGCTTGGGTCATGGCGAGCAGGTTGTCTTGCGTCATGCTCAATGGCAGGCCGCGCAAGGCATCGTTCCCACCCAGCTCAATTACGACCACAGTAGGTTTGTGTTGCGCCAACAGGGCAGGCAAGCGGGATCTGCCTCCGGAGGTGGTGTCCCCGCTGATGCTGGCGTTTACCACGGTGGCGGCTACTTTGTCGGTGGCCATACGCTGCTCCATCAGGGCGACCCAGCCGGTACCGCGTTTGAGCCCGTACTCCGCGCTGAGGGAGTCGCCCAGCACCAGCACTTTGGCAGATGCAGGGGACTCTTTGGCATGCGCTGTGTTTGCCCCTGCAAAAGAGGCCAAAATGAGCAGCGCGATACAGTGTCTACGAACTACAGAGAGCCCCATGAGTGATTCCATTATTTCGGTTGAGCATGTTTTCAAGGCGGTGACAGATTCCACCGGCACGCTGGAGATCCTGCGCGACATTGATTTTGCACTCAATGCCCGTGAGACCGCAGCCATTGTGGGGGCTTCGGGCTCCGGTAAGAGCACCTTGTTGTCCATCATCGCCGGTCTCGATACGCCCACGGGCGGCACCGTGCGCTTGGCCGGGCAGGACATCTTCGCCCTGGACGAAGATGCTCGCGCCGCGCTGCGTGCACGGCAGGTGGGTTTCGTGTTCCAGAGTTTTCAGCTGCTGGGCAATCTGACTGCACTGGAAAACGTGATGCTGCCCCTGGAACTGGATGGCCGCAAAGACGCCCGTGCTGCCGCCACCGAGATGCTGTCACGCGTGGGCCTGTCCCAGCGCTTGAACTCTTACCCCAAGGTACTTTCCGGGGGAGAACAACAGCGGGTCGCGCTGGCGCGCGCCTTTGTGGTCAAACCAGCCGTGTTGTTGGCCGACGAGCCCACTGGCAGCCTGGACTTTGCCACCGGCGAAAAAATCATGGAACTGATGTTCGACCTCAACCGCGAGCAAGGCACCACCCTGGTTCTGGTGACGCATGACCGAAGCATCGCTGCGCGTTGCGACCGCCGCATTCTGATCGAGGCGGGTCGGGTAGTCCCAGAGGCAGTGGCGGCCTGATTAGAGGTGGGTGTCATGCCGGTTTCAGGAGTGCTCCCGGACAACGCATTTCAGCCTGCTTCACGCGATGCATGGCGCCAGTGGTTGAGCCAGAACCATGGGCGGGAGACCGGTATTTGGCTGGTGAGCTTCAAGAAGGACACCGGCCGTAGCTGCATGAGCTATGACGAGGCGGTGGAAGAAGCCTTGTGCTTCGGCTGGATTGACAGCAAGCCCAAGACGCTGGATGCGGAGCGAGCCATGTTGTGGTTCTCGCCTCGCAAAGCGGGCACAGGGTGGTCTGCCGCCAACAAACAGCGCATTGAGCGTGCGCTGGCCGCCGGTCGCATGGCTGCTCCCGGTTTGGCCAAGGTGGAAAAAGCTCGCGCCGACGGCTCATGGTTTGCACTCGACGCGGTCGAGGCCTTGACCGTCCCCCATGATCTACAGCTGGCACTAGACGACTATGCGGGCGCTGCCGGCTTCTTTGAAGCCTTTCCCCGTTCGGTCAAGCGCAGCATCCTGGAGTGGATCAGCCAGGCCAAAACTCCGGTCACACGGGACAAGCGGGTGCAGGAGACAGCGCGGCTGGCTGCGGACAATGAGCGCGCCAATCAGTGGCGCAAGCCCGTTAAGTAGTCTGCTGCTATCAAAAGTGAAGCTGCTCACGCATATGCGATGGGCGCTACAACTTGTTTTTATTCAAACGTCCCCTTGAGGGATGTTTATTGTCACCACAGTGCCTTGCAGCGGCGTGCTTTCAATGTGGAGTTGGGCTTTGTGCAGGTCCGCAATCAGTTTGGCGGTGCTCAGGCCCAGGCCGAATCCGGGGTGCTTGCCGGAGCTGTCTGCACGATAGAAGCGCTCAAAAATGTGTTGCTGCACTTCATGTGTCATGCCTTGTCCCTGATCACGGATGCGGATGCGCACGCCACCAGGGTTGTCTACATTTTCATTCAGCGGGCCCACATGGACCGTGACCGGAGTGCCCGCAGGGCTGAAGGCATAGGCGTTGTGCAGTAGCTCAGTCACCGCCATGGTGATCGCCGCCGGGTCGACACGGCACCAAGGGATCGGGTCCTGGTGCTCAAGCACAGGCGGCTCCCGGCCCTCGGGTAACTGAAGGCCGCGGGCGGCCATGGCGCAAAGGGCCCCAAGGTCGGTGATGCGGGTGCGCTTGATGTCTAGACCATTCATGTCCAGCTCAGACAGGTCCAACATGCGTTGAAGCAACTGGTTCAGTCCCTGGGATTTACGCAAGATCTGCTGGCCCATTTCTTTGACGCTGTCCGCACTCTGGGCCCGCGTAGCCAACAGGTCTGCATAACCATGGATCACCGTCAGTGGCGTGCGGATTTCATGAGCTGCAAAAGACATGAATTGCGACTTGGAGCGCTCCAGCTGCATCTCGGGCGTGGTGTCGTGCAGCAGGACGATGGTGCGCAGGGCAGGGTCTTCAAAGGTGTGAACGCGCATGTCGAGGTAGCTGGCCACGGCATCAGGTTTGACAGGCACGAGGTCGCGGTACACATGGTGTTCTTTGTTGTTGCGCACACTCAACATGCTTTGCGCCACCGACAGCGCCTGCGCCTGCGCCAGCTGGAAGTTGCGTCCGATATGGCGAGCCACAGTCAGGTAGCTCTCGCGCTCTTCGCCGGGCGGCAGCGCGATCAGGTCAAAGCTCTTGTCGTTCGCAAGCACGAGCACGCCGTCGGCGTCAAAACCCATGTAACCCTGGTCCATGGCCTCAAGCACCGAGCGCAGCTGGACTGACTGATGTTGCAGCCGTAAGTTGGTGGTTTGCAGGGTCGCATCGGCCTCTTGCAGCTGGCGGGTGCGCCGCTCTACCGCGATGGTCAGCAGTTGGGTGGATCCGGTCAGCATCAGGCTGGCCGCCAAGGTCACCCATGTCAGCAATATGCCGGTTCCCAGTGCAAAAAATGGGGTGCGGCTGAGTTCGCCCAACCAGAAGTCCCCACTGGGTGTGGCTTTCAGGGCGTAGCTGCGGTCGGCAAAATGAATGGTCTGACTCACCGGTGCCGGTACCGGTAGTGAGAGCAGGCTGAAGTTGTGCAAGAGGCCGCGGATAGGGGGCCTGGCAGCTTGGCCATCTTCGTACAGGGCTTGCGTCTCGGCCGGTTCGTTCTGATCCACAAACTGGTAGCGCACCACGCGGCGGCGGGGGGGCTCGCCACTGGCAAGGCGAAAGTTGGCAAAGCGCAGCCCCTCTACAGCGCTGCCCACGATATCTTCCATGCGCAGCACCGCAACCGCAAAGCCGACAGGGGTGGATTTTGGGCCCGTACTTGCCTGGGTATCTGCTGGTGCTACAGGACTCAGGTACAGCGCGCCCCATGATTTGCCGGTTTCCTGCACCAGTTGAATGCGGGGGGTAATTGCCGCCTCGCCGCTGCGCAGGACCTTATCTATCGCAGCACGCCGTGCCGGATTGGCGTAGATGTTCAGGCCCAAAGCGGCGCGGTTCCTTTCCAGGGGGGCAATGTGTTCCACCGCGACGTAAAAGTCGGCCTTCCGGCTGGGGACCAGGCTGCCGTCAGTTGCCCGGTCTACCAGAGCTGCCGGCGGGCCGTATTCGTTACGCAGTCGCCGCTCGAACTGACTGCGCTGTTCGTGGGGTATCAGGGGGTTCCAACTGAGCGCCTGTACATGCGGATGGCTGGCCTGGATCGCAGTGGCTACCTCACTGAATTGCGCGGCAGTCTCTCGAGGCGCATTGCGCAAGTGGCTCTGCAGTATCTGCACCGACTGATGCGCACTGAGGAAATCGGCATCCAGACGTTGGGCCAACGCAGTGTTCGAGTCCTGAAAGCGGGCCAGTGTTTGTTGTTCGTCGGTCCACACGGCGCGCGCGGTGATCCCCAGGGTGAGTGCACCGCCCAATGCCAGCAGTGTGCTCACACGCCACTTGCGGGGTTCCTGCCATGCATCATCCTGCAGCCACAGAATGGTCAGAGGCAAGAGGATGGCGATGCCGGCCCATTCGGGCAGTAGCAGCCCAGCAGCTTGCAGGCCCCAATGGTTTACGGCTGCGGCCTCCTGCATCTGGGACAGAACCAGCAGGTACAAGGCGGTACCGGCACTGGTCGCGAGCAGCCCCACGGCACAGATCTGCAGGCTTTTGCGCAGACGCCGCAGTTTGCTGGGCAGGATTTGCAATGCCAACACGGCGACACGCGCCAATTCAGTTTGCAGCACCAGAGCACATGCCCCCAGGCTGGCAAGTGCCCATTCTCTGGACCCGGAAGTGCCTTCCATCAGCCAAAGGTCCCACACCAGGCGCGCCAACCAAAGGCCGGGCAAAACCTTGCGCCCGCACATCAGGGCCCCCGCTACTGCGACTCCCGAAGCCGCAGTGCCAGCCACCAGAAGCGGGTTGGGCAAGGCAAACAGCAAGTGCACCAGCGTTGCCACCAGCACATAGGCCACCGCGCACACTGCGTTGGCTGCCAATGGCGGCAATGCCATGAGCCACGCCGCAGGCTTGCCTACAGTGAGTCCAGCGATGTTGGTGGTGCTCATGGAATTAGAAAAATGAAGCGAATATCACATTAAAACATTTTAAATGATAAAAGTGAATCAAATATGATGATCGTACCAACAAAAGACCGATATTGGCTCTGTAGCCCCTGACGGCGGTGCAGGCGCCAGCGTCGATAATCCCCGCATGTCCTCCCCCAAAGTTTTATTCGGCTTTCATGCCGTGGGCGTGCGCCTGAAGACCGCCCCCAAATCCATCATCGAGATTTACTACGAGCCCACCCGCCGTGACGCGCGCATGCGCCAGTTTCTCGAGAAAGTGGCAGAAAGCGGTGTACGCCTGATCGAAGCCGACGGCATGCGCCTGGCCAAACTTGCCGGTAGCCACGGCCACCAGGGTGTGGCCGCTCGGGTGCAAGAGATCAAGCAGGTCCATTCCTTGGATGAATTGCTCGAAAACCTCGAAGCCGCCAATGCCGAGTTGCCCGTGGCTGAGCGCACCAACCCGCTGATTTTGGTGCTGGACGGCGTGACTGACCCGCACAATCTCGGCGCCTGCTTGCGGGTGGCTGATGGCGCCGGTGCGCATTGCGTGATTGCCCCCAAAGACCACGCGGCCGGCATCAACGCCACCGTGGCCAAAGTGGCCAGCGGTGCGGCCGAAACTGTGCCGTACTTCATGGTGACCAATCTGGCCCGCACGCTCAACGAGCTCAAAGAGCGCAATATCTGGATCATCGGCACCAGCGACCAGGCCACCAGCCATCTGTACCAGGCCGACCTGAAGGGGCCGGTGGCGTTGGTGTTGGGCGCCGAGGGTGACGGCATGCGTCAGCTCACTGCCAAAACCTGCGACCAGCTGGTGAGCATTCCCATGCAGGGTGCTGTGGAAAGCCTGAATGTATCGGTGGCCAGTGGCGTGTGTTTGTACGAAGCCCTGCGTCAGCGCACAGCCGCCAGCAAGTAAATCAACCCCTCCGGAGAGTTTCATGATTGCTATAAAGTCAATAGCTGCCCGCGCAATAGCGACGGGCGCTGCATCTGTTTTTCTGTTGATGGGATGCACCCAGGAGCAGCAAAACAAGCTGGGACGTGAAATCCAGAATTGGACCGGAACCAATGGCGTGCTGGAGTTCTATGCAGGCGACAAGCTGGTGCGCCGCTTCATCAAGATCGACAAACTCTCCACTGCCATGGGCACGGATGACGGCAAGCCCCGTCCCTACCGCTTCGGCTATGGTGTGCTCGACGAGAACTTCAACTTCGTGGCAGATAGTGGCGAAAAGAAGGTGTATTTCGAAATCAGCGATTACGGCTCGAATTACCTCTTCTTCGAAAACCCGCGCTAAGCCCATCGCATGGCTGCGCAGCACTCCAGCACCTTGCTTTTGAAGTGGGCTGTGGTGGCTTGCGCAGTGCTATTTGCAGGCTTGGGTGTGTTTTTGGCTCCCTTGCATCCCAGCGTGGTGGCTCTGCAATTCACGTATTCCCCGCAAGCGTTTGCGGCGGTGCTTCAGACTTGGGGCCCTGAGGGAGTGGAGCGTTTCCGGCAGCACTTGATGGTGGATGGCCTCTTGCTCCTGAGCTACGGGGTAGCCGGGTATCTGGCAGCCGGTCGCACCCGACTTTTCGCATCGCTGTCCCACCATGTTCCATTGGCATTTTGGGCTTTGTTGCTGCCTCTGGCTGCCGTGTTTGACGCGGGAGAAAACCTGTTGCACTGGTGGCTAACCGGGGCGGAGGTTCTCCAAGGCAATGTCACACTTCCATCTATCACCTATCTGGCCGCCGGCGTGTGCGCATCCATCAAGTGGTTGGGACTCGTCAGCTTTGCAATAGGCGCCTTCAGCGCCAAAGCGTTCTTCAAGGCTTGAGCGTCAGCTCGTCGTGAATGCTGTGCACGCCCTGGGCTGCCCGGGCCACCTGAAGCGCCTCGGTGATTTGAGCCTGGGTGTCCAGGGTGCCCATCAGCCGCACATCTCCCTTGATGGTGAGGACAGTAATGTCAAAAGCCTGAAGCGTGGCGTTTTGGTGCAGAGCCGTTTTCACATGCTCCGTCACATCCATATCTGAGACGTTACCCACGCCGCTGTTTGCGGTGGGTACTGCGTTATCGATATCGTTGGTTTTGCTGCAGCCCGCTTGGGCGATGGCCAAGGTCAGCAGACCGACAAAGAGCAGGGGGCGTGCAGACTTTTGCATGGGTGGCCTTAAGTGCGTGGTCACAAAGGCGTGACCGAATACGCACTATGGCCTTACAAGTGCGGCTCGTCCGTGCGTTACGAGACGGCCGGGCTTACGCCTAAATCCACCCCATCCACCCTGCGATGGCACCGCCTCCCAGCATCCACAGCATATGAAGTCGCGTCTTCCAGACCAATGCGCAGGTCACCAGGCTGACGGCCCACAGGCCCAGATGGTGTTCGTCGCCTTTGTGGTTGGCGGCCAGTATCCAGCCGGTGGCGGCCAACAGCGCGATCACGATGGGGGCCATGCCTTGCTTGAAGGCCCGGACCGCGCGCAGCTCGCGGTTACGGTGGCCCCAGCGCGCTGCCATGAAAGTGAGGGTGGTGCTCGGCAGCATGATGCCGGTCATGGTGACCGCCACACCACCCAGCGCCAAGGCATAGGCTTGCCATGTGGTGGCTGCGGTGCCGGGTGGCACGCCGGCAGCACTCAGCCCGATGTTCCAGCCCAGCAGGGCCACAAACAGGATGTTGGGACCCGGTGCGGCTTGCGACAAGGCGATGCTGGAGGTGAATTGTTCGTTGTCAATCCATCCACGTTCGACTACCAGGTAACGCTGCATGTCCGGCGCGGTGGTGATGGCGCCTCCAATCGCCAACAGCGAAAGGGCCGCGAAATGCAGAAACAGGTCCAGCCACTGGACTACGGGCAGGGCGTTCATGCGCGCTCCTTGCCGGTGCTGGCAGCTGATATACGGCCTAGACAGTGGTAGGCCCAGAGGCAGGCGGGCAGGCCTATCGCCAGCAGCAGCCAAGCCAGCGGCAGGCGCATCAGGGCGACGGCTACAAAGGTGGCTACCACCAGGGCCCAGCAAGTCAGAATGCCCATCGCGTTACTACGCAGTGCACCTACCAGCCGCAAACCGGCCGCCGCAATCAGGCCGGCGGCGACAGCGCCCATGCCGCGCAGGGCACCTTGTACCTCAGGCACATCGGCCACGCCGGCGAACAGGGCCGCCAGTAACAACACCACGATGGTCGGAAAACACAGCATGCCGGCCACGCCGGTGAGTGCGCCCCGCCAGCCGAAGTAGCGGTCGCCCAACATGAGCGACAGGTTCACCACATTGGGGCCCGGCAGGATCTGGGCGACGGCCCAGTCTTCGACAAACTCTTCGGCCGTGAGCCATTTGCGCTTGTCCACCAGTTCGCGTTGCACGACCGCCAGCACGCCCCCGAAGCCCTGCAGTGCAAGGATGGAAAAGGCGTAAAAAAGCTCTGTTTTGGACTGCGGGGCCGGGCGGATGTCTGGAGTGTCGGGCATGGTCTGCGAGGTGATTCCGGCCCGTTGCTGCCGCCCCGCGGAATCAGCTTGCCGGGGCGTTCAACGGGCCTACCGGTGTGAACTGGTGCTTATTGTCGCGCAGCCACTGCGCAGAGCGCTCTGCCGGGTGTTGGCTGGGGTGAAAGTCTTCACGCAGGTAGTCGCGCCACAACGGCCAATTGCCGCGGATGATGCCCTCGCGGCCGAACAAAAAAGGCCAGGCACTCCGCCAAGTGCTCCAGCGGAACAAGGCCTTGTCGCGCCACAGGTTGCGCACGGTCTGCCGTGCTACGTCGGTGAAGAAGGTCCAGGTGATGTAGCGGAACAGGCGCACGCGCCACGCATGGTTGCCCCCGATAGCGTGGTACACGTCGAAGGCGGTGCTGCGGTGCTCACTCTCTTCGGCGCTGTGCCAGAGCCACAAGGTGCGCAAGCGGTCTTCGGTGCCCATCATGGCCTCGGGGTGGGCGAGCATCCAGTCGGCAAACAGGGCGGTCAGGTGTTCGGTAGCCGCGGTGGCGCCCACATGCATGCGCACATCGAGATGGGCATGGGCCTTCAGCCGCCGGGCAATCCGGTGCTCCATGGCGTTGTCAAAGCCTTGCCGGGCCAGCTGTTCGTTAAACAGGCTGTGGATGCGACGGTGGGTGGCTTCCTGCCCCACAAAGCCTTGTACCTCGGCGGCAAATGGTTGTTGCGCGTCAGGCGGCAAGGTTTTTAGGCCTGCACGCACCGAGTCCATGAAGTACTGCTCGCCCAGCGGGAAGCTCATGGAAAGGGCATTGAAAAACGCGGACTTGAATGCGTCGCCGGAACACCAGCGCACCGCGAATGGAGTCTGCAAGTCGATCAAGAGTTTGCGTACGGTGAGTTGGCTCATGGAGTGTTCCGCATAAGTGTCAGGCCGCAAGGGGCGGGCTATTCAGCTCGTTGGCGACCCAATTGATCACCTCTGGCGCACTGCACATTTGCACATGCCCCAAGCCTTCGAATACCACGGGGGTAATGCCCGGCAAGGTCTGAGCCCGTTGGGGGAAAACGATGTTGTCTTGCGGGGTGAGTGCAATGCGCATCAGCGCGCGCTGCTCGGGGGTCTCGGATTCCGCCAGGCCTTGGAGCCAGGCACTGTCCCACAGCATCTGGCGGCCATTGGGCGTGCGGTTCTGTTTGGCGGCTTTGGTGCCGGCGTGGGGCGTGCCTAGGGTCAGAATGCGTGCCACGTGCGCGCTGCCACATTGCCGTATCCATGCCCGGATGGCCAAGCCCCCCATGCTGTGACCGACCAATGCCACTTGAGATTGCCCGCTGTGTTTCAGCAGCGCTTGTACCGAGACTTCGATATGTTCCGCGTAATGGTCAATGGAGGTGAACAAGGGCTCCAGATTTATCGCCAGCACATCATGTCCCTCGGCACGCAGGCGCAAAGTGACGTCGTCCCACAGGCGGTGGTTGCACACATAACCATGCACCAGCAGCACCGGCACGCGTTTCACCCCATCGGTAGCAGGCAGTACAGCGGGTTGGGGCTCTGCCCACGGCTGGCGCAGTACAAAGGTGCGGAAGTTGGCCACGGTTTCGCCCCACCAGGCACGGTAGAACATGCTTGAGGGCTCCCCCGGGGCACGACTCTTGAGCATGGTGTAGGAGGTGCTGAGCACCACCGCCAGCCACGGCATCAAGAGCGCGCCCAGCATCACATCTCCTGTAGCGCCATGCCACAGCACGGCCAAACCGGCGCCCGCAAGGGCAAGGGCCAACAAAAAGCGTTGCAGGAGTCTGGCGAGCATGGATCAGTAGATGGGTTGAAAGCGCCGTATGGCGGATTTCACATCATCGCTCAAGGCAAAACCGCCTCCGAATTGTGTGGCCAAAGCGGCAGCCCGCGCCTCAAACGTGTCGATGCCCATGCCGTAGATGAACTGCATGGCGCCACCGGTCCACGCCGGGAAGCCGATGCCGAAGATCGAGCCGATGTTGGCATCGTGCACGCTGGTGAGCACGCCCTCGGCCAGGCAGCGCGCTGTTTCTACCGCTTGGCGGTAAAGCAGGCGATCCTTGAGGTCGGTGATGTTCCAAGCGACGTCGGGCTTTTCGAACAGGCCTTTGAGTTCGGGCCAGAGGAACTTCTTGGCACCTTTCTCAGAGGGATATTCGTAAAAGCCCGCACCACCGGCGCGGCCGGGGCGGTTGTGCTGCGCCACCATTTTCTCGACCACGAGTTCACCGGGCGTGGCGATATAGCTCTTGCCCTCAGCCTCAAAGTCCTTTCGGGTCTGGTCCATCACGTGCAGGCTCAAGGTGAGAGCAGTTTCGTCCAGCACGGCCAAGGGGCCCACCGGCATGCCGGCCTGGATGCCTGCGTTCTCGATCGCTGCAGCGGGAATGCCTTCGCCCAGCATGGCCGCACCCTCCATCACAAAGGTACCGAACACGCGGCTGGTGAAGAAGCCTCGAGAATCGTTCACCACGATGGGGAACTTGCCCAGTGCCTGCACGTAGTCAAAAGCGCGAGCCACGGTCTCATCGTCCGTGGATTTGCCTTTGATGATTTCGACCAGCTTCATCTTGTCGACCGGGCTGAAGAAGTGGATGCCGATGAATTTCTCGGGTTTGGCGCTGGCTTTGGCCAGACCGGTAATCGGCAAGGTGGACGTGTTGGACGCAAAAAAACCACCCGGTGCCAAGAGCGGCTCGGACTCTTGGGTGACCTTGGCTTTGAGTTCGCGGTTCTCAAATACGGCTTCGATGATCAAGTCGCAGCCTTGCAGGTCCGCCACGCTGCCGGTGGGGCGGATCAGGTCTAGGATCTGTTGCTGGGCCTCGGCCTTCATGCGGCCCTTGTCCACACGCGCTTGGGTGATTTTGGCGCTGTAGCTCTTGCCGAGGTCTGCTTTTTCCTGGCTCACGTCTTTGAGCACGGTGGTGATGCCTTTGCTGGCCTGGCTATAGGCAATGCCCGCACCCATCATGCCGGCGCCCAGCAGGCCCACCTTGGTGGGTTTGAAGCGCGGCACGCCAGCCGGGCGGCTCTGGCCGCTCTTGATGGCATTCAGGTTGAAGAAGAAGGTGTTGATCATGGCCTTGGCCTGTGGGCCGGACATGAGCTTGGCCAGATACCGGCTTTCAATGCGCAGCGCGGTGTCGAGGTCCACCTGCAAGCCTTCGACCATGCAGGCGATGATTGCCTCGGGCGCAGGGTACAGGCCCCGAGTGTTCTTCTTGATGACTGCGGGCGCAATCGGCAACATGCCTGCCACCGCCGGGCTGCTGGGCAGGCCGCCGGGCACTTTGTAGCCTTTGGCTTCCCACGGGTGTTGGGCTGTCGGGTTGGCGGCAATCCAAGCCAAAGCCTTGGCGCGCATCTCGGCTGCGGCGTCGGGGCCGGGCGCTACCAGCTCGTGCACCAGCCCCAGGCCTTTGGCCTCGGAGGGGTTGAAGGTTTTGCCTTCCACCAGATAAGGCTGGGCGCCCATCAGCCCCAGGTGGCGCGTCATCTTGGTCACGCCACTGGCACCCGGCAGCAGGCCCAGGGTGACTTCGGGCAGGCCGAACTGGGTTTTTCGGTCGTCCACTGCGATGCGGTAGTGGCCCACCAGCGCAACCTCCCAGCCGCCACCCAAGGCCGTGCCGTTGAGCAGGCTGACCACCGGTTTGCCCAGGGTCTCAATGGTCCGGAAGTTGCGCTTCACCCGCTCGATTTCTTCAAAGATGCGCGGTGCATCCGCCGGGGTCAGTCGCATGGCCGCTTTGAGGTCCGCGCCGGCGAAGAAGGTGCTTTTTGCAGACGCCAGCAGGATGCCGGTGATGCTGTCTTTGTCATGCAGCACCTGTGCGGCCACGGCATCCATGTCCTGCTGCCATTGCAGGCACATGGTGTTGACGGGGGAGTCTGGTTCATCAAAGGTGATGGTCGCAATACCGTGGTCCAGGGAGTAGCGGATGGTTTTCATGGTGTAGGTGAAAATGCTATAAAAATAGGAGCTGCTCGCGCAATAAAGACGGGCGCTAGAGGCCGAAAAGTCTTTAAAGCCTCTCGACGATGGTGGCAATGCCCATGCCGCCGCCCACACACAGGGTGGCCAGCCCGTAGCGCAATTTGCGGCGGTGCAGCTCGTCAATCAGCGTGCCCAGAATCATGGCGCCCGTAGCCCCCAGCGGGTGGCCCATGGCAATGGCGCCGCCGTTCACGTTGACCTTGTCATGCGGCACCTTCATCTCTTTCATGAAGCGCATCACCACCGCGGCAAAGGCTTCGTTGACTTCAAACAGGTCGATGTCGTCCACCGTGAGACCGGCTTTGGCCAGCGCCTTGCGCGTGGCGGGCATAGGGCCGGTGAGCATGATGGTGGGGTCCGCGCCGCTCAAGGCCGTGGCCACAATGCGGGCGCGCGGGGTCAGGCTATGTGCCTTGGCAGCGGCTTCATTGCCGATCAGCACCGCGGCTGCGCCATCCACAATGCCCGAAGAGTTGCCGGCGTGGTGCACATGGTGAATGCGCTCCACCTGCGGGTAGCGCGTGAGGGCCACGGCGTCAAAACCCATGCCGCCCATGTCGCCAAACGCAGGCTTGAGGCCTGCCAGGCCTTCGAGCGTGGTGCCGGGTTTGATGAACTCATCGCGGGCCAGAATGGTCTGGCCCAGGCTGTCTTTGACCGGCATGACTGAGCGGTCGAAATATCCGGCAGCTTGTGCCTTGGTGGCGCGACGTTGCGATTCGAGCGCATAGGCATCCACATCCGCGCGGGTAAAGCCTTCCAGTGTGGCTATCAGGTCTGCGCCTATGCCTTGGGGTACGAAGCAGGTCTGGCTGTTGGTTTCGGGGTCCATGGCCCAGGCACCGCCGTCGGAGCCAATAGGTACGCGGCTCATGCTTTCCACGCCGCCTGCCACCACCAAGTCTTCCCAGCCGGAGCGCACCTTCTGCGCAGCCATGTTCACCGCCTCCAAGCCGGAGGCACAGAAGCGGTTGATCTGCACACCCGCGCACTGGAAGTCCCAGCCGGCTTTCAAGGCAGCCACTTTGGGCAGCACCGCACCTTGGTCACCTACCGGGGACACCACGCCCATGACGACATCGTCTACCTGCGCGGTGTCGAACTGGTGGCGCTGTTGCAGGTCCGTCAGCAGTCCTGCGAGCAGGGTGACGGGTTTGACTTCATACAGGCTGCCGTCTTTCTTGCCCTTGCCACGGGGCGTGCGGATGGCGTCAAACACATAGGCTTCGGTCATGGGGTCTCCGGTGTTGTCTGGGGAATGCGGGTGCGCACGCTGGCGCCTGCAAGCTGTTTTGCAGTATATTGTTTTTACCAAGCAAACGCTTTGTAAAAATAACTAATGACTTTCCCTTAGGAGACACCATGATCGAACGCACCCTGTTCACCCCGGACCACGAATCTTTCCGCGACAGCTTCCGCCGTTTCATGGAGAAGGAAATCGCCCCCTTCCACGCAGACTGGGAAGAGCAGGGCTATGTCGCCCGCGAGGTGTGGAACAAGGCCGGCGAGAACGGCTTTTTGTGCATGACCATGCCGGAGGAGTACGGCGGCTCCGAGGCCGACAAGCTGTACTCGGTGATCCAGATGGAGGAGCTGGCCCGCGGCGGCTTCACCGGTATCGGCTTCGGGCTGCACAGCGAAATCGTGGCGCCTTACATCCTGCACTACGGCACGCCCGAGCAAAAAGCCAAGTACCTGCCCAAGTTGGCCAGTGGCGAGATGGTGGGTGCGATTGCGATGAGCGAGCCGGCGGCCGGCTCGGACCTGCAGGGCATCAAGTCCACGGCCATCCAGCAGCCCGACGGCAGCTACCTGCTCAACGGCAGCAAGACCTTCATCACCAATGGCTGGCATGCCGACCTCGTGGTGGTGGTGGCCAAAACCAACCCGGCGGCCGGGGGCAAAGGTACCAGCCTGCTGCTGGTGGAGCGCGGCATGCCCGGCTTCAGTGTGGGCCAGCGCCTCAAGAAAATGGGTATGAAAGCCCAGGACACGTCCGAGCTGTTTTTTGACAATGTGCGCGTACCCGCCGAGAACCTGCTGGGCGGCGCGGCCTATGAAAACAGAGGCTTTATTTGCCTGATGGAGCAGTTGCCTTGGGAGCGTTTGCAGATTGCGATTGGTGCGGTGTCAGCGTCCCAGGCGGCCATTGACTGGACGGTGGACTATGTGAAAGAGCGCAAGGTATTCGGCCAGCCCGTGGCCAGCTTCCAGAACACGCGCTATGTGCTGGCCGAGCTGCAGACGCAGGTGCAAGTGGCTCGCGTGTTTGTGGACAAGTGCTGCGAGCTGATCGGCAAAGACCAGCTCGACACGGCCACTGCCAGCATGGCCAAGTACTGGACCACCGACCTGCAGTGCAAAGTGATGGACGAATGTGTGCAGCTCTTCGGCGGCTACGGCTACATGTGGGAATACCCCATCACCCGCGCCTACGCCGATGCCCGGGTGCAGCGCATCTACGGCGGCACCAATGAGATCATGAAAGAAGTGATCACCCGGTCCATGGGGCTGGGCGGCAAGTAGGTTGGTGGGCGCCTACGGCTGCAAAGAACCGGTGCGTGGCGCCAGACCGAAATCCGCAGCCAGCTTTCGGTAGCTTTCCACCTGCTGGTCCACCAGTTGGTCCAGCGCCCGGCCGGTAATCCATGCAGGGTTCATTCCGGCCTTGGTGAGCGCTCGCGCCGTGGCCGGTTGACCGGTGGCCTTGGCCAGGGCGTCGGTCCATTCCTTGAATTCGCGGTCTGACACGCCGGGCGCCATGTACAGGCCCCGCAGAATGGGCCACACGATGTCAAAGCCCTGTTCCCTGGCAGTAGGCACATGGGCCCAGCGGCCGCCAAGCCGCTTTTCTGAGAGCACGGCCAGCACCCGTACCGCAACGCCTTGCTCCAACTGGCGGCCGACTTCTGCAGCATCGCCCGCCAGCACCTGAACATGGTTGTCGCCCAATGCGGACAGTGCTTCGCCGCCGCCTTCAAAAGCGACAAAACGCATCTCCTTGTGCCCTACGCCCGCCGCACGGGCGAGGAGGGCGGCTTTCATCCAGTCCTGGCTGCCAATGGAGCCGCCTGCGCCGAAGACGATGCTGCCGGGTTTGTCACGCAAGGCTTCCAGCAGCTGCGGCAGGTTTTTATAGGGCGACTCGCGCGGCACCGCCACCACGCCATAGTCCATGCCCACGGCCGCCAACCAACGAACGCTGCGGGTGTTGTAGGGGCCGAAGCGGTTTTGTGCCAAGTTCAGCAAAGAGCCTGATGAGAAGGCAACGACCGTTTTCCCGTCTGGCGGTTGTTGAGTTACCGTGTTTTTGAATGCCAGAGCGCCTATGCCGCCTGGCTGGTACACCACCGCCAAGGGCGGGCGGCTGTTGTGGGGCTGTGCCAACATGTCTCGTGCGAGTTGGCAGGTGAGGTCGAATCCACCGCCCGCTTTGGCAGGCGCAATGCAGCGCCCGCCTTCGGGGCCTGCAAGTGCCGCGGCGCACACCCACATCAGCACGCTGCACAGTGATTTGAAAAGCAGTTTCATCGTGGCCACCCTAGCAAAACGCGCAGACCGGGGCCGGGCTCCACCGGGCGTATCTGTAGCTGCCCGCCGTGGGCTTCGATCACAGACCGCGCAATGGCCATGCCCAAACCGGAGCCCCTGCTGTGCTGTCCTTTGACAAAGCGTTCGCCAGCGCGCGCGAGCACGTCCGCATCCATGCCGTTGCCGTCGTCAATAACTTGGATTTCATATCCCGTTTCTGTTCTGTTGGCCGTCAGGGTGACCGTGCCTTGGGCGCAGCCGTGTTCCAGGCCGTTGTGCGCCAGGTTGAGCAGGGCGTGGCGCAAGAGGTTGCGGTCTCCCTTTGCCTCCAAGCCTTGTTCCGGTACATCGACACCGAAATCCACACCCCGTTCGCGTGCCAATGGCATCAGCTCCATAGCCACCTCGCGCACCAGGGCAGACAGGTCGAAGACTTCGCGCTGCGTCAGGCCGGTGTCGCTACGGGCCAGCGCTAGCAGTTGGTTGGTCGCGCGAATGGCGTGCTCCAGCGCCTCCGAGAGCGCATTCAAGGCCAGCGCTTTGGAGGCCGAGTCCTTCTCGCGAAGGATGTAGTCCAGCTGGGCGCGGAGCACGGTCAGTGGTGTGCGCAGCTGGTGCGAGGCATCGTCCAGAAAACCGCGTTGCTCCGCCATCAGCTGTTCGGTGCGGTGCAGTTGCTGGTTGATGGCGTCAACCAGCGGGCGGATGTCGCTGGGCAGGTCCTGCACTGGCAGGGGGCGCAAGTCGTCCGCACTGCGGTCCGTAGTTTGTCGCGCCAGGCGCGAGAGCGGGCGCAGTGCCAGTGTCAAACCGACGATGACCGCGAGCACCATGGCCGCGAGAAACACGGCGTCACGCAACAGACTGCGGCGCAGAAAACTGCGGGTGAATTGCTCCCGTGACGATGTGCTCTCAGCTACCTGGATGACAACAAATGCGCTCCCCGAGTTCTCTAACGCCTGTGAGAGCGGTCTCATAAAGGCCCCTACGCGGACGGTTTCATCGAAATAGCGGGCGTCATAAAACTGGGGTTGTCCGGCCTGAAGCGGCCGTGGGGGCGCAGGAAGATCGGGGTTGCCGATTTCCACCAGCCCATCAGCGGTAGCGACCCGGAAGTACACGCTGCCAGTGGCTGTGAGCTGGAAAAACTCAAACAGGCGGTAGGGCAGTTCCACCGCCAGTCCGCCTGAAGCGGTGGAAATGTTCAAGTCCAGCGCCTTGAGGGCACCCAGGAGTGAGCGGTCGTAGGCGGCATTGGCGGCCGCCACAGATTCGCTGCGGGTTACCCACAGGCTCCCCGCCGTGACCAGTGCCATCACCGGCAACAGGAGCACGAGCAGGCGGACCTTAAGGCTGGCTTGGCGTATCCGATTCCAGAACATAGCCCAGTCCCCGGTAGGTGTGAATGTGGACGCCGCTGTGCTCCAGACGTTTGCGCAGGCGATGCAGCAGCATGTCGATGGCACTGGGTTGTACGTCGGATTCATCACTGAAGATCCGATCCATCACTTGCTGCCGTGAGAGCGGTTCGCCACTGCGCATGATGAGCGCCTTGAGCAGCGCGTGCTCGCGCGGGGAGAGCGCCAGCATCGCTCCGTGCAAGGTAAATTGGCGGGTGACGGTATCGAAGTTGAGCGGGCCGGCTGCAAACCGGGGGTGCTCGCTGCCGCGGGCACGGCGCACCAAGGCGGTCAGTCGGGCTTCGAGCTCCGCGAGGGCGAAGGGTTTGGGCAGGAAGTCGTCGGCGCCCTGATTCAGGGTGTTGACGCGTTCGGTCAGCGAGTCTCTTGCGGTGAGCACCAGCACCGGCAGGCGGTTGTCCCGGCTGCGAATGCTGCGCAGGATGTCTGTGCCGCTCTTGCCCGGGAGGCCCAGGTCCAGGACCAGTGCGTCGTAATCGGTGTCGCCCAATGCAAGTTCTACCAAGCGCCCGTCGTTGCGCCAGTCCACCTTGTGGCCCGATTGTTCCAAGGCCTTGCTGAGCCACTCGCCCAAACTGTGTTCGTCTTCGGCCAACAGGATATGCATGGCGCGGATTATGGGTCCGTTCACCCAGCCCGATTGATAGGAACTTGTTAGGTTGGGCCTTGCATCATCCTCAGCGGATTTTGAATACCAAGACACCATAACGAGGAGACCCGATGAACGAAATTTCCATGAATCGCCGCCAATGGCTGACCACCGGAGCAGCCGCAGCCAGCAGCGTCTGGTTGCCACCGGCATTTGCACAGGGCACCTGGCCCAACAAACCCTTGCACCTGGTTGTGCCGTTTGCACCCGGTGGCAGCTCGGAAATTGTGGCGCGAGCCATCGCGGGCGAGATGGCTAAAACCATTGGCCAGAACGTATTTGTTGAGAACAAGCCCGGCGCAGCTGGCAACATCGCCATGCAAGAGGTGGCCAACAACAGCGATGAACACTCGTTCATCCTGGGGCACATCGGCACTTTGGCGGTGAATCCGTTCATCTTTCCCAAGCTGCCCTATGACGCTGACCGCGATTTCGCGCCCATTACCTTGATCTCCAAGGTGCCCAGCTTGTACGTGGTGCATCCGGATTTGCCAGTACAGAACCTCAAGGAATTTGTAGCCTATGCCAAGGCTCGCCCCGGTCAGTTGAACTACGGATCAGCGGGCAACGGCAGTGCAGGGCATCTGGCGTTTGAGTACCTCAAGATGGTGAGTGGCACCTTCATGTTGCATGTGCCTTACCGTGGTACGGGCCCCATGCTCACCGACTTGATGGCAGGCCGCCTGCAAGCGGCCTCTGTCGGTGCGCCTGCGTTGCTGGCCTTCATCAAGGCGGGCAAGCTGCGCTGCATCGCCACCGGCACTGCCGAACGTTTGCCGCAGTTGCCTGATGTGCCTACCGTGGCCGAGCAGGGCTACAAGGGCTTTGAGATGACGCAGTGGTACGGCTTGTTGGCTCCCAAAAAGTGGTCCAAGCCATCGATCGACAAGCTGGAGTTGGAGGCCATCAAGGCTGCACGAGGATCTGCCGTGAAAGACAAACTGTCGCAAGAGACTGCGCTGGCAGTGGGCAACACCGGCAAGGAGTTTGATGCTTTCATCAAGGCGGAGAAGGTCCGGTGGAAAGCCGTGATCGAGCGGGCCCAGATCAAGCCGGACGGGTTGAGCTGAGTTTTGCTTGCAAAGACGTCACTGGTGTTCTCAGGGGCGCGTGCTGCTGTCAGTTAGTCAAATTTACAGCCCAACCGCTTGGCAATAGGAAAAGTGGGTTTGGACTAAAGTTAGTAGCATCCGGTGACGTGTCTTCTCAATATGCAATCAACAAACTACAACCTGGCAAGATTCGATTTCATTTCAATCAAGCTTGCCGTGGTTTGCGCGCAGCTAGGTAGCCTCACTGCGGCTGCGCGTGAATGCAATCTTGTTCTACCAGCTGCAAGTCGTCGTATCCACGATCTGGAGAAGACGATTGGCGCTGCCATGTTTCATCGTCATTCCAGAGGTTTGGAGCCAACAGATATCGGGCGAGCGTTCGTTAAGCATGGACTGGAACTCCTCCAGGGCCTGGACAAGCTGGTTCAGGATATCGACAACGTCAAGGAGGGTGTCTCCAGGCAGGTACGTCTCACCTCCAGTACCGCCGCCATTAACCAGTTCCTTCCACCCCTGTTGGCGGAGTACTCTGAGTTGCATCCGGAGATACACGTTGCACTTGATGAACAAGTGTCAGACTTGGCAGTGAGTAGCTTGAGAGAGGGGCGCTCCGATGTGGCTGCCTATGTAGAGGGGCCGTTTGATGATGACCTGGATACCCGGAGTTTCCGCAAAGATTTGTTAGTACTCATTTTTCCGCAAGGTCACAGGCTGACCGGCAAATCACCGATTGGTTTTGCAGAAACCCTGGATGAAAACTGGATCAGTCTGAATGCAGGCGCAGCACTTTTGATGCGTCAGCAGCAAACGGCGTTGGAGGCAGGCCGTCCTTTTAAGCTGAGGATGCAAGTCCGTAGCTTTGATGCCGTAGCCCACATGGTGGCTTCAGGCCTTGGTATTGCTGCATTGCCCAAAGCTGCAGCGCTTCCCATCATCAAGGCCATGAAGTTGTCGTGGCGACCGTTGCGCGACGACTGGGCGCAACGGCAACTCAAAGTTGCCATTCGTCGTGATGCGGATTCTGCCGTCCGTGCAATAAGGGATTTCCTGTGCACGCCTTCGCAAAACGCTAAGGCTTAACTCGCCAAGTTCAAATAGACCGAAGTACAGGCCGGCAGGACACTGCTGGTCATGGAACAAACACAATCTTCTGATCATCAGAATGCGCCAGCACAACCGGGGCCGCTGACAGGCCTCAAGGTGTTGGAACTCGGGCAACTGATTGCAGGCCCCTTTGCCGGCAAGACGCTCGCTGACTTTGGTGCAGACATCGTCAAGATTGAGTCGCCCGGCGCGGGGGACCCCTTGCGCAAATGGCGCTTGCTCAAAGACGGAACCTCCGTGTGGTGGCAGGTGCAGTCCCGGAACAAAAAGTCACTAGCTTTGGACCTGCGCACTCCTGAGGGGCAGGACATTGTCCGGCGCCTCGCTTCCGAGGCAGATGTGCTGATTGAAAACTTCAGACCCGGCGCTATGGAGGGCTGGGGTTTGGGTCCGGATGCACTGACGTCACTAAATCCCCGACTCATCATGCTGCGTATCAGTGGATACGGACAGACTGGCCCGTACAGAAACCGCCCGGGTTTCGGTGTTGTCGCAGAGGCTATGGGCGGCTTGCGTCACCTTACCGGCGAGCCCGGGCGGGTTCCGGTGCGCGTAGGTATCAGTCTGGGTGACACCCTCGCCGCACTGCACGGCGTAATCGGAATTTTGTTGGCACTGCAACACCGGAACCGAACTGGCGAGGGTCAAGTGATTGACGTCGCCCTGTACGAAGCCGTTTTCAATTGCATGGAAAGTCTTTTGCCGGAGTACAGCGCATTCGGTGCAGTGCGTGGTCCTGCTGGTTCGGCATTGCCCGGCATTGCGCCGACTAACGCCTACTTGTGTGCTGATGGTGGCTACGCACTGATTGCGGGCAACGGTGACAGCATCTTTCGGCGATTGATGGAGTTGATTGGCCGGACCGATCTGGCGCAGGACCCTAGTCTCGCGGACAACGCGGGTCGTGTGGCCCGCGTCGCTGAGTTGGACGAAGTAATCGGTGCTTGGACAAAAAGCAAAACAGTAGACGAGGTTTTGTCGGATCTTGATGCGGCTTCCGTACCGGCAGGGCGGATTTACACCGTGGAGGACATTGCCCGTGATCCCCACTACCAGGCGCGCGGCATGTTGGACACGGTGCACATGGAGGACGGGGCAAAGCTGATGGTGCCCGGTGTGGTGCCCAAACTTTCGCGCTCGCCCGGATCGCGCACGCGCAATGCGCCCCGACTGGGCCAGGACACCGAGCAAGTGCTACGCGACATCGGGCTGAAGGATGAGCAGATTCGCCAATTGATCGAACGTGGAATTGTGGGGACGCACTGATATGCAACGGATATTTTTCAACGAGGTTGTCACTCGGGACGGCTTTCAAATTGAGCCTGAATTTGTACCTACAGATACCAAAGTGGAGCTCGTGAATGCCTTGAGTCTCTGTGGCTACGCCAAGATAGAAGTGACTTCGTTTACGTCGGCCAAATCCATCCCGATGTTGCGGGACGCTGAGGAGGTGATGGGCCGCATTCAACGGGTGCCCGGAGTCGAGTACACCGTGCTGGTTCCCAACGTACGGGGGGCTGAGCGTGCCATGGAGTCGAAGGCGGATGAGTTCAATTTGGTGATGTCTACCTCCGAGACACACAACCTGGCGAATTTGCGGATGCCTCGTGAAACCAGCTTTGCAGCCCTCAAAGACGTGGTGGCCATGGCGGCCGGAGCAGTGCCTATCAATGTGTCACTCTCCGCTTGTTTTGGCTGCCCGATGGAGGGAGTGGTTCCGCAGGAGGAAGTCATTGCCTGGGCCGATCGATTTGCAGCGCTGGGTGTCCGGGGCTTGACGATTTGCGATACCACCGGCATGGCCTATCCAAGTCAGGTCAGTCGCTTGTGTGAAGCACTGCAAACCCGTTTTCCCGGCTTGCAACTGACCCTTCATTTCCACAACACACGGGGTATGGGTCTGGCCAATGTACTGGCAGCGGCCCGACAAGGTATCGACCGCTTTGACGGCTCATTGGGTGGTCTGGGAGGTTGCCCGTATGCCCCGGGGGCGAGTGGAAACATCTGCAGTGAAGACGCTATCCACATGCTTGAGGCCGAGGGCTATCAAACCGGAATTGACCTGACGGCCTTGCTTCCCATTGCCCGACAACTCCCGGAGATCGTGGGTCATGAGGTTCCCGGCCAGGTTGCCAAGGCAGGTCGGATTTTGGACCTGCATCCGGAGCCTTCATTTTTGTCAGACGTAAGGAGCAAATTCGCATGATTGATCATTTGGACCATTTGGTTCTCACAACGTCCCGTCCTGAGGCGTGCATCGATTTCTACACCCGAGTCATGGGTATGCAGCTCGAATCATTTGTCGGCGGTACGCCGCCAGTGACCCGCCAAGCCTTCAAGTTTGGTAACCAGAAAATCAACTTGCATGTGAAGGGTGCGGAGTTTGAACCCAAAGCGCACCTTCCTGTGCCCGGCGCACTGGACCTGTGCTTCATCGCCAGCATTCCACTTGAGCAAGTCATACAGCGCTTGGAAGCCTCGGAATGGCCCATTGTGGAAGGACCGGTGATGCGCACGGGGGCGACGCAGAAGATTCGTTCGGTGTATGTGCGCGACCCCGATCTGAACCTGATTGAAATTTCTGAGCTGGCTTGAGGCCATGAGTAATCGCCCCTTCATTGCCTTTGCCTGTGCGCACATGACGGATGAGCGTCTTTATGCGCATCAGGTTGCAGCGCTCACCGATGCCTACGAGATCAAGATTTTTGTATTCCGTGAGCACGCCACTATGGCCGCGATGGCGGAGGAGATCCTTCAAAAAACTCCGGAGAAGTTCACTCTTGTAGGTTTGTCATTGGGGGGCTACGTTGCGTTTGAGGTCATCCGTCGCGCCAGTGAGCGTTTGCAGCGTTTAGTACTGATTGACACCACTGCAGTGGCTGATCATCCAGCCCGAAAAGACGGGCGCAGACAAGACATTTTGAAAGTGCAGCAAGGGGGTATCGAGGCTTTGATTCCCGAGCTTCCCGGTCGCTGGCTACATCCTACTCACGCGAACCAGCCGGTCTTGGTGGACCTCATGGGCGAGATGGCGAGAAGCGTAGGTGCCCAAGGCCAGTTCAACCAGCAAACAGCCATGCTGGCCCGGCCTGACTCTCACGAAGACTTGCGCGGACTGCGGATTCCCACTTTGCTGGTATGTGGACGTCAAGACCCGGTCACCCCGTTGGCTGACCATGAAGCCATGGCGGCCTGTGTGCCCGGTGCCCGCTTGGAAGTGATTGAAAACTGCGGACACCTCTCGACGATCGAGCAACCCCGCGCGGTGACAGATGTGTTGAAGAGTTGGTTAGAGCACAGCGAATCTTGAAATCAGAGAACCTGGATTAAAAACAAAGGAGACAAAGATGAAACGACGCGTATTTACAGCACTGGGTGCAAGCACATTGATGTTGGCGGTAGCGGGATCCGCAGCCGCACAAGGGAAATTTCCTGAGAAGGCCATTACTCTGGTAGTGCCAAGTGCCCCAGGCGGTACCACCGACTTTGTGGCCCGGCTTGTCGCCGATCAGTTAGCACAAGCTTTGGGCCAGGCTGTGATTGTGGATAACAAAGCCGGCGCTGCGGGCAATATTGGCAACCAAGCGGTCGCACGTGCCAAGCCTGATGGACACACTCTGCTGGTCGCTTACAGCGGATACCAAGTCGGAAATCCGCACCTGTTCAAGAAGGCGGGCTGGGACCCTATCAAGGACTTTGAGCCTGTGGCGATGATGGCGCGTGCCCCCCAGTTGGTGGTCGTCCGTACAGGTCTGCCTTTCAAGACTATGCAGGAGCTGGTCGCATACGCCAAGGCTAACCCCGGAAAGCTCAACTTCGCATCTTCGGGCGCTGGCTCTATTCAGCACATAGCAGGCGAAATGCTCCAACAGCAAACCGGCACCTCTTTGACCCATGTGCCTTACAAGGGTGCGTCCCCCGCGGTGCAAGATTTACTGGGAGGCAATGTAGACATCTTCATCACCACGCCGGCATCGGTGGTGGCGCAGGTAAAGGCTGACAAGCTCAAGGCATTGGGAGTCACTGGCAATGCCAGGCTGGCGTCATTGCCCGATGTGCCAACGGTGGCAGAGGCAGGGTTTCCCCAGTTTAAACTGGACTCTTGGTTTGCCCTATACGCCCCGACTGGGACACCACCGGATGTTGTCCAGACCTTGAACAAAGCGATCGGGAAAATCCTGTCACAACCGGAAATTCAAAAGAAGGCACTTGAATCCGGCACGACCGTGGAACTGATGACACCGGCGCAATTGGGGGCCTATACCAAGAGCGAATTGGACTTCTGGGGCAAGGTGATCAAAACCGCCAATGTCACCCTCGATTGATTGCACGCACAGCTTTTATGAAAATTGTTTTTCTGGATCGCGGCACCATTTCGCCGCAAACCACCATGCGTGCGCCGGACTTTGCACACACGTTGGCGGTGTATGCACAAACCCGCCCGGATGAAGTTGCTGAGCGCATTGCTGACGCAGACATCGTGATCGTCAACAAGGTGCGTCTTACCGAGGCCGTGATTCGTCAGGCTCCACGTTTACGGATGGTGGCAGTAGCTGCCACTGGTACGGACAACGTGGATCTGCGTGCCTGTGCGGCCCGTGGCGTGGTGGTGAGCAATATCCGCAACTATGCCGTCAACACCGTTCCGGAGCATACGTTTGCACTGATTTTTGCCCTGCGCCGCAGCATATGTGCTTATCGCGAGTCCGTCATCGCAGGGCGCTGGCAAGAGTCGGGGCAGTTCTGCTATTTCGACTACCCCATCCGCGATCTTGCTGGCTCCACGCTGGGCGTGATCGGTGATGGTGTTTTGGGGCGTTCAGTGGCAAACATGGGCCGGGCATTGGGCATGAACGTCCTGATGTCCGCCTTCAAGGGACGCTCTGACATGGGTGCGTTGTACACCCCATTTGAAGAGGTCCTGGAGCGCTCAGACATCATCACCTTGCATTGCCCGCTCAACGAGCAGACCCGAGGGCTGATCGGGCCTTCCGAATTTGACCGCATGAAGAAACAACCACTGCTGATCAATACAGCCAGAGGTGGTTTGGTGGATGAACATGCCTTGGTGCCGGCATTGCTGGAAGGAAAAATCTCCGGTGCCGGCTTTGATGTGGTCAGCGTCGAACCCCCGCCTGCGGATCACCCCTTCAACCAGCTGATTCAACGTCCCGATTTCATTTTGACGCCCCATGTGGCCTGGGCCAGTGATGAAGCGATTCAGGGGCTTACGGATCAATTGGTTGAAAACATCGAGTGCTTTGTCAGGGGAAATCCAAGACATGTTGTCTTGGCGGCGCCAGCGATGGCCTAGCGCCTCGCGCGCACAGCCCGTCGGGCTTGCTTTCAGGCACCCGATTCCGGTGGACAGCAACAGTTGACTGAGCCCTTTCTTCCGTGAATCCGCGCAAGCTGTCGGGTCAGGGAGGAGGGGCCGTGACCCATCCATTCATCATGCAAAAACCCAAGATCGCCCTCGAAGCGCTTTTCAGATGCGCAGTGGAGCGTGCACATCCCGTCCACACGATACGCGAGCACCTACCCAGCCCCCCGTCGGGGAAGGCGATTGTGGTTGGTGCCGGAAAAGCTGCCGCGTCCATGGCTTTGGCACTGGACAAGTTTTGGCCACAAGACGCAGCGCTATCCGGTGCTGTGGTCACTCGCTACGGGCACATACCTGCGGAGGCATCTGCCCGCGCGGGAAGAATTGCGATACATGAAGCAGCCCATCCCGTGCCGGATGAGTCCAGTGTCGCTGCCGCACGGATCATGGTGGACTTGGTTAGGGACCTGTCTGCGAACGACCTAGTGATCTGCCTGATGTCTGGCGGTGCGTCGGCTTTACTTGCGCTGCCTATTGACGGTGTGTCACTTGCTGCGAAGCAAGAAATCACCCGTCAGCTTTTGCTCAGTGGCGCACCCATTGACGAGATGAATCTGGTGCGCCAGAGCTTGTCGAAAATCAAGGGCGGGCAGTTGGCGAATGCATCTGGTGATGCGCCGGTACTGACGCTGGCCATCAGTGATGTGCCCGGCGACAGGCCCGAAATCATAGGCAGTGGTCCCACAATCCCGTTGGCTGGGAAAGAGGGAGTCGCAGCGGCTATTCTTGATAGCCGTGGCATTGTTCTGCCACCCGGTGTCCGGCAAGCCATGTTGACCTGGGAAGCAGTGTGCCGTTCGCGAGAGCCTCGCAATGCTTCGCGTGACAGCGTGCGCTTGATTGCCACGCCCTCGCAGTCCTTGCTGGCTGCAGCTGAGCTTGCCAAAACGTGGGGTCTCAATGCCTACGTGCTCAGTGACTGCATCGAAGGTGAGTCCAAGGATGTAGCTAAGTTCCATGCGGAAATTGCACGCGCAGTGAGAGCCGGCAAGAGCACGATGCAAGCTCCCTGTGTGATCTTGTCGGGAGGGGAAACCACAGTTACGGTCTCTGATTCTCTGCCCGGGTTAGGGCGTGGTGGGCGGGCAGGGGAGTTTTGCCTTGGCCTGGCAAAAGCGCTGGATGGAAGCACGGGGATTTGGGCCTTGGCAGCCGATACGGATGGTGTCGATGGCTGCGAAATCAATGCAGGTGCCTTCGTATCTCCGGACACGCTCCCCAGGGCGAAGAACAAAGGCCTATCCATTGACGACTTCCTGTTGCGCCATGATTCATTCGGTTTTTTTGATTCGCTCGATGACTTGCTCATCAGCGGTCCTACGCATACCAACGTCAATGATTTCCGGGCTTTGTTGATTACATAGAAAAAGGAGGAGACGCTTCAAATGCAAATCCAAAGTCAAAAAGACTTCTTTGCCGGACTGATGTTCACGGTGGTAGGAGGCAGCTTTGCTGCCGGCGCCAGCCAGTACACACTGGGCAGCGGAGCAAAAATGGGACCGGGCTACTTCCCCCTGATCCTGGGCATCCTGCTCGCCGTGCTGGGCTGTGCGATTGCCGTTAAAAGCATGATCACCCCCACGCCGGACGGCGACAAGGTAGGCAAGTTCGCCTGGAAGCCGCTCTTCTTCATCATCGCCGCCAACCTGGTCTTCGGAGCTTCCATCGGCGGCCTGCCCCTGATTGGCCTCAAACCACTGGGCCTGATCGTGGGTATCTATCTGCTCACCTACATCGCCAGCCACGCAGGTGAAGAACACAACTTCAAGGAAGTCGCCGTGCTTGCCACCATCCTGGCCGCACTGAGCTATGTGGCCTTCATCGTTCTCCTCAAGCTGCAGTTCCCCGTTTGGCCTGCTTACTTCACTGCCTGATCACCGCCTACTGAGACTGCAACATGGAACTCTTTGAACACCTCTCCTTAGGTTTCGGTGTGGCCTTCACCGGCCAGAACCTGATTTATGCCTTCATCGGCTGTCTGCTGGGTACTTTGATCGGGGTCCTGCCCGGCATCGGCCCCTTGGCCACCATTGCGATGCTGCTGCCCGCCACCTATGCGCTCCCACCGGTCGCGGCCTTGATCATGCTGGCCGGTATCTACTATGGGGCCCAGTACGGTGGTTCCACCACCGCCATTCTGGTGAACCTGCCCGGCGAGTCTTCGTCGGTGGTGACCGTCATTGACGGTTACCAGATGGCCCGTAACGGACGCGCAGGTCCTGCGCTGGCTGCAGCAGGCCTGGGTTCTTTCTTTGCCGGTTGTGTGGGTACCTTGATCCTGGCGGCCTTTGCAGGCCCCTTGACCGAGCTGGCCTTCAAGTTCGGCCCTGCCGAGTACTTCAGCCTGATGATTCTGGGCTTGATCGGTGCGGTGGTGCTGGCTTCGGGCTCCCTGCTCAAGGCCATTGCCATGATTGTTCTGGGTCTCTTGCTGGGCATGGTGGGCACGGATGTGAACTCCGGTGTGGCCCGTTTCAGCTTTGATATCCCTGAGCTCACCGACGGTATCGGCTTCATCGTGATCGCCATGGGTGTGTTCGGCTACGGCGAGATCATCAGCAACCTGTCCAAGAGTGCGGGCGAGCGGGAGATCTTTACCGCTTCCGTGTCAGGCCTCTTGCCGACCAAGGAAGACTTCCGCCGCATGGTGCCTGCTGTCATGCGCGGTACGGCCATGGGCTCCTTGCTGGGCATCCTGCCCGGTGGTGGTGCGGTGATGGCAGCCTTTGCGGCTTACACCATTGAGAAGAAGACCAAGCTGCAGCCTGGTGAAGTACCTTTCGGCAAGGGCAACATCCGCGGTGTGGCCGCTCCTGAGGCTGCCAACAACGCAGGCTCCCAGACGTCCTTCATCCCGCTCCTGACCCTGGGTATCCCGCCCAATGCGGTGATGGCTTTGATGGTGGGTGCGATGACCATCCACAACATCCAGCCCGGACCACAGGTGATGACGTCCAACCCTGAGCTCTTCTGGGGTCTGATTGCCTCCATGTGGATCGGTAACCTGATGCTGGTGATCCTGAACCTGCCTTTGATCGGAATCTGGATCAAGCTCTTGACGGTGCCTTACCGCTGGTTGTTCCCTTCTATCGTGCTGTTCTGTGCGATCGGGGTGTATTCGACCAACAACAACACCTTCGATATCTGGATGGTGGGTCTGTTCGGGGTGATCGGGTATCTCTTCATCAAGCTGGGGACGGAGCCTGCTCCGCTGCTCTTGGGCTTTATTCTGGGGCCGATGATGGAGGAGTATCTGCGCCGGGCGCTTCTGCTCTCCCGTGGCGACTGGAGTGTGTTTGTGACGCGACCTCTGTCAGCCAGTCTGTTGGTGGCAGCTCTTGCCCTGCTGGTGGTGGTGATGCTGCCTTCCATCAAAGCCAAGCGGGAAGAGGCGTTTGTGGAGGATTGAGGAAACGCATCCAATTGCTATGAAATTAGGAGCATCCAGCGCAAATTCCATGTGCGCTGGATGCTCTTTTTTCATGTCTTTAGCGGGCTTGGGGAATCTGCTGGCTGCTTGTCTGTGCTTGGTCTTTCCACAGTTGCGATCGACTTTCAGTTGACAGCGCCACTATGATCGCCGCATGACATTTGATGCATTGTTTTTGCTGGCCGGCTTGGCAGCTTTTCTGGTCGGGTCGTCCAAAGGAGGCTTGCCTGCTGTCGGCATGTTGGCGGTGCCTATCCTGTCCATGGCGATGTCGCCAGTCCAAGCGGCAGTGCTGTTGCTTCCCATTTTTGTGATCTCGGATGTGGCTGGTGTATGGCTGTACCGCCGCGAGTTCAGCCGGCCAAATTTGAGGATTTTGATCCCCGCCGGCGTCGTAGGGGTGGGAGTCGGTTGGGCGACGGCGTCCATGGTGTCGGACCGCGCGATCATGCTGATGATTGGCTTGGTAGGCGTGGGGTTCTGTCTCAACCTCTGGTTGCGGGACCAGAACGCAAGCGTTGCGCAGCCACCGCATCTGGCCAAAGGCTGGTTCTGGGGAACTCTGGCGGGATTTACCAGCTTTATTTCCCACGCGGGGGCGCCGCCCTATCAGGTCTACATGTTGCCGCAGAAATTGCCCAAGGCGGCGTTTGCCGGCACGTCCACCATTGTGTTTGCAGTGATCAATGCTGCCAAAATCATTCCGTACCAGAACTTGCGACCCTACTCGACGGCATCCTTGCATTACGCCGCTTGGCTGGTGCCGTTTGCGCTGGTGGGGGCGGTCGCAGGAGCCTACCTGACACGTCGCTTGGCAGACCAGTGGTTCTACCGCATCGTTCAGGTTAGTTTGTTTGCCGTATCGACCAAATTGATATGGGATGCGGTTTTCGCAAGCCCTTGAAGGAGTTATTCATGACGAGCAATACCCCCGAATTCGCACTCTCGCTGGAGCGTCGCTTGGCCGTCCCGCGTGCAGCGGTGTGGCGATGCTGGACCGAGCCTGCACTGCTGTGCCAATGGTTTTGCCCCAAGCCTTGGGGGGTAAGCCATGCCGATATTGAGCTCCATGCAGGGGGGCGTTTCTTCACCCACATGGTCGGGCCCAACGGCGAGCAAATGCCGAATGCGGGTGTGTTTTTGCAGGTAGAGCCCGGCCGCAAGTTGGTGTTTACCGATGCTTTTGTCAGCGCATGGGTGCCCAGCGGCAAGGCCTTCATGGTGGGTGAGATCACGCTGGCGGATGCTCCGGGCGGAGGCACGCACTACCTGGCCCGCGCCCTGCATTGGTCCGAAGCCGATATGCAACAGCACGAGGCCATGGGCTTCCATGAGGGTTGGGCCGCCGCGACCCGGCAACTCGAAGAACTGGCCGCGACCCTATGACGGATTTCCGGTTTGCGATACGTGTGTATTGGGAAGACACCGATGCGGGTGGCGTCGTCTTCTATGCCAACTACCTCAAGTTTTTTGAACGCGCCCGCACCGAGTGGTTGCGGGCTGCCGGTGTAGAGCAGCAGCGCTTGCGCGATGAAACGGGCGCTATGTTTGTGGTGGCCGACGTGCACACCCGGTATCTGAGTTCTGCGCGCTTGGATGACCTGCTGGAGATTACGGTTCGCATCGAAGAGCAGGGCGCTGCCAGCATGGTGATTGCCCAACAGGCCTGGCGCGGCGAAACCCTGCTGGCAGAGGGCCGCATCCGTATCGGCTGCGTGCAGGCAGCGACCTTGAGGCCCTGTCGCATACCCAAACCGGTGCTACAGGCGATTTCCGGCGTCTGAGGTTTACGGCGGGTTTACGAAGCAGCCACTGCGTTTTTACCCGTGGCTTTGAGAATCCTCCTGTAACAAGGAGGAATTTCAATAATGAAGATCGGTACCCAACGCCCATGGATCACACCTGCAGTGATCGGCAGCTTCACGCTGCTGTCTGTCACGGGCATTTTGATGTTTTTTCACCTCGATTCCGGTTTGAACAAGCTCGCGCACGAGTGGTTGAGTTGGATTTTTGTGATCGTTGTGGTGTTGCACATCCTGCTCAACAACATGGCGTTCAAACGTTACTTCAAGACAGTGGCCGGCAAGGCCGTCATCTTTGGATTTGTAGCTGTGCTGGGTTTGAGTTTTCTCCGGTTGGGCGGAGGTGACTCCAAGCCACCTTTCGTGGCTCCGGTGCAGATGATGGCCGCAGCCCCATTGAGTGCCGTGGCGCAGTTGGCGAAGCTGGACGTATCTGAGGTAACCGCCCGGCTTGCCGCCAAAGGCATTGCGGCGCAAAACCCTGAGCAGTCCGTGAAAGACCTGGTAGGCCCGGATCTGGGCGCCCAGATGAGGGCCTTGGCTGCTATTGCCGAATCTCCCGCCAAATAGGCGGTCCCGCATCCCCGTCAGGGCTTGGGTGGGAACTCACTTTGCAGTTGTGCGAGGGTGTTTTGTTTTTCCTGCCACAGGGAATTGACCCACGTTGAAAACGCCGCGCGGAAAGCGGCGTCCTGGCCGTAGTCTCCCTGCATGAGCTCACCCGGAACTTCGATGGAGCGGGCGCGTACCACCACTCGCCGTAATCGGCCGCACAAAAAATCCCAGAAGGTGGGAACTCCTTCCGGGTAGTAGATCGTCACATCCAGAATGCTGTGAAACTTGTCGCCCATGGCTTGCAGCGCCAGGGCCAGGCCACCTGCTTTGGGCTTGAGCAAGTGAGAGTAGGGCGATTGCTGTTTGGCGTGTTTGGCCGACGTAAAACGGGTTCCCTCCAAAAAGTTCATGACACTGGTCGGAACGAGTGCAAATTTTTCGCAGGCTTTGCGCGTGGTTTCCTGGTCTTTGCCCCGCATCTCCGGATGCTTCTTCAGATAGGCCTCGCTGTGCCTGCGCATGAAGGGAAACTCCAGAGCCCACCAGGCCAAGCCCATGACCGGCACCCAGATGAGCTGCTGTTTAAGAAAGAATTTCAGCAAGGGAATACGCCGGTTCAGCAGGTGTTGCAAAACAAAAATGTCTACCCAGCTTTGGTGATTGCTGCTCACCATGTACCAGCTGTCGGGCTGGAGTCCCTCAAGACCTTTTGCATTCCACTCTGTGCGTTGCGTCAGCGCCATCCAGCCGCTATTGCAACTGATCCAGCCCTCTGCGATCGAAAGAATCACCGGGTCCAAACGTAGACGTACCCATTTGAACGGCAACACCAGCTTGATCGCTGCCATCACCAGCAGGATGGGCACCCAGAAGAAGATGTTGAGCACCAGCAATGCGCTGGCAATGACGCCGATCAGGAGATGGGGGAGGAAGTTCAGCATACAGACCTCTAAGGGTTGCGCCTATGACGATTGCTATGAAAAAAGGAGCTTCTTACGCAGATTTGGCGGGCGCAATCGGTGGAATGTCTTCAAAAAAGCAGACGTTGTTGCGTCCCCGTTGCTTGGCTGCATACATGGCAGTGTCCGCTTTTTTCAGAACCTCGGACGGCCCGGTCGGGCTCTCGGCAAACAAGGTAATGCCGATGCTGGGAGTCGTGGAGTGTTGTGAATCGCCCAGAACATACGGTTCATTCAGGCTTGCCAGAATCTTGTAGCCGATCATGGATGCGTGCAAGCGAGCCGCCTCTGTGTCCACGCCAAGGTTGTGGAGCAGAACCACGAATTCGTCTCCGCCCAATCGGGCGACGGTGTCCACCTGCCGAATGCAATGCTGAAGGCGTCTGGCCACCTCTTGTAGCAGCTGGTCGCCGACTTCGTGACCACGGCTGTCATTGAGCTGCTTGAAGCGGTCCAGGTCCAGGAACATGAGCGCGCCGTTTTCACGGCTACGCTGGCTCTGGGCGATGGCGTTTTGCAAACGGTCGGTCAGGAGTCTTCGGTTGGGCAACCCCGTCAGCGCGTCGTGGAAGGCCAAGTGGCGGATAGCTTCTTCGGCTTCCTTGCGTTCGGTGATGTCTCGCGCAATGGCAATAAAGCGCAGTTCCTCGTCACCCACGCGGGGTTTGCGTACTACAGACAGTTCAAACCATTTTTGGTTGCTGCCTACGTCCAGGCAGTACTGCACGCCATTGGAGCGGCCATCTTCGGCCGCTTGCCGGAGGGCCACCATGCAGGCGTCTGCCGCATCACGCGGAAGCACATCGTGAATGGTCCGGCCAATAAGCTTGTCCGGAGCCATGCGCAGGGCACCTTTGAATTGGCTGTGCACTGCTCTGTAATGTCCTTGGGCACTGAACTCAAACAACAGATCCGGCAGAGCATCCAGCGTGGCTTGTAACTCGGCGCGCGTGGCCAGCAGAGACTCCTCCGCTTGTTTGCGCGCGGTGATATCCATCAAGGTGCCCACCATGCGCAAGGGCGTTCCCTCTTTGCTGGTCTGGACGACCTTGCCCCTGCTACTCAGCCAGATCCAGCTGCCGTTGGCATGCAGGGCTCGGTACTCTGCTTGGTAGGCGCTGCTTTGGCCACTCAGGTGGCTGTGCAGTGCCTGAGCTACGTGGGCGAGGTCGTCGGGGTGGACGAATTGGCTCCAAGCGCGCGGTAGCGTGGCGTCGTCGGAGGCCCGGCCCAGCATGCTGAAGGCTCGGGCATCCATGCGGTAGCCTGGTTCCATGCTCAGGTCATGGTCCCAACGGCCCAGTTCGGCGCCCATGATGGCGAGCTCCAACTGTTCGGTGGTGTCGCGCAGCAGGGCTTCGGCATCTTTGCGCGCCTGGATATTGCGTGAGACTCCCAGCACGCCGATGACTTTGCCCTGGGCATCCCGCATGGGCGTTTTGTGCACTTCAAACAGTTGCTCGTCCGGGTTGATTTGGGAGGCGTTGTTTTCTTCGAAAGTGACTGTGCGCCCGGTTTGCAAAGCCCACTGGTCAGACAGCAGGAATCGCGCAGCGATCGATTCTTCAACCCAATGCGCATCCCGCGTGCCAATGATGTCTTCGACCTGGATGCCCAGCGCTGCCGCGAATGCGTCATTACAAGTCAGGTAGACGCCGTCGAGGTCTTTCACCCAAATCTGGTCCGGGATGGTCTGCATCACATTGCGCAGCATGGCTTCGCTCTTGCGCAAGGCTGAGCGGGCTTTGCGTTCGCGCGTGATGTCTTCGATCGTTCCTTCAAAGCCCAGCAACTTGCCTACCTTGTCGGTCAACGCATGGGCATGCTCCCGCACCCAGATCGGCTTGCCATCACTGAGCCGGAAGACTTCGGATACAAAGTCCGTCACTTTCCCGTGCTGGCGCATCTCGGACTCGAAGTCCTTGCGCCGTTGGGGCTGCACGTAGGTGTTGAATCCGCGCTCTTTCAAGAATCGGTGGAGCTGTGCAAAGTCCTGACAATGGTGCAACCGCAAAAAAGCCGCGTTGACCTGGAGTATCTGCCCGTCCACGGCCACCCGGTAAGCCCCGATGGGCAGGTGCTCGAACAGTGTCGAGGTGTCGCGCTCGGGGCTCACCATGGCATCACAGCCTGGGTTACTTCAGGCTGCCTGACAAAAACTGGGCGAGGCGTTCGCTCTTGGGAGCGCTCAGAACCTGTGCAGGATGACCTTGCTCTTCGATCAGGCCCTTGTGGAGGAAGATGAGGTGATTCGACACCTCGCGGGCGAAGCCCATTTCGTGCGTGACGACGACCATGGTGCGGCCTTCTTCTGCCAGGCTCTTCATGACCCGCAGTACTTCGGACACCAGCTCCGGGTCCAGCGCGCTGGTCGGTTCATCGAACAGCATCACCTCCGGCTCCACCGCCAGGGCGCGCGCAATCGCCACACGCTGTTGCTGGCCACCGCTCATATGTGCAGGGTAGCGGTCTTCCACACCGGAAAGGCCTACCTTGGCCAGGTATTTGCGGGCTGTTGCAACGGCTTCGTCTTTGGGCACACCCAGCACGTGCACAGGGACTTCAATGATGTTCTCCAGCACCGTCATGTGCGCCCAGAGGTTGAAATGCTGGAACACCATGGCCAGCTTGGTGCGCAGACGCTGTAACTGTTTGGGGTCTTTGGCTACCATTTCACCGGTGGGGCCGGCGACCAGCGCCAATTCTTCGCCTGCCACATTGATGCGGCCCTGGTGGGGCTTTTCCAACATGTTGATGCAACGCAGGAAGGTGCTTTTCCCGGAGCCGGAGCTGCCGATGATGCTGATCACGTCGCCGGCATGGGCAGACAGGGACACCCCTTTCAGCACTTCGTTGCTGCCGAAGCGTTTGTGGATGTTCTCGACCTGGAGTTTGAGGGGCTTGGTATCGGTCATGGTGGGTATAGCTTGTCTGGGGCAGGGGAGCGACGGCTGATTCTCAGGCGCCGAGCAACTCGCCGGTTCGGAAGGCTGTGGCGCCGGCAATCTTGCCGATTTCGGCTCCGGAATGGGCGTAGCGGTCGCGGACGCGCGCATAAAACACGCCCGGGACTCCGGCACGAATCGGGTGGCGGGTGTTCTCGATCGGATTGATGACTTCAGCCACCAGGTCTCCGGCCGACAGTGTCTGTCCGACTTCCGCGATATAGGCCACGACACCCGGTACTGGCGTGTGCAGAGTCTCTGAGCCAGCCAAAGGTGTGGGTTGGGCCGCAGGGGCAGGAATCTGCACAGGGCTGGCCGCGGAGATGGTGCCGCAATGGGCCATGAAGTCAAGCACCGCCCGGGCGTCCGATTGGGCCCATGCGTGCGTCACATCGGACTCGCCGCGCAACTCCACCGTGGTGCTGTTGCAGCCCTGAGGCAGAGGTGCTTGGATGCCATCGTTAGCCAGACGCTCTGCCAGCTGCCACCAGGCGCCGGAGAGGCATTCGTCAAACGGACCGCTGCCTGAGTTGCGGGCCAACAAGATAGCTTGGGCTTGTAGCAGATGCGCCAGGGGCTCCAGTTGGGGCCAGCAAGGTTCCTCGGTGTAGAAATGCATTACCCCTTCGCAATCGCAGTGCAGGTCGATGACGTGGTCGGCGTCGTGGGACAGCATGAGAAGCGCGCGGCGCAAGCTTTGCAATTCAGTATCAGGTTTCCATTGATCAAGATACTGGCCCATGGCTTTGCGCACGGCAGTCACGTTGGTGGCCGCGTCCGGGCCCATCAGGGGCTTGATGGTGTCGTACACGGCCTTGGCAAGGTCCGGGTAATGGCGGTTGAAGTTCTCCGAGCTGTCGAGCTCAAACCGCCCCATGGGCTTGTGGTCTATGCGTTGCGCCAGCCCGATGGGGTTGGCGACGGGCACCAGAATCACTTCGCCCCTGATCCGGCCTTCGGCCTCCGCTTGGTCCAGCAGAGCCCGCAAATGAAAGGCCGCCAGCATGCCCGGCAGTTCTTCCGCATGCAAGCTGGCCTGGACGTAGACCTTCGGGCGGGCACCCGCTTGGCCGTAATGAAAACTGCTCAGGCTGCGATGGCTGCCCAAGCTGTTGGAAAGCAGCGTGTGGTCTTTGCGTTGCATGATGGTCAGTGTTTGCGGGGCGCGAGGTAGGCTAGAAAGTGCTTTTCAGCCACGCGGAAAATACCGATCAGGCAGAAAGACGCTACCAAATAGATAGCTGCCGCCGCAATGTAGGCCTCGAAGGGAAGGTAATAGTCTGAGTAAACGCGGCTTGCAGCAGCAGTCACGTCCAGCATGCTGGGCACGGCGCTCGCCAGGCTGGTGCTTTGCAGCATCATCACGACCTCATTGCTGTAAGCGGGCAAGGTGCGGCGCAGGGCGCTGGGTAGCACGATGCGGCGCATGGCCTGGAAACGGCTCATGCCGTAAGCCTGGGCAGCTTCCAATTCGCCGGCGGCTGTCTCGCGGATCGCGCCGGCCAACATTTCAGCGGTATAGCCTGCCGTGTTCAGGCTAAAGGCCAGCAAGGCGCAGAAGAAGGGCTCCTTGAAGTGCGTCCAGGGCCAGACATCGTCCCAGCGCGCCTGAATCCATTCCAATTGGCCGAGTCCGTAATAGATCAGGTAAACCTGAATCAACAGCGGCGTGCCGCGGATGACATAGGTGTAGCTGCCCACCACCCAACGCAGAATGGCCCACCGGCTGGTTAGTGCAAGGGCGAAGATCAGTGCCAATACGGCCCCGATCGCCAGCGATGAAGCCAGCAGGCCGAGCGTGGTGTAAATGCCGGTGATGTAGAGCTGCAGGTTTTGAGGCTCGAAGATAACGTGCCACTTCATAGCTCACCCCGCTTGGTTCCCAGGCTGTAACGCGCATTCACTTTGCGGAGCACGAACAGGGACACACTGGTGTAGATCAAGAAAAGGGCTGCACTGAACAAGAAAAACTCAAACGGTGAGCGGGTGGCCGCGCTCGCCTGTTTGGAGATGTATGTCATTTCTTTCAAGCCGATCAAGCTCACCAGCGCTGTGGATTTGATCAATACCAGCCAATTGTTGGTAAAGCCGGGCAGGGCGTAGCGCACCATTTGCGGGGCAGTAATGCGCATGAAGGCACGGATGCGTCCCATGCCGAAGGCCCAGGCAGCTTCCATTTGGCCCTTGGGTATGGAGAGAATGGCGCCGCGGAACGTCTCGGTCATGTAGGCGCCGTAGATGAAGCCGATCGTGAGCACGCCGGCCAGAAAGGGGTTGATATCGACGGTTTTTTTGCTGCCTGAGAGCTCAAGCAGATGGTTCAGTCCGATGGTGCCGCCATAAAACACCAGCAACATGACCACCAGATCCGGGACGCCCCGGATGACAGTGGTGTACGTGGTGGACAGGGCAACCAGCACCGGTCGTCCTGACAGTTTGGCTGCTGCTCCCAGCAGACCGAGGACGATAGACACCAGCAAGGCACACAGCGAAACGCCGATGGTCAGTACCGAGCCTTGCAATATGGCGACGTAGTAGGAGTTCATGGGAGCAGAGGAGGCAATCAACGCAACGGGGCGCAGTGATGCGCCCCGTTGGATGCGGTTTTACAAGATTTATTCGCCGTAAACGTCGATGTTGTACTTGGCAAAGTACTTGTCGTTCAGGGTCTTGTAAGTGCCGTTGGTACGGATGGCCTTGATGGCTTCGTTCAACTCGCCCTTGAGCTTGTCTTCGCCTTTACGCAAAGCAATGCCTGCGCCGTAGCCGAAGTACTGGGGCATCTTCAGGTCCGGGCCCACCAACTCGTACTTGGCGCCTTCAGGCTTGGAGAGGAAACCACCGGTGACTTCCATGTAGTCGGCCACAGTACCGTCCAGACGGCCGGACTTGATGTCCAGGTACACCTGGTCTTGGGCTTCGTAGGAGTTCACGATCACGCCGGCAGGCTTCAGGTCGCCCAGCGCGTATTTCTCTTGGGTGGAGCCCTTCAGGACACCGATCTTCTTGCCTTTGATGGAGGCCGCGTCAGTGAATTTGGTGCCCTTCTTCAGCACGATGCGGCTGGGGGTGTTGTAGTACTTGTCGGTGAAATCGACTTCCTTCAGGCGGTCATCCGTGATGGACATGGAGGAAATGATGACGTCGTACTTCTTGGCGTTCAGGCCGGGGATCATGCTGTCCCAGACTTGTTCCACGAATTCGCACTTGCGCTTGATCTGTTCGCACAGAGCGTTGGCGATGTCCACGTCAAAGCCGGTGGGCTGTCCGTCTGCGGACTTGAAGGTGAAGGGTTCGTAGGTGGGGTCGATCGCGACCTTCAGGGGACCGGCTTCAGGAGCAGGTGCAGCAGCGGCAGGAGCCGATGCGGGCGCAGCAGGCGCTGCAGGAGCAGCTTCTTCTTTTTTGCCGCAAGCAGCCAAAACGGAGGTGACTGCCAGTGCCAGCAGGAGTTTCTTCATGGAAAAGTCCTTAGATTTGCCGGACATTGCCGGCGGTTGAGAAAACAAGAAAAATCATTCTACGGGCTAACCAGAGCAAATTTAGTGCCGCCCCAACTCAGGGCATGGGGGTTTGTACCGGTGGAAAAAGCGCTTTTGGCGTTTTCGGAAGTCAAAAGTAATAAAAAGTTCCGAATGCGAAAAGTCTCTGAGGCGACTGGCCCTGCGATTTCGGAATTACGGTACCCGTTGGTAAGCCCCTAAAAGTGCGTTGACGGACGTAAAACCTTACACTCGCGGGTTATCCCCCGGACTCCTATGAACGCCCCAGTCGACGTCTCCTTCTTCGCGCGCGCCGCCAAGCCGATTTCCAGTTACCGCAAGTACTGGGCGTCCCGCTTTGGCACCGCCCCTTTCCTGCCCATGAGCCGCGCGGAAATGGACAAGCTCGGCTGGGACAGCTGCGACATCATCATCGTTACGGGTGATGCCTATGTGGACCACCCGAGTTTCGGTATGGCGGTCATTGGTCGCATGTTGGAGGCACAAGGCTTCCGCGTGGGCATCATCGCCCAGCCGGACTGGACCAGTGCCGAAGCATTCAAGGCGCTGGGCAAACCCAACCTGCTCTGGGGGGTGACCAGCGGCAACATGGATTCCATGATCAACCGCTACACCGCGGACCGCAAGATACGCAGCGACGATGCCTATACGCCGGGTGATGTGGGCGGCAAGCGCCCGGACCGGGCGGCCATTGTCTACAGCCAGCGTTGCCGCGAGGCCTTCAAAGACACGCCCATTGTGTTGGGTGGCATCGAAGGCAGTCTGCGCCGCATCGCGCACTACGATTACTGGAGTGACAAGGTTCGCCGCAGCATCGTGGTGGATGCCAAGTGCGATTTGCTGCTTTACGGAAATGCCGAGCGCGCGATTGTGGAAATTGCCCACCGCTTGGCTGCGAAGGAGCCGGTCGAGAACATCACAGACGTTCGTGGCACCGCTTTTGTGCGCCGGCCTGAGGACGAAACTGGCAAAGGGTGGTTCGAAATCACCTCCACCACAGTGGATGAGCCGGGCCGGGTCGAGGCCCATGTGAACCCCTACATGACCACCAGCGAGCTGGCGGCTGAGAATGGCGCCACCTGCGCCAAGGAAGATGAAGCGAAAGCCACGGCAGCGGCCGCTGAGGCTGCGGGCGCTATGAATTCAGGAGCTGCTCGCGCAGATTCCATGGGCGCTAGCGCCCAAAAAGACTCCAAAGCGGACGTCAATGCAGTCATTGCGCCTCTGACCTTTTTCGCAAACCCCGCGTTGTCCGGTAAAGCGAAGCTCAAGGTGCCGCCGCGTGAGAAGTCGGTGATCCGCCTGCCCAGCTATGAGCAGGTCAAGAGCGATCCCATTCTGTACGCACACGCCAACCGCGTGCTGCACTTGGAAACCAACCCCGGTAACGCCCGCGCGCTGGTGCAGGCGCATGGCGAGGGCGCGACCGCCCGCGATGTATGGATCAACCCGCCGCCCATTCCGCTAACCACGGCGGAAATGGACTTTGTGTTTGACCTGCCTTACGCCCGCAGCCCCCATCCGACCTACGCCGATGAAAACGGCAGCCATGATGGCGCGACCAAGATTCCGGCGTGGGAGATGATCCGCTTCAGCGTGAACATCATGCGCGGCTGCTTCGGCGGCTGCACCTTCTGCTCCATCACCGAGCACGAGGGCCGCATCATCCAGAGCCGTTCGGAAGAGTCCATCATCAAAGAGGTGGAAGATATCCGCGACAAGGTCAAAGGCTTCACCGGCACGATTTCTGACCTCGGCGGCCCCACGGCCAATATGTACCGCCTGGGTTGCAAGAGCCCCGAGATTGAAGCAGCCTGCCGCAAGCCCAGCTGCGTGTACCCCGGCATCTGCCAGAACCTGACGACCAACCACGATCCGCTGATCAAGATCTACCGCCGCGCCCGTGCCCTCAAGGGCATCAAGAAGATCCTAATCGGTTCCGGCCTACGGTACGACCTTGCGGTGAAGAGCCCGGAGTACGTGAAAGAACTGGTGCAGCACCACGTGGGCGGCTATCTGAAGATTGCGCCAGAGCACACCGAACAGGGTCCGCTCACCAAGATGATGAAGCCCGGCATAGGCAGCTACGACAAGTTCAAGCAGCTGTTCGAAAAGTTCAGCGCCGAAGCGGGCAAAAAGCAGTACCTGATTCCGTATTTCATTGCCGCCCACCCTGGCACCAGCGATGAAGACATGATGAACTTGGCCATCTGGCTCAAGAAAAACGGCTTCCGCGCCGACCAGGTGCAAACCTTCTATCCGAGCCCCATGGCTACGGCTACGGCCATGTACCACTCAGGCCGCAACACCCTAAAGCGGGTGCACCGCACCGCCCAGAGCGAAGAGGAAACGGTGGATATCGTGCGGGGTGAAAAGCGTCGCCGCTTGCACAAGGCATTTTTGCGCTACCACGACGCCAACAACTGGCCACTCCTGCGCGAGGCGCTCAAGACCATGGGCCGCGCTGACCTGATCGGCAATGGCAAGCACCACCTGATTCCGACCTTCCAGCCCTTGGTGGACGGTGGATATCAGAGCGCCCGCAAAAAGAATTCGACGGTGGTTCCGGTGAAGTCCGCCGCCGCCCGGGTGCAGCCACTTGGAAAAGCCGCAGCGCCGGTCAAGGGGCGCATCCTGACCCAGCACACCGGTTTGCCGCCCCGTGAGACCGGAGCGCCCAAACCCTCATTCAAGGCGGCCCGTAAGCCGCGCTGATTTCGCTAGTTACTGCAGGGTGTCGCCGTCGTCGCCGGCGGCGATGGCCTTTTTGTCTCGCACATTCTTTTGCACGGTAACGGCGCTGTATAAGGCGAGCACGAAGGACATGGCGTAGTAGCCCTTCTCGGATAGCAGCAGGGTTGCATTCCACAAACCGGTGCCCAACAAGAGCAGCGACAAACCTACCGCCAGATAACAGATGCCGTAGTAGGCGCCTGAGACCGGAATTCCTTCCAGCTTGTCGCGTACACATTTTTGCAGCGATACGGCGGCGAACAATCCAAAGGCCAGCAAGGTGAAGTAGTAGCCTTTTTCGTTCAGCTGCATTTCAGCATTCCACAGGCCGAGCAGAAAACCACCGGTGCCCAAGCCCAGGCACGCGAAAGTTGCACCCACATAGGCGCCGGAAGAAGACTGTGGAAACTGGATAGATGTTTTCATGGGTAGATGTGTGACGAAACAAAAGGATTGGCGTTGATGAACCGGAGTGCTGCTGCCTGATGGCGCTAAGCTATTGTTTTTGGTTGCCAGTGCAATGCCGGCGCCATTCTCTCAATAAACTTCGGACTTTTTCCAAAAAATGATCAGGGTAATCACGATAGCGTTGCTGCTGCCCGCCTTTGCCTGGGCCCAGGCGCCCATTCAGTTCAGCAACAGTCCGAAGGCCATCCAGCAATACGAATCGAGCACGCTCGAAAGCCTGGTCGAGCGCTGTCCTGTCGTGAAGGCGGAGAGTTACAAGGCCCCTGATGAGGTGCGTTCCCTGCGAAACGGGTTCGTAGATGTGATCACGCAAAATCCGCAAACCGGTCTGTATTCAGTTTTCGTTTTTGATCAGGATAAGCGCAGCTTCGTTCTGGTGGATGGGCAGGCGCTCTCCCGAGACAAGAAACTTTCTCTCAGGTTAGTGCTACCCAGGGATTACGGCCGTTGCCGCCTGGTCCGCACGCCGCAGGGTGCGGAGATGCTGGAGGTCGTGCACACAGAGCGCAACTACGTGTCTGACGTGCAGCGTATGCAAAAGCTCGGCAAAGAGCTGCTGGAATTGAGCGCAGCAGCTGTGCCACAACCCGCAGCATGTGTCGCTGCAGCCGGGATGCAGGATATTCAGTTTTGGGATGCCGGCAACCGCGTCAGTCTGAATGTGTGCCATGAAGCCACAGCAGCCATGGTTGAGCGCTTGCGCAAAACGGTTCGCAAAGCCCATGAACGCTAGAACCTTTTGGCAATCATTCAAGCGTCGGGTTCTTGGTGCCTGTCTGCTGGGTTTATCGGCGTGGACTGCGGCCGCTGAAAACGAGTGCCCGCCCGAGCCCAAGCCTTTGTCTCCCGAAATGTTGTCTGCGGCCCAGCGGCAGGCCCGCGACCGGGGTTTTCTATGGCGAGTGAGCAAGGACGGGCACAGCTCCTATCTTTATGGCACTTTGCATGTGGGCCGTGAGGCATGGCTAGCCGCTGGGCCTGCATTGGAGCAGGCGCTGAAAAGCACCAACACATTGGCCCTGGAGTTGGACCCGCTGGACCCTGATGTGGCTGTACAAATGGGGCAAGCTCTGGCCAAGACGCCCAAACGCAAATTGGAGGAGGGTGCGCGGGCACGACTGGGGCGCCAGTTGCAGGTGCAGTGCATGCCAGTCGAGTCCGCTGACCAAGTTCCTGCGGAATTGTTGCTGGCTGGTTTGTCCCTGAACCTCGCGCGCCGGGATGGTTTGGATGGTCAATTCGGTTCAGAAATGTTTCTGGCCATGATGGCGCGCGCGCGAGGTATGAAAGTCGTCTCCTTGGAGACCGTGGAGTTACAGCTTCGGGCGCTTTTGGCCGCAGATGATGCAGAGGCACGTCAGATCCTCATCGATGGTCTCAATGAGCTGGAATCCGGCCATGCCAGAGAGAGCTTGCTGGATTTGGTCAGCATGTGGGAGACCGGCGATGTCCGCCGCTTGAATACGTACGAGCAGTGGTGCGAGTGCGTGGTAACTCCCATGGAAAAGTTACAGATGCAGCGTTTGTTGGACGAGCGAAACCCTGCCATGGCGCGCCAAATTGATGCAATGCACCGAAGTGGTTCGCGAGTTTTGGCCGCGGTCGGGAGTCTCCACATGTCCGGTCCACGGGGCTTGCCAGCCGTGTTAGCCCGAATGGGCTATGAGATCGAGCGTTTACCCTGATGTGCATGGTGCCTAGCGCCTCCTCGTGTAGTCACAATGTTGGTAACTTTGTGTGGTAACGGTTACAAAATTTCGGTTTTCATGAATCGCGTGGGGTCCGGCACGCTTTTTCGAAGACTTATGGAATAAGCTGTGATTTAAACCAATGACAAACCTGTTGCCCATGAGCACAGGTGAATGTGAGAGACATATGCTGACAGACCACGACCTGGGTGCCTTGATGCGGGCCCAACATGCAGATCCTTTCAGCATTCTCGGGCCCCACGTTGATGCCGGTGGCGTGCGAATCAGTGCACTGTTTCCTGCTGCTCAGACCGTGCGGGCCACGGACCGTGACACCGGCGAGGTGATCGGCGAGTTGCTTCGTCACGAGGGCACGGACGTCTTCACACTGGTGCTACCCGGCGCAACGTCCATCCCTGACTACCGGCTGGAGGTTCATTGGCAGGATGCTGATGCGGGTGTCTCCGTGATGGAAGATCCTTATCGCTTCCCGGTTGTTCTTCAGGAAATGGATTTGTGGCTGCTGGCTGAAGGCACCCATTTGCGCCCCTATGAGTGCCTTGGCGCGCATCCAACCCAAATGTGCGGAATCGACGGCACCAGCTTTGCCGTGTGGGCCCCGAACGCCAAACGGGTGTCGGTGGTGGGTTCCTTCAACGGGTGGGATGGACGGAGGCATCCCATGCGGCTGCGACGGGAGTGCGGTGTCTGGGAAATATTCCTTCCGCATGTGAGCAAGGGTGATCTCTACAAGTTCGAGATATGGAACGCCCGCGATGCCATCACTACCAAGGCAGACCCTTTTGCGTTTTCAGCGCAGCTTCGGCCTGATACTGCCAGCGTGGTTTGCGGCTTGTTGCCCCGCCTGCCCATGGGCAGTGACCGCGTCTGCGCGAATGGCCTGCAGCAGCCACTCAGCATTTATGAAGTGCACTTGGGCTCTTGGCGTAAGGCCGATGGATGGCGCTGGCTGAATTACCGCGAGTTGGCCGACTCCTTGGTGCCCTATGCGCGTGAGATGGGTTTCACGCACTTGGAACTCTTGCCGGTGAGTGAGCACCCCTTTGACGGATCGTGGGGCTACCAGCCCTTGGGGCTTTTTGCGCCCACTTCGCGTTTTGGGACGCCCGAGGATTTCAAGTATTTTGTGGATGCTGCCCACGCTGCAGGGCTGGGTGTGATTTTGGACTGGGTGCCTGCCCATTTTCCGAGTGATGCACATGGCTTGGCCGAGTTTGACGGCACCCACTTGTATGAATACGCTGACCCTAAGGAAGGCTTTCACCAGGACTGGAATACGCTGATTTACAACTTCGGTCGCACCGAAGTGCGCAACTTTCTGGTGAGCAATGCACTGTACTGGCTGGAGCGCTTTGGTATTGATGGCTTGCGGGTGGACGCGGTGGCATCCATGCTGTACCGGGACTACAGCCGGGCTGCAGGACAGTGGATTCCCAATAAACACGGTGGTCGAGAGAACCTGGAGGCGATTGAGTTTCTGCGCCGCATGAACCATGTGGTGGGTACCGAGCGTCCTGGAGCGATCACACTCGCAGAAGAATCCACTGCGTTCCCCGGTGTGAGCCGTCCGCCGTCTCCGGACTTGCAGAGCGGTGGCCTAGGCTTTCATTACAAATGGAACATGGGCTGGATGCACGACACCCTGGAGTACGCCTCCATGGACGGGGTACACCGCAAGTACCACCAGAACCAACTCACCTTCGGGTTGATGTACGCGTTCACCGAGAACTTCGTGCTCCCTCTGTCACACGACGAAGTGGTGCATGGCAAGGCGTCGTTGCTCGGCAAGATGTCCGGGGACGAATGGCAAAAGTTTGCGAATTTGCGTGCGCTGTACGGTTTCATGTGGGCCTACCCCGGCAAAAAATTGCTGTTCATGGGATGCGAGTTGGCCCAGCCCACAGAGTGGGCCGACGGCTCCCAGCTGCCCTGGCATCTGGAGCAACAAGCGCCGCATCAGGGGGTGCAGCGTTTGGTGCGTGATCTGAACCGCGTGTACCGTGCGTTCCCTGCGTTGCATGAGCAGGATGTGCAGTCAGAAGGTTTTGAGTGGATTGCCCATGACGATTCCGCACAGTCCGTTATCGCCTTTCAACGGCGGGCGAAAGACGGCCGGGCGGTGGTGGTGGTCTGTAACTTCACACCTGTGCCTCGACCCGGGTACCGCATCGGCGTACCAGTGGCAGGGGCCTGGCGCGAAGTCATCAACACCGACAACGGTGTGTATGGCGGCAGCAGCCTGAGTTCGGGCGCGCGAAGCACCGAGCCGGTCGCAGCGCATCACTTGGGTCAGTCGCTGGTCATTACTTTGCCGCCGCTGGCATGCCTTGTGCTCATTCCCGGAGAAGAATGAGTCGTTCCATGTCTTTGTTGAGCATGCTGCCGGGAAATGCTGCCGAGTGGGGCGCCACCCTCACGCCGGAGGGTGTGAATTTCACCTTGGCTGCGCCTAACGCTACTTCGGTGGACCTGTGTCTATTTGATGAGGCAGGCGTGACCGAGTTGCAGCGCTTGCCCTTGCCCGCCAAAACAGGCGATGTGTGGCATGGCCTTCTGCCCGCGGGTCGTGCAGGGCAGGTGTACGGGTTTCGTGTCCATGGGCCATGGGCGCCCGAGCGTGGCCACCGGTTCAATCCTGCCAAGTTGCTGCTGGACCCCTACGCCCGCGAGGTGCTGGGGCGCTATGACGGTTCGGACCTTCACTGGGCACATGCGCCGGATTCCGCGCGCGGCCGGCAGCTGCCCGATAGCCGGGACAATGCCGCCACCGCATTGAAAGCACGCGTTTGTGCACCCCTGCCAGCGGCGAATCCCGGGCCGGTGGTGCTGCCGAAGCAACGTGTGATGTATGAGCTGCACGTCAAAGGCTTCACCCGGCTGCATCCGGGCGTGCCTGAGACGCTGCGGGGCAGCTATGCGGGCCTTGCGCATCCTGCAGCCATTGCACACCTGAAGGCACTGGGCGTCACCACTTTGAGCCTGATGCCCGTGGCCTTCCGTGCCGATGAAGAGCGTTTGCAGCGCCTGGGCTTGTCCAACTACTGGGGTTACAGCCCCATCGCCTGGAGCGCGCCGGAAAGCCGTTATTGGAGCGGCACTGCCGGCAGCACTCCGCGCACCGAGTTCCGGGCTATGGTCGATGCTTTGCACGCAGCAGGAATAGAGGTGATTCTCGATGTGGTTTACAACCACACTGGTGAGACCGATGAATTCGGCCCCATGCTCAGTTTGCGTGGCATCGATAACGGCACTTACTACCATCTCGAACCTGTTGATGCTTCCCGTTACCTCAACTGGACGGGTTGCGGCAACTGCGTCAATCTGAACCATCCGGTGGTCTTGCGCACCGTAATGGACAGCTTGCGCGCATGGGTCACGGACTATGGGGTGGATGGCTTTCGTTTTGACCTCGCGCCCGTCTTGGCCCGTGGAACTGCGGAGACAGACTACCGCTTCAACCCCCATGCCCCTTTGTTGATGGCGATCGCACAAGACCCGACGCTGCGCAATTGCGTGATGGTGTCTGAGCCTTGGGACATCGGCCCCGGCGGCTATCAGCTGGGCGCTTTTCCGCCGGGGTGGCTGGAGTGGAACGACCGTTTCCGCGATACGCAGCGAAGCGCTTGGCTACAACACAGCACCCACCGCGGTGCATTGGCCAACCGCCTGGCCGGTTCCGCAGAGGCTTTCAGTCCATTTCGTCGCGCGGCGCACAGCAGCGTGAACTTTGTGACGGCGCATGACGGCTTTAACCTGATGGACGTGGTGAGCTACTGCCATCGTCATAACGAAGCCAACGGAGAACACAATCGCGACGGCCATGGCCATAACCTGAGTGTGAACCATGGAGTGGAGGGGGGCAGTGAATATGAGCAGGTAGTGCAAGCCCGTGCACGCCATCGCCGCACTTTGTTGGCCGCCACGCTGTTTTCGCTGGGCACGCCCATGCTGCTCGCCGGTGACGAGCTGGGCCACAGCCAGTGCGGCAATAACAACGCCTATTGCCAGGACAACGCCACCACTTGGCTGAATTGGGAAGCCGCCCGCCACGACCTGAGCTCTTTTGTCGCCCGTTCCATTGCGTTACGCCGTGCGCTGCCGGCCTTGCAGGCCACCGGATGGTGGCGCAGCCATGCCGGTGAAGCCGGGTCCGGCCCGGTGGCAATGTGGGCATTGCCCGACGGTCGCACCTTGGAAGCTGGCGATTGGGAAGCACCTCAGGGTGGACCATTGGCGGTTCAATTGCAGCTCGGCACTTCAGAAGCGGTCCTGTTGCTGCTCAACCCATCGGCCTCGGCACAAGCATTCACCTTGCCGACGGGTGATTGGTATCTCTGCCTGGATACAGCCTTGGAAAGTGTCGGTACCGAACCCGCCTCAACGGTCAGTCCCCTATTCACGGTACAAGCAGATAGTCTGGTCTTGCTTAGCGCTGTGCGGCCTGTTTTCTAGATTCAAACCCAACCACTGTCACACCACCATGTCACGCATCACCATACCTACCTCGCCTTTTGACGGCCAGCGCCCCGGTACTTCGGGCCTGCGCAAAAAAGTCACCGTGTTCCAGCAGCCCCGTTACCTGGAAAACTTTGTTCAAGCCTTGTTCGATGTGCTGCCGGATGCTGCCGGCTTGACGCTGGTGGTGGGGGGCGATGGCCGCTTTTACAACCGCGTGGCCATTCAAACCATCTTGCGTATGGCAGCAGCCAAGGGCTATGCCCGGGTACTCGTCGGGCAGGGCGGCATTTTGTCGACCCCTGCAGTCAGTGCTGTGATCCGCCGCCATGGCGCCAGTGGCGGTATCGTGCTGTCCGCCAGTCACAACCCCGGTGGTCCGGAGGGTGACTTCGGCATCAAATACAACGTGGCCAACGGCGGCCCCGCACCTGAGAAGGTCACCGAGGCGATTTTCGAACGCACCAAGGTCGTTCGTGAGATACGCACCATGGATACGGCCGACATCAGCCTGGACACTTTGGGCAGCCAGCACATCGGCAGCACCGAGGTGCTGGTGATTGACCCCGTATCCGACTATGCCGAAGTGATGCGCGGCTTGTTTGACTTTGACGCCATCCGCAAGTTGTTTGCGGGCGGCTTTACCCTGCGCTATGACGCCATGTGCGCCGTGGGCGGCCCCTATGCCAAAGCCTTGCTGGAGGGCGAGCTGGGTGCTCCCGCAGGAACCGTGGTCAATGGCACACCACTCGAAGATTTCGGTGGTTTGCACCCGGACCCGAATCCGGTGAATGCCGAAGACCTGATCGCCCATTTGTTCGCCGCCGATGCGCCTGACATGGGTGCTGCGAGCGATGGTGACGCTGACCGCAACATGATTGTGGGCCGCAAGTTTGTGGTGTCGCCCAGCGACAGCCTGGCCGTGATCGCAGCCCATGCAACCTTGGTGCCGGGCTACCAGTCTGGCATTGCCGGTGTAGCGCGCTCCATGCCGACTTCCACTGCTGTGGACCGCGTTGCCAAGGCGCTGGGAATTCCGTGTTTTGAGACGCCCACCGGTTGGAAGTTCTTCGGCAATTTGATGGATGCCGGCAAAGTCACCTTGTGTGGCGAAGAAAGCTACGGAACCGGCTCCAGCCATGTCCGCGAAAAAGACGGTCTATGGGCCGTGCTGTTCTGGCTCAACCTGATTGCCGCCAGCGGCAAATCGGTGGAGGTGCTGGTGCGCGAGCTCTGGGCGCAATACGGCCGTTGTGTGTATTCCCGCCACGACTACGAAGGCATTCCCACCGAGCAGGCCGATGCGCTGATGCGCGACCTGCGTACGTCTTTACCCACCTTGGGTGGCACCTCCATTGCCGGATTGTCGGTGGCCTTTGCGGACGACTTTGCCTATACCGACCCGGTGGATGGCAGCGTGAGCCAGAAGCAAGGTGTGCGCATTGTGCTCACCGATGGTTCGCGCGTGGTCTTCCGCCTTTCCGGCACAGGCACCGAGGGGGCCACCTTGCGCGTTTATCTGGAGCGCCATGAGCCCGATGCCACCCGTCAGGACATCCCAGCCCAAGAAGCCTTGCAGCCGTTGATCGCGCTCGCGGAGGCAGTAGCCCGCATCCGCCATTTCACCGGCATGAACCAACCCACTGTGACGACCTGAGCCGCAGAAGCGCAGGCCTCACTCTCATCTCATCAAAACCAAGCGACAGGAGACAAAACCATGAGCACTACAGACAACGCCCGCAACCTCGCGCTCCAAGAGCGCCACATGCAGCCCCATATGCTGGTGCGACGCACCATCGCCCTGGTGCTGGCCGGTGGCCGCGGCTCGCGCCTCAAGCAGTTGACCGACCGCCGCGCCAAACCGGCGGTGTATTTCGGTGGCAAGTTCCGTATCGTTGACTTTGCGCTCTCCAACTGTGTGAACTCCGGTATCCGCCGCATCGGCGTGATCACCCAGTACAAGTCGCACTCACTGTTGCGCCACTTGCAGCGTGGCTGGAGCTTCTTGCGTGCTGAACTGAACGAGATGGTCGACCTTTTGCCCGCTCAGCAGCGGGTGGACGAGGAGCACTGGTACCGCGGCACGGCCGATGCGATCTATCAGAACCTGGACATCATCCAAAGCAGCAAGCCCGAGTACGTGGTGGTGCTGGCCGGCGACCACATCTACAAGATGGATTACTCGCTGATGCTCAAAGACCACGTGGAGAGCGGCGCTGGCTGCACCGTGGGCTGCATTGAAGTGCCACGCGAAGAGGCCACTGCCTTTGGTGTGATGGCCGTTGACGGCACCAGAAAGATCACCGAGTTTGTGGAAAAGCCTGCCAACCCGCCTGCCATGCCAGGCAACGACGCGGTGTCTCTGGCCAGCATGGGTATTTACATCTTCGACTCCAAGTATCTGTACGACCTGCTGGAAGACGATTTGGCCAACCCTGAGTCCAGCCACGATTTCGGCAAAGACGTGATTCCTCGCGTGGTGCGCGAGGGCAGGGCGGTGGCCCATCCCTTCTCCATGTCCTGTGTGTCATCCACTCCGGACGCCGTGCCTTACTGGCGCGATGTGGGTACCATCGACGCCTTTTGGGAAGCCAACCTCGACCTCGCCTCGGTCACCCCTGAGCTGGATATTTACGACACCAATTGGCCCATCTGGACCAGCCAGCGCCAGTTGCCGCCTGCCAAGTTTGTGCAGGACGCAGACGGCAAGCACGGCCAGGCCATTAACACCATGGTGTCGGGCGGCTGCATTGTGTCGGGCTCCATCGTCAGCAACTCGGTGTTGTTCAGTAGCGTTCGCATCCATTCGTTCTGCGTGATTGACCAAGCCGTGCTGCTGCCGGAAGTCACCATCGGCCGTGGCTGCCGCTTGAGCCGTGTGGTCATTGACCGGGGTGTGGAAGTACCGGATGGTTTGGTGATCGGTGAAGACCCGGTGGCGGATGCGGCACGCTTTGAGCGCACCGACAACGGTGTGGTGCTGGTGACCAAAGACATGCTCAAGCGGCTGGAAGCCCAATAAATTAGTTCAACGAAAGACTGCCCATGCGCATCCTGCAAGTCAGTGCCGAAATATTCCCTCTGCTCAAAACCGGAGGGCTGGCTGACATTGCCGGTGCGCTCCCGGCGGCTTTGCATGAAGCCGGCTGCGATGTGCGGGTGCTGCTGCCGGGTTTTCCGGCCATCGTGGCGGGTTTGCGCAACCCCAGCCCGGTGGGCGCTTTTGTGATGCCGTGGGGCGAAATGGTGGAAGTTGTCTATGGCGACTTGCCGGCGCTCGCCCGCGGCGACATGCAGCAGGGCGCTTATGTGCTGATAGCGCCGGGCCTGTATGAGCGTCCGGGCAATCCGTATGAAGATGCCAACAAGCAGCCTTATGGCGACAACCACCGCCGTTTCGCGGCGCTAGGCCAAGCGGCGGCCCATCTCGCACATGGCATGGACAGCCTGTGGCGCGCCCAACTGGTGCACAGCCACGACTGGCACGCAGGTTTGGCCAGCGCCTACCTCAAGCTCTGGGCCGACCGCGGCGCCACGCGGGTACCTTCGGTATTTACCGTGCACAACCTGGCGTACCAAGGCGTATTTGGCCCTCAATACTTTGGCGACCTGGGCCTGCCGGGCGAAGCTTTTCACGTGCAGGGCATGGAGTTCCATGGCCAGCTCTCCTTCATGAAAGCCGGCTTGTTTTATGCCAGCCACATCACTACCGTGAGCCCCACCTATGCCCGCGAAATCCAGACGCCGGAGCAGGGCTGCGGGCTGGACGGCTTGCTGATGGCAAGGCGTGATGCCTTGAGCGGCATCCTGAATGCAGTGGATGACACAGTCTGGAATCCGACCAGCGACGCCTTGCTGGAACAAAATTTTGACGCCCGCCACATGGCAGGCAAAGCGATCAACAAGGCCATGCTGCAAGGCGCCATGGGCCTTGCCATTGAGCCGGATGCGCCGCTCTTCGCTGTGGTGAGCCGCCTCACCGAACAAAAAGGCCTGCCGCTGGTGCTGGCCGGGCTGGACGAAATTGTGTCCCGTGGTGGCCAATTGCTGGTGCTGGGCAGCGGCGACACCTGGATGGAGCAGGCCTTCACCGAGCGCGCCAAAACCCACGCCGGCCGCGTGGCCGTGAAGCTGGGCTATGACGAATCTTTTGCCCACCGGGTATTCGCCGGTAGTGACGTGACCCTGGTGCCCTCGCGCTTTGAGCCCTGTGGCCTGACCCAAATGTATGGCCTCAAATACGGCAGCCTGCCTTTGGTGCGTCGTGTAGGCGGCTTGGCAGACACGGTGGTGGACAGCGATCTCGAAACCCTGGAAGACCGCACCGCCACCGGCTTTGTATTTGATGCGTTTGACGAAACCGCCTACCGCAAAGCGGTGCGCCGCGCCTTTGCCCTCTATCACCGTAAGGCGGAATGGAACCGCGTACGCCAAACCGGCATGAAGCTTGCCTTCGACTGGGCTACCGCCGCCGGGCACTACACCCACCTTTACCAAAGGTTGATTCAAGAATGACCAACACCTCTTCCCCTACTGCGAGTGCCCCTGTGACTTTTGAATTTGATGCGCCCGGGCGCGACCTCGAATCCCTGAAACGCTCCATCGCCAACAAACTGATGTTTGTGGTGGGCAAAGACCCGGAAGCAGCCCGCCCTGAAGACTGGTTGCACGCCGCCGCCTATGCCGTGCGCGACCAGCTGGTCGAGCGCTGGATGACCACCACCCGCGCCCAGTACGCTCAGGACGCCAAGCGCGTGTACTACCTCAGCATGGAGTTCTTGATCGGCCGCACCTTCAGCAACGCCATGCTGGCCGTGGGCCTGCGCGAGCGGGTCAAGCAAGCCTTGGCTGACTTTGGGGTGGACATCGACGCGGTGACCGAGCTGGAGCCCGACGCTGCGTTGGGTAACGGTGGCTTGGGCCGCTTGGCCGCTTGCTTCCTGGACTCCATGGCCACGTTGAACATCCCCGGCTTTGGCTACGGCATCCGCTATGACTACGGCATGTTCAAGCAAACCATTGTGGACGGCCGCCAGGTGGAAGTGCCGGACTACTGGCTCACCCACGGCAACCCTTGGGAGTTTCCGCGCCCCGAGGTGAACTACCGCGTGCAGTTCGGTGGCCATGTGGTGAAAGTGGGCGACGCCTACCAATGGGTGGACAGCCACGACGTGCAGGCCATGGCTTACGACACCATCATTCCCGGCTATGCCACCAAGGCCACCAATACCTTGCGTCTGTGGTCCGCCAAGGCTACCCAAGAGATTGATTTGGGCGCCTTCAACCGCGGCAACTACATGGCCGCTGTGGAGACGAAGAACCACTCCGAGAACGTGTCCCGCGTGCTCTACCCGGACGACTCCACGCCCTCCGGCCGCGAGCTGCGCTTGCACCAGGAATACTTCTTCTGCAGCGCCAGCGTGCAAGACCTGTTGCGCCGCTACTTGCGCACCCACGACAACTTTGAGAGCCTGCCCGACAAGGTCAGCATCCACCTGAACGATACCCACCCGGTGCTGGCGATTCCTGAGTTGATGCGCCTGCTGCTCGACGAGCACCACCTGCCCTGGGCGGATGCCTGGCGCCTTTGCCAGGGCGTGTTCAGCTACACCAACCACACTCTCATGCACGAGGCACTGGAGACCTGGCCAGTCGAGATGATGGGCCGCATCCTGCCGCGCCACCTGCAAATCATTTACGACATCAACGCCCAGTTTTTGCACCAGATATCGCTGCGCGGCGGCAGCCCCGAGCTGTTGCGCAAGGTCAGTTTGGTGGATGAAGCTGGCGAGCGCCGTGTGCGCATGGCCTACCTCGCGGTGGTGACCAGTCACTCGGTCAACGGCGTGTCGGCCTTGCACTCCGAGCTCATGAAGGAAAGCATCTTCTTTGACTTTGCCAATCTTTGGCCTGAGCGCTTCAACAACAAAACCAACGGCATCACCCCGCGCCGCTGGCTGGCGCAGGCCAACCCGGCCTTGTCGGCCGTGCTGGACAAGCAGGTCGGCACCGGTTGGCGCCGAGACCTGACCCAGCTCAGCGGCCTGAATGCGGTGCTGACCAGCCCCAAGGTGATCGAGGCCTTCCAGGGCGCCAAGCTGGTCAACAAGCAGCGCCTGGCTGCCTGGGTGCAGGCCAACATGGGCCTGACCATCCCGACCGATGCGCTCTACGACGTGCAAGTCAAGCGCATTCACGAATACAAGCGCCAGCTACTCAACGTGCTGCACGTGGTGACCCGTTACCTGCGCATCATCAACAACCCCGGCTCGGTGTCGGTGCCCCGTGTGGTGGTGTTTGCCGGCAAGGCGGCATCGGCCTACCATATGGCCAAGCAGATCATTCACCTGATCAACAACGTGGCCAGCGTGGTCAACAACGACCCCCGCGTGGGCAACCTGCTCAAAGTGGTGTTCATCCCCAACTACAGCGTGAGCTTGGCCGAGCGCATCATCCCCGCGGCCGATTTGTCGGAGCAAATCTCCACCGCGGGCACCGAAGCATCCGGCACCGGCAACATGAAGTTCGCCCTCAACGGCGCGCTCACCATCGGTACGCTGGACGGTGCCAACGTCGAAATCCTGGAGAACGTGGGTGCCGACAACATCTTCATCTTCGGTCTGACCACACCGCAGGTGGCCGCCACCCGCGCTGCAGGCTACCAGCCACGCGCGATTGCTGAGGGCAATCCCGAGCTGACTGTGGTGTTGGAAGCCATCCGCGATGGCGTCTTCAGCCCGGACGAGCCCGGCCGCTTCCAGAGCATTTACGACCTGCTGGTGAACTGGGGCGACCACTACCTACTGCTGGCCGACTACGCGGCCTATATCGCTGCACAAGAGCAGGTGGATGTGGCCTACCAGAGCAAAGAGGCTTGGTCTGTCATGGCCCTGCGCAACGTAGCCGCCATGGGCCCGTTCTCTGCGGACCGCACGATCGGCGAATACGCTGACAAGATCTGGAAGAGCAAACCGCTGGAACTGGCTTCCTGATAGGTGTGCAGAGGCGGATTTGAGCCAAATCTGCCTCTGGCGCCCGTGTAATATGCGCGGGCAGCTATGAATTCAGGAGCGGTTTGATCCGGTCCCAGAATACGTAGGCGCCCAGTGCGGCGAGGTGTACCCACACCGTCAGCCAGTACATCGCCTGAAAACCGGGCTTGACGGTTTTGTGTCGCAACACTTGCTGCGCCAGTCTCGCAGCGGGCCAGCCACCGGACAAGCCGAACAGGTGCAGAGTGTCTTCTTTGGTTCGCCACTGGCCTTTGCGGGCGGCATGCTTGTCTACCCAGTAAGCAAAGAAGGTAAGGGCGTTAATGACGAATGCGCCTGCCAACGCAATAGGCGGGATGCGATGTTGTAGTGCGCCCCAAACCAACAAAAGCAGCCAGATCAAAGTCAAGCTGCCGACCCCCATGGCTGACGGAGCGGGTCCGTCCTGAGAAGTTGTCCTTCTGTGGGTCACATGGGGTGACCGTGATCTTGCTTGGTTGCGCAGCCTGTCGTGACGCGCAGCAGCCCCGGACGGGTAAGCCTGCATGGTCCGGACCGCCATGGCTCTGGGGCCCTTGCCGCCTACATGAATTTCTTCAAACTCAACGGTGGAATTGACGGGCGGTTGTATCCCGCCTGCGCAGTCCCGGATATGAAAAAAGATGTCCTGGCTGGTCGCATTGCAGCGTATGAAGCCGAACCCGCGCTGATCGTCCCAGCGGACCACTTTGCCTTGCTTTTTCATGAAACTCCCTGCCAGTGCCCGTCGCTATGCTGCGACGTGGCACTCTGAACAATTCGCTAACCTGCCAGCGCCACGTACACGTTTTGCACGTCGTCGTTTTCGTCGATGGCGGCCAGGAAGGCTTCCACTTCTTCCAGCGCTTCGGCGTTCAGGCTGGTGGGGTCGACCGGGTTTTTGGCCTTGTAGCCCAGCTTCATCGAGAGCACGTTGAAGCCGAAATTAGGCAGGGCGCGAGCGACCAGGTCTAGGTCAGCCGGGTCGGTGTAGAACACGGTGTTGCCTTCTTCATCACCGGCTTCAAAGTCTTGTGCCCCGGCTTCGATGGCGGCCACTTCAGCGTCCGAGTCGGCCGCGGTAGGGGAGGCTTCGATCATGCCCAAGTGGTTGAAGTCCCATGCCACCGAGCCACTGGTGCCCAGCTGGCCTTTGCGGAACAACACGCGCATTTCAGGGGCGGTGCGTTTCACGTTGTCGGTCAGGCACTCCACCATCACCGCTACCTGGTGCGGCGCAAAGCCTTCGTAGATAACGTGTTCGTAGTTGATGACCTCGCCTGTCAGTCCGGCACCTTTTTTGATGGCGCGCTCCAGCGTTTCCTTGGGCATGGAGACCTTGCGGGCCTGCTCGACCACCAAGCGCAGCTTGGCGTTGGCAGCGGGGTCCGCGCCGCCACGGGCGGCCACTGTAATTTCTTTCACCAGCTTGGTAAACAGCCGGCCCTTGGCATCGGCCACCAGGGCTTTGCCCTTTGCTTTCCATTGCGCGCCCATAGCGAGTCTTTCCTTGAGTTGTAAGGCGCGATTTTACTTGGGCACTTATGCCATCCTGATACCCGCGGTGATACGCTGCTCCATCATGACAAACAGCACCACGCTTACTCCCGATAACCGTACTGGCCGATATGCAGTTTGGCTCCTGGTGCTGCTGGCCGTGCCAACTGGCGTTGGTCTGTTGCTGGAAGCGCACATCACCGTCATGACCCAGTCCATGTTGTATGTGCTGGCCGTGGTGGTCGGCGCCTACGTATTGCCAGCTGCTGCCTCCATGGCCTGCGCGGTGCTGGCGGTGGTGGGTTTGAATTTCTTTTTCGTGCCGCCGCGATGGACCTTTGCTGTGGACAGCCAGGAACACTTGGTGGCGCTGGTCGTCATGATGGTGGTGGCACTGGTCATCAGCCAGCTCAGCCAGCGCCTGCGCCGCAACACGGCACTGGCCCGTTTGCATGCCCGCCGTGCCGAGCAGTTGCAAACCTTGGCGTCAGAGCTCGCGCTTTGCACTGACGCCGCTGCCGCAGCCCGCGCAGGCGCACGGCATGTGGCGCAGGCCTTTGACGGACCTACCGTGCTGGCTCTGCAATCTGACCGGCAACTGTCGGGAGTCGATGCCGCTACCGAGATCACGCCCTCGATGCAAGACGGTCTGCGTGCGGCCATGCGTGAAGCGGCAGTGTTGGGGCCCGGTACCGGTCGTTGGCCCGGCCTGAATGCCTGGTATCTGCCCTTGGGAAGCGGGCAGCAGATGCATGGAGCGGTTTGTGTGCAAAACATCGAGGCGTCGGATGATGCAGGACGGGAACATGCCCAAGCCCTCTGTGCTTTGATCGCCCAAGCCCTGGAGCGTTTGCGCTTGGGTCGTGAGATGGCCATGGCCGACGAGCGAAGCACCCGTCAGCAACTGCAAAACACCTTCCTGGCGGCCGTATCGCACGACTTGCGTACACCGCTCGCAGCCATGGTAGGCAATGCCAGTTCACTGCGCACCCAGCGCGACAAGATGACGACGGATGAGCAAGCCACCTTGCTGGACGGTATTGTGCTCTCGGCCACCCATTTGTCGCGCCTCACCGAAAACACCTTGCAGCTCGTGCAACTGGCCAACAGCGACCAGCCTCTGGCGCTGGATTGGGAATCGTTGGAAGAGATTGCCGGTGCTTGTGTGGCGCGTCAGCGGCAGGCGGGTGGAGGAACACGCTTGCGCTTGCATTTGGCTGCGGGTCTCCCGCTGGTGCGGGTGAATGCCGTGTTGATAGCGCAGCTTCTGGACAACCTGTTGGATAACGCCCTGAAATACAGCGAAGACGCGGTGGACCTCAAAGTGCGCGTGTGTAACGGCCACATGCAGATCCTAGTGCAGGACCGTGGCCCTGTAATTCCCAAAGAATTGCAGACGCAAATCTTTGAACCTTATTCCCGCGGCGATCGGTCAGGAAAACAGGGCGCGGGCTTGGGTTTGGCGCTGTGCCGCGCTATTGCGCTGGCCCATGGCGGCCGCATCAGCCTGCGGGCCCGCCAGGCTGGGGGCAACAGCTTCCGGGTGTGCCTAACTTTGGCGGCAGAGCCACCCTTGGCCCCGCCGGGAGATGCCGTATGAGCTTGCAAGTCCTGGTGGTGGAAGACGATCGCAGCATCCGCGAGATGATGCGCCAGGCCCTGAGCCTGGAGGGTTTCACGGTGCGCACGGCGGTGTCGCTGAGCGAGGCCGGCTCCATGGTGGAGCACGCCACGCCTGACCTGATGTTGCTGGACTTGGGCCTGCCGGATGGCGATGGCGCTGCGCTCTTGCAGCGCGTCCGGCTGACGCACAACTTCCCGGTGCTGGTGGTATCGGCCCGACACCAAGAGGCGCAAAAAGTGCAGCTGCTGGATGCCGGGGCTGACGACTATCTGGTCAAACCCTTCAGCGTGGCAGAGCTGTTAGCCCGCATCCGCGTGGCGCTGCGCCACCGGGGCACCACCGTGGCCGCGGCGGTTACGCGCCACACCTTGGATGGGCTGGAGATCGACCTTGAAGCCCGCTCGGTGCACTTGGCAGGTGCGGAGCTGCACCTCACTCCCACCGAATTCAATCTCCTGGCCCGTCTGGTGCGCAGTGCGGGCAAAGTGGTGACCCACCGGCAACTGTTGCTGGATGTGTGGGGTGCCGAATTTGTGGACCACACCCACTACCTGCGGCTTTACATGGGCCAGTTGCGCGCCAAGCTGGAGCGCAACCCCGCGGAGCCCCGCCACCTGCTGACGGAAGTGGGCGTGGGCTACCGGCTGGCCACGGTGTAGCCCTCGCACCCGTTCCTTATGCGATCCTGATGCGTTCAGGCGCACAGTGAGAGTCCTTACAACTCTCAAAGAATGTATGCGGAATGCAGAACATCATGGCGGCACTGCCGCGCTGACACTGGGCGCACTGGGTGTGGTGTACGGCGACATAGGCACCAGCCCGCTCTACACCGTCAAGGAAATCTTCGGACCCGCCACGGGCATCCCGCTGGATGCACAGCACCTCATAGGCGCGGTGTCGGTGGTGTTCTGGGGCCTCATGCTGGTGGTCACTCTCAAGTACGTGTTACTCATACTGCGTGCGGACAACAACGGGGAGGGCGGCATCATGGCGCTCACCGCCCTGGCGGCCAAAGCGGCCGGTACCACGCCGCGCCGTCGCATCACGCTGCTGCTCATCGGGGTCATGGGGGCAGCCCTTTTCTATGGGGACAGTGTGCTGACGCCCGCCGTGTCGGTGTTGAGTGCGGTGGAGGGCTTGGAGGTGATAACCCCTGCGTTCAAGCCTTATGTGCTGCCTATCTGCACCGGTGTGTTGATCGCGCTGTTCGCATTCCAGCGATTCGGCACCTCGGCAGTAGGCAAATTTTTCGGACCGGTGATCGTGGTGTGGTTCGGCGTGTTGGCAGCGACGGGGGTGGCCCAGATTGCGCAGGAGCCAGCCATACTTGCGGCACTGAATCCTCTAAACGCATTCTCGTTTCTCGCGGCACAGGGTTGGCACCTCTTTGTGGCTTTGGGTGCCATCGTTCTAGCTTTCACCGGCGCCGAGGCGCTGTACGCCGATATGGGGCATTTCGGCAAGCGTCCTATCCAATGGGCGTGGACCGGCCTTGTACTGCCAGCGCTGGCCATCCACTACATGGGCCAGGGCGCTTTGCTGATGCGTGACCCTTCTGCCCTGGAAAGTCCGTTTTTCCGCATGTTTCCTGAAGCCTGGCTGATTCCTGCTGTGGTTCTGGCGACGCTCGCAACGGTGATTGCTTCGCAAGCCGTAATTTCCGGATGCTATTCCATGACCCGCCAGGCCATGCAGCTGGGGCTTTTGCCACGCATGCAGGTCATCAACACTTCTGCCAAAGAGGCTGGCCAAATTTACATGCCCGGGGTGAACTGGTTGCTGCTGGTGGCCGTATTGCTGGCGGTGTTCGGGTTCGGCAGCTCGTCGGCCATGGCTGCCGCCTATGGCATTGCAGTCACTGTGACCATGTTGATTACGACGGTGCTGACCTTCTTTGTGGTGCGCCAGGGCTGGCGTCTGCCCTTGCCGCTGGCGATCGCGTCGACTGCCTTTTTCATCATCGTGGACGGCATGCTGGTGGTGGCTTGCTCGCTCAAGTTCTTTCAAGGTGGTTGGTTCCCCTTGGTCATGGGCGCGGCTATCTTCATGGTGATGGCCACATGGCGTCGCGGACGCGAACTCTTGTTGAGTTCCTTGCGTCAGGACGATCCTGAACTCTTGCCTTTTGTGCAGTCGCTGAGCCAGGATAGCATGCATCTGGTGCCCCGCACCGCCGTGTACGCCGTGGCCAACCCGGACACGGTACCCCAAGCCTTGATGCATAACCTCAAGCACAACCAGGTGCTGCATGAGCGCAACATCATCCTGACGGTAGTCTTCCATGACGTGCCCTGGATTCCATTTGAAGAGCGCGTCAAGGTGCAGCCGCTGGTCAGTGGCTTCTGGCGGGTCGAGGTGCACTACGGTTTCAAAAACAACCCGGACATCCCGCAGGCGCTCGAGCTGTGCAAGGCGCATGGCATTGCCATCAACCTGTTTGAAACTTCGTACTTCTTGAGCCGGGAAATTGTGGTGCCCACCAAGGGGCACGGCATGGCCTTGTGGCGCGAGCGCATGTTTGCCCTCATGTCACGCAATGCCGGCAATGCAGCGGACTTCTTCCGCCTGCCCGACAACTGTGTGGTGGAGCTCGGAACCCGGGTGCAGATTTAAGGGCGGGGGGTTAGGGGCGGGCCGTGGGGCCTTGCAGCACGGGCTTGGGCGCGCTGCGCCACTGCTCGATGCGCTGCTCCACCTGGGTGTGAAACAGGTAGCTCACGCCCAGCGCCACAAACCAGCTGCCGGCGATGAAGAACAGGGCGGCATCGCCGTCTTCCCAGCCCAACTCGGCCCAAGCGGCATTGGCCAACAGCAACACCGAGTAGTGCACCAGAAAGAGTGCATACGAAGTGCGGCTGAGTTGACCCACTAAGTAGTCCAGCCACCGGGGCAGCCGTAGCTGCCAACTGCCGAAGCTGGCCAGCACGGCTGACACGCTGATGGCCAGGGCCATGCGCTCGCGGAAGTTCACGGTGAGCGATGCAAGGCCCGCGCTCAAGGCAGTGGCATACAGCACGATGGCATAGAGCCCGTGGCGAGCCCGCAGCCCGGCCCACCAGGCCAAGGCACCCAGGCCATAAGCACCGAAGAAGTACAAGGCCCACGCATCCCAGCTGGCATCGGTGTTGAACCAGGTTACCGAGGCGATACACAGCAGTGCCACCAAGCCCATGCTGAGCCAGCGTTTGCCCCGGCTCACCCAGAGCAGCAATGCCAGAGCCGCGTACAGCTGGAAGTCAATGGCCACGTACCACACGCCCGCCGAGAGCGACTCCACATCCAGCACGCTGTGCAGCAAGCTGGCGTGGGCCAAAAACTGGGTGAAAGTAGGCGCGGCGGGTACCACTGCCGTGTCCAGAAATGGACGTGCCAGCGCCGAGCACAGCACAGTGAGCAGCAATGCTGCAATAAAGGGGAACGCCAGCCGCACGTAGCGCTGCCACAGGCCCATCAGCATGGCGGTGGCGGGGCGTTTGGTCAGGGCGAAGCTGCGGGCGGCAAGGTAACCGGCCACCACTAGAAAGACTTGCACGGCCATGCGGGCGTTGTCATAGAGCCAGGCCATCACATCGGGCAGGGCGTCCGACGCGGCTTCAGACAAAGGCCCGTAGGCGGAAAAGTGATGCAGCACGATGCACTGGGCTGCAACGACTTTGAGGATATCGATCAGGCGGAACTGGTGGCGGGCGGGCAGGCGAACGGCGGTCATCAATGCAAGCAAAAAGGGCCCCGCCGGCCTCTTTAAGCCAGCGTGAACAAGGGTATGTCTTTGGATGTGGCAAGCGCATCAAGCTGCTTGCGGGTTTTGCCGGCCACAAAAGCGGCAACGGCGGCATGGGTCTCTGGGGAGAACATGGCCAAGGGGTGCGATTGTCGCAGACCCGCGGCCTCAGCCAGCGCCTTGGAAAAATGCGGCTCCAGCGCTGCAAGTGCCACGCGCCCGTCCTTGCAAGGGTAGACGCGGTAGCCTGCATGGCTTCCGCCCACTGCAGAACCCGGCAATGTCAGGCCCCAGCTGCGGGGCAGGGCGAGGTAAGCGGCCGCCTCGGAGAGGGCGACTTCCAGAAACACTCCCTTACCTTTTTGGTGCTGGTGCAACCGGGTTTGCAGCACGGCTTCGCTGGTCATGAGCGAACCGCCCATGTCGGCATACAGGGTAGGGGGTAAGTCGAGGCCGGTTACCAAGCCGTTTTCAGCCAGGTAGGTGAGGTCGTGGCCGGGTTCCTCGGCGCGCTCGCCCGGTGCCCCCACGATGGCGACCATGGAGAGCTGGGGGTACTGCTTACGCAGGGCCTTCCATTCCAGCCCGAGTTTTCTGAGCGCACTGGGCCGGAAGGAGGTCAGCAGAACGTCGGCCTTGGCCAGTTCTTTGTGCAGTGCCTGCTGGCCTTTCTCGGTTTTGAGGTCGGCGGCCAGCACCCGCATGCCGCGGTGCATCTGGTCATAGGCTTTGCGGTTGTACAGGCCCATGGGGTCGCCGGAGGATCCGGCCGGTGCGCCTGCGGGGGCAGGAGGCTCCAGCTTGACGCAGGTCGCACCCATGTCGCAGCAGCGCATCAGCGCAGCGGGCCCCGGCAGGTTGAGTGCCAAGCTTAGTATGCGGGTGCCCTTGAGCGGGCGGATGGCTTTGGCGGCAATAGGTTCGGGCATGATTTTGCTATCAAAAAAGAAGCTGCTCGCGCACATTCTGCCTGCGCTGGAGGCCTTTTTGTTAAGTAAGTGTCGCCAACTGGACGGCCCAGGTTTTGAGCCACTCCACTGCGTCTTCCTCGGGCTGCATCGTCTCCATCGCGTCAATCTCGCAGATGTCGCCCACTCGGCGGGCCCCCAAGTCTTGCAGCTTGGCGTCAAACTGTTTGCCGCCGCCAAGAAAGCTGTCGCCATAGCTGCTGTCACCCAAGGCGACCAGACCGTAACGGACATGGCCCAAGAACTTGGCCTCAGTGTCCAGGCTGTTGAGCAGGCCGGCGGCGTTGGGAGGCACATCGCCCACCCCGGTGGTGGACGTGCAAACGATAAAGACGCCAGGGGCATCGAACGCACTGATGGTGAGCCCATCCATGGGCAGGATATCGATGGTGGCGTCTATGTCGTCCGCACAGAATTGCAGGGCTTGGGCGACGCTGCTGGCGTTGCCATTGACGGTGCCGACAAGAATCGTGATTTGCATGGCAGTAGTTGGGGGTGAAGGGCAGTTGGCAGCGATGATAGGGGCAATAATGGCGGCCTCTCCCGGCAACGGGATTCCCGTCATTCGCAGGTGCCCCGTGACCCAAGCCCCCCATCCCCAACTCGGCTTCTCTTTCTTGGCTGAATTGCCCACACTCGATCTGGAGCCGCCCAAGCGAGCCACTCGCAATTCCAAGGCAGCCAAAGTCGCCAAACACGTGACACCTGCAGCCACAGTGACGACGCCCATGGATGTGGAAGCCATGGCCCGAACGCTCGAGGCGCACCCGGACTACAAGCTGCAGCGCAGGTTGAAGCCTTGCCTGAATTGGCCCGGCGCAGCGCCGGGCGAGGTGAAAACCATTCTGGTGCTGGACACGGAAACCACAGGCTTGGATCAGGCCAAAGAAAAGATCATCGAACTCGCCCTATTGAGGGTGGATATCGACACCGCCACGGGCCTGCCCGTGGGCCCCGTGCAGGTGTATGACGGCTTGGAGGACCCGGGCAAAGCCATTCCGCCCGATGTAGTGGCGATCACCGGGATTCAGGACGCAGATGTGCAGGGCCAAGCACTGGATGAGGCGCGCGTGGCAGAACTCATGCAAGGGGTGGACGTGGTCATCGCCCACAACGCAGGGTTTGACCGTCCGTTTGTGGAGAGCCGCCTGCCGGCCTTTGCGGCGCTGCCCTGGGCGTGCTCGTTTGCTGATCTGGATTGGAAGTCAATGGGCCGCAGCTCCGCCAAACTGGAGAGCCTGGCGCAAGAGCTGGGCTTGTTTTACGACGCACACCGCGCTGAGATGGATTGCCACGCCTTGCTGGCAGTGTTGGCCGCCCCTTTGCCGCAAACCCAGTCAACGTCCCCGGGCGCAAACCGTACAGGCTTGGCCCATTTGCTGCAGTCCGCGCGCAACCCGAGCTATCGCTTAAGCGCGACGAACGCACCGTTTGAAGCCAAGGACCTGCTCAAAGCACGGGGCTACCGTTGGAATGCCGATCAGCGTGTGTGGGCCACCCGTTTGAGTGACGACGCTGCGTTACATGCAGAGTTTGATTGGCTGCGTCAGCAGGTCTATCACGGCCGGCACGCTGCGGTGCAGGTCGAGAAGATGGATGCATTGACGAAGTACTCCAGCCGCAGCGGTCAGACGACCCATCAACAGCTGTAAGGCGTCAGCGCATGAACTGCCAACTGCTCAGTGTGCAAACCGGCACTGCCCGCAAGGTGCAGATCCAGGGGCGCAGCATTCTGACGGCGATCCGCAAAACCACGGTGACCGGCCCGGTGCCGGTGATGCCTCTGGGGCTGTTGGGCGACGAACAGGCCGACCCGTCGGTTCACGGGGGCTTGGACAAGGCGGTCTACGCCTATCCCTCAGAACACTACGAGTTCTGGCGCGAGGCGCGTCGGGAGGCGGGCGTGGCCGACATCGATGATCAACTGCCCCTCGGTGCCATGGGGGAGAACCTCACGTTGTCCGGTCTGCTGGAGCAGGATGTGTGGGTGGGCGATGTGCTGCGGTTTCAACACTGTGCCTTGCGGGTGGTGCAGCCGCGGGAGCCGTGCTTCAAGTTCAATGCGGCAATGGGCTTCAGCTCGGCGGTGAAAGCCATGGCCCTGAGCGGGCGCTGCGGGTTTTACCTTGCGGTGGATGTGCCAGGTACTGTGGAAGCGGGCGAGTCTTTCACAGTGCAGCCCGGGCCCCGGCAGATGGGCATCCCCGAGCTGTTCAAGGCCAAGTTGTTCAAGCACCTGCGCTAGTGCGCAGGATGCTCAACCCCGGGTCAGGGTGGTGCTGATCGCGTTGGCCAGTTCGTTGGGTTCGAACTTAGCGACATAGGCGTCCGCCCCCACACCACTGGCGTGGCCTTCACTGGCGCTGCCGGTGAGCGACGAATACACGATGACCGGAATGCCTGCAAAGCGGCTGTCATTCTTGATGCTGCGGGTGAGGGTGAAGCCATCCATCTCCGGCATTTCCAAGTCGGTCAGCACCAGGGCCACCTTGTCTTTGGCGCGCTTGCCATGGTTGACGGCATCGCTGTGGATTTGACCCAAGCGCTCCCACGCTTCTTTGCCGTTCTTCACTGCTGAATAAGCCACACCCATGGTCTTGAGGCTCTCTTCCACCAGCATGCGGGCAATGGCAGAGTCGTCCGCAAACAAGATGCTGGTGCCCTCGGGCAGCTTGATTTTCTGGATGTTGCTGTTGGCAGAGTCCGTTTGTGAATTTGGGAATACGTTGCGGATGATCTGCTCTACATCGAGCACCTGTGCGAGACGCGAATCCGCGACATCGCCATCAATCCGGGCCACGCCGGAGAGCAGACCTGAGCTGTTGTTGTCTGCGGCCAGAAGGTGTTTCCAGTCCAGCTGGATGATCTCTACCACTTCATCCACCAGGAAGGCTTGGGTTGTGCGTGCGAACTCTGTAACCAGCACGATCTTGGAGTTGGTTTTGGGCACGCAACCGGACAAGGCGGGCAGGTCAATGACTGGAATCAATTGCCCCCGCACATTGGCCAAGCCCATGGCATGGGCCGGAGCATTGACGATGCTGGTGATTTCAGGGGCGACCACAATTTCACGCACCTTGAACACATTGATGCCGAAGAGCTCGCTGCGCCCGCTGCCGGCAGAGTCACCGAGTCGGAAGAGCAGCAGCTGGAACTTGCTGTCGGCGGTGTGGCTGCTGCTAGGCGCTGTTTTGGTGTTGAGTGGCGTGCTCATGGTCGTGCCTTTGGTAACTGGGGATGGGCACCTTCACTTTAACCCTTTCCGTGGACAGCGCTTTGGCTAAAAGACAGGGTTTTTGCAGCTTCTCTCAGGAACTGGCGCACTTGGGCGATATCAGGCCCCACGTGACGGTCAATCCGCCGGATGTAGGGGCAGGTCAAGGTCGCCAGCGCTGTGTTGTCCGGTCCCAGGATAGGGAATGAAACATCCGTCACGCCGAAAGTCTGCGCACTGTCCCGCTCCAGGTAACCTTGATCGCGGATGGACTGCAGGGTGGCAGCAAGTTTTTCGTGCGAAATCGGGACCTCGCCATCCAGAGGGGTGTGCTCGGCCAGCATGCGCTGATAACTGTCGGGGTTGGCATACGCCAGCAGCAAATGGCCGGACGCCGTGTCGAGCAAACCCACGCGCGCACCGCGTTGTACCGAAAAGCTCCATCCGCTGGGGCTGCTGATTTGGGCGCTGATGAGCACATTGCCGCGGTCATACACACCCATGTGGCAGCTTTGTTCGGCCTTGCGGGTGAACTCGTCCATGACCGGCAACGCCTGGTTAATCAGGCGGCTGAGGGGGGGGTGCATGTTCGCTAATGCAAACAGTTTGAGGCTGAGGGCATAGCGGTCACCGGACGGGTTGCGCATCACATACTGTCGCGCCACCAGGCGCTCCAGCATGCGGTAGATCTCGCTGGCGCTCCGGTCCATCTCTTTCACGATTTCCGCGCGGGTCAGGCCGTGGGCTTGACTCGCCAGCAGCTCCAGAATGTCCAAGCCTTTGTCCAGGGCAGGGGCCCGGTAACGGTCCTCTGGGGGGAGGCCGGACTCATCAATCTCTTCGGTTTTGGGGCGTCTGCCACGGGGCTTCAATTCTTTGTCGGTCATCGCTTGTCTCTGTTTTCGTGGTCTTGTCGTTATCGCACCAATTGCATGTCAACTCGCCGCTGTATTTTCAATGCAGGGTGCACGTGTCAACTGTCTTCATAAATCTAGGGAAAGTACTGAGCGCAGGTTTTTACTTTCGAATTACAGTTTCTTCATCGGTGAATTATTTATTCATATTTGAATTTAAGCAAACGGGGTGTCATCCATGGGTGTAGGCAGGTTGGAAGGTAAAACGGTGTTGATCACGGCGGCTGCACAGGGCATAGGTCGTGCCAGTGCGCTGGCCTGTGCGCGGGAAGGTGCCCATGTCATCGCTACCGATATCAATGCAGCTTTTCTGGAGACGCTGGCTGCTGAGCATCCATCCATTCGTACTTCGGTGTTGGATGTGCGGAGCAACGAAGCCGTTTCTGCACTGGCAGCAAGCATGCCTGCATTGGATGCCTTGTTCAATTGCGCCGGAATGGTGGCCAACGGATCGGTGTTGGACTGCACCGAAGCAGACTGGGACTTGAGCTTCGACTTGAATGTGAAAAGCATGTTCCGGATGACGCGGGCATTCCTGCCGGGCATGCTGGCCAAGGCCGCTGCCGAGCAGGGCAGTGTGTCCATCATCAACATGGCATCCATGGCGTCCAGCATTAAAGGCTTTGCCAATCGTTGTGCGTATGGAGCCACCAAGGCCGCAGTGATCGGTTTGACCAAATCCCTTGCGGCAGACTACGTAAAGGCAGGCCTGCGTGCCAATGCCTTGTGCCCCGGCACGGTAGACACACCTTCTTTGCGGGGGCGCATTGCCTCTGCAGCAGACCCTGTGCAGGCGGAAAAGGACTTCATTGCCCGCCAACCCATGGGTCGTCTGGCGCTGGTGGAAGATATCGCGCCCATGGTGGTCTACCTTGCAAGTGATGAATCGCGTTTCGTGACGGGGCAAACGATGCTGGTGGATGGTGGTGTCACGATCTGACGCCGGGTACATGATGAGCAACTCCACCATGTCGACGGCGCCACTGATCGAGGTTCGTCAACTCAGCAAGTCATTCCCTGGAGTGAAGGCACTTGACCGTGTGCGCTTTGATCTGTTGGGCGGTGAAGTGCATGCCCTGATGGGCGAGAACGGCGCGGGTAAATCGACCCTGATGAAGATTCTGGCGGGCGTTTACCAGAAAGATGACGGTGAAGTGCTGGTGGATGGAAAGGCGGTGGACATTCACAGTCCAGCCCACGCGCAGTCGCTGGCCATCGGCATCATTCACCAGGAGCTGCATCTGATGCCGCATTTGACGGCGGCACAAAACATCTTTCTCGGGCGTGAGCCGCGCAAGGCGGGAGGTTGGTTGCTGGACGAGGCCAAACTCAACGAGGATACGCATGCATTGTTTGCGCGCCTGAATCTGCGCATGGAGCCATCGACCCGGATTGGGGACCTCACGGTGGCCAAACAGCAGATGGTGGAAATTGCGAAAGCACTCTCTTTCAAATCGCGTGTGCTCATCATGGATGAGCCGACCGCCGCCTTGAACAATGCGGAGATTGAAGAGCTGTTCCGCATCATCCGCCAGCTCAAGAGCGAAGGTGTTGGCATCGTCTACATCTCGCACAAGATGGACGAGATTCAGCGCATTGCAGACCGCATCACCGTGATGCGGGACGGAAGTTACATCGACACCGTACCTGCAAATACACCCATGTCTCAAGTGATAGCGATGATGGTGGGGCGCCAGCTGGAGCAATCGGACAAGCACATACCTGATACCTCTGCCAATGAGGTGCTGTTGGAAGTGCTGGCGCTCAACCGCGGTCGCGCCATCCGGGATGTGAGTTTTCGCGTACGCCGTGGCGAGATTCTGGGCTTTGCCGGGCTGATGGGTGCAGGTCGTACCGAAGTGGCACGTGCCGTATTCGGTGCGGACCCCGTGGATTCGGGGGAAGTACGTGTCGCCGGCAAGCCAGTCCTATTGCGTTCACCGAAAGATGCGGTGAATGCAGGGATTGGCTACTTGTCGGAGGACCGCAAGCATTTCGGTTTGGCTACCGGCATGGACGTAGCGGCCAACATTACTCTGCCTAGTCTGTCACGCTGGTTACGTTGGGGCGTTTTCTTGAACCAGAGTGCCATCGCCGATGTTTCCCGCACGATGGTGGACAAGCTGCGCATCAAGACGCCCTCCATTCACCAGATGTCCAAGTTGCTGTCCGGCGGTAACCAACAGAAGGTGGTGATCGCGAAATGGCTGGTGCAGGACTGTGAAGTACTGATTTTTGATGAGCCCACACGCGGTATCGATGTGGGGGCCAAAAGCGAAATCTACAAGTTACTGAATGATTTGGCCGCACAAGGGCGGGCGATTGTGGTGATCTCCAGCGAGTTGCCGGAGGTGCTGCTGCTGAGCCACCGCATCCTGGTGATGTGCGAAGGACGGATTACCGGTGAAGTGCGCGGCGATGAAGCCACTCAGGAAAACCTGATGGAACTCGCCACGCGGAGGGAAACCATGGCGACTTGAGTGTCAACCATGGATCAGACTTATTTCGAATGGGACAGAACAGCGATATGAATGCCAAGAAAGACTCTACAGAACCGGTTCGCGCGGGAGGAGGGCAGGCCAAGCAGAAACTGCTGGCCTTCGCCAGCCTGATTGCACTGATTCTGGTATTCACCGTGCTCAAGCCCGACGCCTTCATGACGCAGGACAACATCATCGGTATTTTGCAATCGACCACCGTGATCGGAGTTCTGGCGATCGCAAGTACCTTCATCATCATCACCTCAGGGATCGACCTGTCGGTCGGTGTGCTGATGACCTTCTGCGCTGTGATGGCGGGGGTATTTATGGTGAACCTGGGCTTGCCGATGCCGCTGGGCATTGCGCTGGCAATTGGTATGGGGTGTGTTTGCGGCGCCCTGTCGGGACTTGCCATTACCAAACTGAAAGTACCTCCCTTTATTGCGACCCTGGGCATGATGATGTTGCTCAAAGGCGTTTCACTGATCATCACGAATACCCGTCCGATCTACTTCAGTGATGTGGAAGGCTTTGACCAGATCGCGCTGGGCTCACTGATCGGCGAGCTGATTCCCTCACTGCCCATTCCCAACGGTGTGTTGATCATGTTCATCGTGGCGGTGGTGTGTGCCATTGTGCTGAACAAAACTGCCTTGGGGCGCTACACCTTTGCACTGGGCAGCAACGAAGAGGCCGTGCGCTTATCCGGCGTGAATGTGGACCGCTGGAAGGTCATCATCTACACCTTTGCAGGCGGCATCTGCGGCATTTCCGGTTTGTTGATTGCCTCGCGATTGAACTCTGCGCAGCCCGCTTTGGGGCAGGGTTATGAGCTGGATGCGATTGCCGCAGTGGTGATCGGCGGCACGTCGCTCAGCGGTGGGGTGGGCACGATTCTGGGCACCATCATTGGCGCCTTCATCATGAGTGTTCTTATCAATGGTCTGCGCATCATGTCGGTTGCCCAGGAGTGGCAGATGGTGTTGACAGGTCTCATCATCATTCTCGCGGTCTACACCGACAACCTGCGCCGCAACAAGAAATAAGGAGACCAGGCCGCCGATTACGCCAACACCCTGTTTGAGTTTTTCGTGATTCCGTTGAAAGCAGTAAACCTATCCATCAGGAGACAAACCATGAATGCAAAACGTCAATTGCTGGCACTGACCGCCGGCCTCGCACTGGCTGGCTTTTCCAGCTTCGCTACCGCACAGGAAATCTATATTCCCTTGATCTCCAAAGGCTTCCAGCACCAGTTCTGGCAAGCCGTGAAGCAAGGTGCTGACCAGGCTGCCAAAGACTACAAAGTCAAGGTAACTTTTGAGGGCCCGGAGACCGAGCAGCAAGTGGACAAGCAGATCGACATGCTCTCCGCTGCATTGGCCAAAAATCCCAAGGCTATCGGCTTTGCTGCACTGGATAGCAAGGCCGCCATTCCCCTGCTGAAAAAGGCTCAGGCTGCCAAGATTCCGGTCATTGCTTTTGACTCGGGTGTGGACAGCGACATTGTGGTGACGACTGCGCAAACTGACAGCAAGGCTGCAGCGGCTTTGGCGGCTGACAAGATGGCTGAAAAAATCGGTGGCGAAGGTGAAGTGGCAGTTATCGGGCACGACCAGACCAGCACCACCGGTACCGGTCGCCGCGACGGTTTTGTGGACCGGATCAAGGCCAAGTACCCCAAGATTAAGGTGGTGGATATCCAGTACGGCGGTGGTGACCACTTGAAGTCGGCTGAAATTGCCAAGACGCTGACCCAAGCCTATCCCAAGCTCAAGGGTATCTTCGGCACCAATGAAGGCTCCGCGATCGGCGCCGGCAAGGGCCTGAAAGAAGCCAAGAAAACTGGTGTAGTCATCATCGGTTTTGATTCAGGCAAAGCCCAGAAGGACATGATCAACGACGGCACCATTGCCGGCGCGATCACCCAGAACCCCGTGGGTATCGGCTACAAGACGGTAGAAGCAGCTGTGAAGGCGCTCAAGGGTGAGAAGTTGCCCAAGATCATCGACACCGGTTTCTACTACTACGACAAAACCAACATGAAGGACGCCAAGATCGCGGCCGTTCTTTACGACTGAAATCACCCCCTGAGCGGCTTTGCCGCTCCCCCCTCTCTCGCAAGCAGCGGGAAGGGGGCGTACCCGGCGGTCTGGCAAAGCCACTTCCGCGGGTGCCCTGAATTTTGTTGACTGAAAAGGAAGAACTGTGAAACTAGTACGCTACGGATTGCCAGGCCAGGAAAAGCCCGGTGTGTTGGATGCCCAAGGCCGGGTGCGCGATCTGTCCGCACACATTACCGATGTCGGCGGTGCTGCCTTGCTGCCTGAAAGCCTTGCCCGTCTGCGTGGCGTAGTCGTTGAAGGTCTGCCTTTGGTAGATGGAATCCCCCAGAAAGATTTGCGCCTCGGTGCCTGTGTGGGTAACGTAGGCAAGTTCATTTGCATCGGGTTGAACTATTCCGATCACGCGGCGGAGAGTGGCATGCAGGTTCCACCGGAGCCTGTAGTGTTCAACAAATGGACGAGCGCCATCGTCGGGCCGGATGATGCGGTGGAGATTCCCCGTGGATCCGTGAAGACCGACTGGGAAGTGGAGCTCGGCGTGGTCATCGGCAAAGGCGGCCGGTACATTGACGAATCTGCTGCAATGTCCCATGTTGCTGGCTATTGCGTAGTGAACGATGTGTCTGAGCGCGAGTACCAGCTCGACCGCAGTGGTACCTGGGACAAGGGCAAGGGTTGCGATACCTTCGGTCCCACGGGCCCCTGGCTGGTGACCGCAGATGAGATACCCGATCCACAGGCTTTGTCCATGTGGCTGGACGTGGATGGCAAGCGTTACCAAAACGGAAGCACGTCCACGATGGTGTACGGCGTGAAGTTCCTCATCTCGTATCTCAGTCGATTCATGAGCTTGCAACCCGGCGACGTGATTTCTACAGGTACCCCACCCGGCGTCGGCATGGGGCAGAAACCTCCGGTTTACCTGCGTGCAGGTCAAACCATTCACCTGGGCATCGAGGGCCTGGGAAGCCAAACACAGATAACCAAACAGGCCTGATATGACCCAAGTCACCGGCATGCGCGTCGTGGACGTGCGCTTTCCTACGTCCCAACATTTGGATGGCTCGGATGCGATGAACCCGGATCCGGACTATTCCGCAGCCTACGTGATCCTTGAAACCGACCGTCCGGGCGTGGAGGGTCACGGCTTGACGTTCACCATCGGGCGCGGCAATGAGATCTGCTGTGCTGCGATCGAGGCCATGCGGCATCTGGTGGTTGGACTGGACATGGATTGGGTAGCTGCCGACATGGGGCGCTTCTGGCGCACCATCACCTCTGACAGCCAGCTGCGCTGGATTGGCCCGGACAAGGGGGCCATTCACCTGGCGACTGGTGCAGTCGTGAATGCGGTTTGGGACTTGTGGGCCAAGCTCGAAGGTGTGCCGGTTTGGGAGCTGGTGGCGCGCATGAGCCCTGAAGAACTGGTCAAGCTGATTGACTTCCGCTACATCACTGACTGCGTTACGCCAGAGGAGGCGCTGGCCTTGTTGAGAGAGCGTGCTGTGGGGAAAGCAGAGCGCATGGAAACATTGCGACGTGAGGGCTATCCCTGTTACACCACCTCGGCAGGCTGGCTGGGTTATGACGACGACAAGCTGCGCCGCCTGTGCAAAGAGGCTACCGATGCGGGCTTCAACCACATCAAGCTCAAGGTCGGTCGCGACAAGGCGGACGATATCCGTCGCCTGCGCATCGCTCGCGAGGTGCTGGGGCCCGAGCGGCATTTAATGATTGACGCCAACCAGGTGTGGGAGGTGAATCAGGCGGTGGAATGGGTACGTGAGCTGGCCTTTGCCAAGCCATGGTTCATTGAGGAGCCCACCAGCCCGGACGACATTGAGGGGCACCGCGTCATTCGTGAGGGTGTACACCCCGTGAAAGTGGCCACCGGCGAGATGTGTCAGAACCGCATCATCTTCAAGCAGCTGATCATGCGAGGTGCCATCGATGTGGTGCAAATTGATTCCTGCCGATTGGGTGGCGTGAATGAAATTCTGGCGGTCATGTTGATGGCTGCCAAGTACAACTTGCCGGTCTGCCCGCACGCCGGCGGAGTCGGGTTGTGTGAGTATGTGCAGCACCTGTCCATGATTGATTACCTGTGCATTGCCGGTACACGGGAAGGGCGGGTGATCGAGTTTGTGGACCATTTGCATGAGCATTTCCTCGAACCCTGTGTGATCGAGAACGCGGCCTACATGCCACCCAAGGCGCCTGGTTTCTCCATCGAGATGAAGGCGGAGTCACTCCTTCATTACACCTACAAGCCCCGCATGGCGGCAGCATGAAGATCGACACGCATCAGCACTATTGGCGTTACCGGCCTGCGGAGTTCCCTTGGATCAACGACGCCATGCCGGATTTGCAGAGGGACTGCATGCCTGTTGATTGCGAGGATGCAATGCGCGTCGCAGGTGTCGACGGTGTGGTGGCCGTCCAAGCACGCACCCTGGTGGATGAGACCGACTTTTTGCTTAAGGTCGCTGATAACCACCCTGAAGTTTTGGGTGTGGTGGGGTGGGCAGATCTGGCGGCGCCGGATCTTGAGGCACATTTGGAACGCTGGACCGCGCATCCCGCGATGCGTGGCATCCGCCACATCTTGCAGGACGAGGCCGACGTCAATGCCTGGCTCAACAATCCGGCAAATTCGAAGGGTCTGCGGGCTGTGCAACATGCAGGCCTGGTCTATGACGTGCTGGTTTTCGATCATCAGATGCCCGGTGTTGCATCCTTTTGTGCGAAACACGATGGTCATTGGCTGGTGTTGGATCACCTTGGAAAGCCGGCTATCAGGGACTGGATAGCCAACCCCGAAGTCCCTTCACGATGGTTGAGCAGCATGCGCAGTCTCGCTACCCTGCCGCATGTGGTCTGCAAGTTATCAGGGCTCGTCACGGAAACTGATTGGAAGTCCGGTAAGGGCATCAGCCCGACCGACAGCAAGATCATGTGGACCTGTTTTGATCAAGCGCTGGAGGCTTTCGGGCCCCATCGTTTGATGTTCGGTTCTGACTGGCCGGTGTGTCAACTCGCTGCACCTTATGACGTCGTGCAAGGTTTGGTGCAGAAGTGGGCCAAAACCCGGCTCACTATGGCCGAGCAGGAAGCATTCTGGTCGGGCAATGCGATTCGCTGTTACGGTTTGAATGTGCATTCGGAAGCATGAGAAGCTTCGAATTTGAAGGAAGAAAATGGACCTGCATCTGAAAGACAAAGTGTTCATCGTGACCGGCGGAGGCAGTGGAATCGGTGCAGCTATATCCCTGACGCTGGCGCATGAAGGCGCGATTCCAGTCGTGTTCGGCAAAAGCGCTCTCTCTCCCGAGTTCGAGGCGCAACTCAAAGCGAGTGCCACTGGCTACATGTTTTTTCAGCTTGAGTTATCGGATGAGGCTGCCTGTGGCCGGGGCGTTGAGCAGGTCATACAGCGCTTCGGCCGCTTGGACGGCTTGGTTAACAACGCCGGCATCAATGACAGTGTCGGTCTGGAAGCCGGTCGTGACGAATTCGTTGCTTCCCTTGAACGTAATCTGATTCACTACTATGTGATGGCGCATTACTGCGTTCCGCACCTGAAGGCAAGCAAAGGTGCCATCGTGAATGTGTCATCCAAAACAGCCTTGACAGGGCAGGGAAATACCAGCGGTTACTGTGCTTCCAAGGGTGGGCAACTGTCCTTGACGCGAGAGTGGGCGGCAGCTTTGTTGAACGATGGGGTGCGCGTCAATGCGTTGATCCCCGCGGAGGTGATGACCCCCCTCTACGAACGTTGGATCAACAGTTTTGAGAATCCTGGGGAGAAGCTTGCCGGCATCACGGCAAAGATTCCTTTGGGTCAACGCATGACGACATCCGAGGAAATGGCGCGCATGTGCGTGTTCCTGTTGTCGGATGCATCCTCACATACGACGGGCCAATGGGTGTTTGTGGATGGCGGCTATACCCACTTGGACCGGGCATTGTCATGAATGTGAACACCCAGCGCTACGCCTTGGCTTTGGATTTGGTGGACGATGAAGCCAAGATTGCAGCATACGAAAAAGCCCATGAATCCATTTGGCCCGAAGTACGCGAGCACTTGTTGGCGCAAGGCGTGCTGGCTATGGAAATCTACCGGCTCGGAACACGCATGTTCATGGTCATGGAAGTCGACCCCAATGTGTATTCAGAGGCTGGAATGGCTCAGGCCTCGCTGGACGATGAAGCCATTGTCCGGTGGGAAACGCTGATGTGGACATTCCAGGCGCCCACCCCTTGGACCCCGGAGGGCCAGAAGTGGGTACCCATGCGCCGGATCTTTCAGCTTCGATAGCGACTCCGCGATTGGATAGCCGAAGATTGACAATCCTTATTTGATAGTGACCGGAACTGTCGCCTGGCTGCTCAGACCGTTGTTGTTGGTGACTACTACTTTGAGGCTGTAGATTCCGGCAACAGGCTTGGCCCAGCTCGCGATGACGTTCATGCCACTCAATGAGAATGTCATACCCAGTGGAACTCCTGAAATGGAGATCCGGAAGGATGTAGCACTGGCATCACTGATGTTGATGCTGCTGCTTAGGGCCTTACCCACGGTGCCATTGATGGCCGCCGCGGTGATTACCGGGCCTGCATTGGCTATTTTGACGGAGTAGACGGCTGTGCCGGTCAGCCCGGTTTTGGTGTCTTTGGCTGATACCGTGACGGAGTAAGTCCCCAGCGCGGGCGACGCCCAGGTCACCACGCCTGTGGTGTTGATGGTCATACCCGCAGGGTTGCCGCTAATGGCGTAGGTCACCGGGTTGCTGGACACGGCAGTCGCTGCAAAGGATAGGGCAACGCCGGGGCGCCCGATCACGCTTGTTGCTGTCAGGGTAGGCGCTTTGGCGCTTGCAATCGTTACGCTGTAGGTGCCTTGGCCGGTCAAACCAGTCGCAGTGTCCTTCGCTGTGATGACGGGGCTGTATGTGCCTACCAACGGCGTAGGCCAGGTGACAACACCCGCGTTGCTAATGGTCATGCCTGCTGGTCCGCCACTCAGGGTCCAGCTTACGGGGTTGGATGCATTCACCGATACGGTGAACGAAAGCGCAGTACCTACCGTTCCGCTAACGACTACCGAAGGTACGACCGGCGCAGCGCTGGCGTTGGTCCCAGTGAGGTTGTTCACCAAGCTGGTGGCATTGGGTGTCCCGAGGCCGGTAAGCTGGTCGTATCCCACCTTCGATGCACATGTGCTGCAGGTTCCATGGCTGCCCCGGGTAATGTCGGCGAAAGTGCTCGCGTAGGTGCCGGGCACAGTGGCGAGTTGGCTGTAAAGGGCAGTGTGAGGGAGGCCTAGTGCCGCTTTGGATGCCTGCGCGCGGCTCGCGTTGGCAATGGCAATCAGTCCGGCCCATTGGGGTGTCGACAGACTGGTGCCACCCACACTCAACCAGTTCACCGTGGAGCTACCAGGCGTCATCACGGCAGTGTATTGGCCAGTGGCCGGGTCCGCGTTGAACGCCACATCTGCGACAACGCGACGGCTGGTAAATCCCATGCCCGGGACGGCATTCGATTGGTAGCCGGGCGTGGCGGAATAGGCGCTGATGCCGCCCCCGGTGCCGGACCAGCTCACTTCTGACCGTGGGCCTGTGCCGCTGTAGCTCAATGTGGTCCCGCCTACGGCCAATACATTCGGGGACACGGAAGGCCAGGAGACAGCCATGCCGGAGTCACCCGTCGCGGCGAGGTAGGTCATTTTGGGCGCGGTGAATACCGAGTCCACAGACGCAGTCCAATTGCCTTCCGCTGCGCCGAAGCTCATGGAAACAATTCCGGGCCCCATGGAGTTGGCCAGTTTGATGGCGCCCAACAAGCTGTTGAGGGAGGCGTCCGGCGCTTCGATCAAGACAATGCGCGCGAGCGGGGCGGTGGCATGCGCCCATTGCACATCGAGTGCAATTTCAGTGGCCCAGCCGGAGTTGTAAGCAGGCGCTGTCGCTGTCATGCCACCGGCGGCGGTGTTGTACACCACAGAGAATTCACAGGCAGTAGTTGATGCTGTAGCCAGCGGTAATGCTGCGGTGGGTGCTATGACTTTGGTAGCGCATGTGGGTAGCGCGAATTTCTGGTTGAACGCAGCTAACTCCGCAATCGCATTGGGGTTGTGGTACGCATTAACGATGTAGATGGTCTGTCCGGCACCCATTTGTGCGGCCTTTGCAGCGGTCACGGGTGTGCCACTGGCAGGGAGATCAGGAAGGCTGTAGGCAGCGCGTATCTGCGCAGGTGTGTAGGTTGCGGTAGTCGTTCCAGCCGCCATAGGCGTGAAAACGGGCTCTGAGTCCGGGCTGGGCACCGATTGAGAAAAAGGCGTTGCTACCTGCTCCGCAACTGCGCTGGGCAGCGTTGGCACGTCCATTTGCATGGTGACGGTGCCTGAAGCCACCTGATCGGCCGGATTGGAGCCGCCCCCACAGGCGCTGAGCATTGCAATTGCAGAAAGGCAAACTGCAGCCAATGACCACTTGATGTGGACGCTTTGGTTTTGATAATTGCGTTGGGTTTCGAATCTCGTCATGGCAACTGCTCCGGTAAACAAGGGAGGGCCACAACGTTCAATGGAATGCGTGCGTAAACATGTTCTCATTGGCGGCCCCGCTACCATGGCATTGCTGCTGTAGGTCGGTGGCTTTGTGTCCCCGTCTTTCAACGGGTTTACCCATAAGCACTGCCGGGCAGGCAGCACTCGATCTGGTGATTTTACCTTTTTTTGCGGAGTTGGCAAATATTGGCGGGTGTTTATCCCTCAACTCCGCCTTGACGCGATCAGCTTTGGATGTTGCATTCACGGCGCAACAAGGCTACCGCGTCATTGAAGGTGTAATCGTGGTCGCTGGTCAAAGTGCCGGAGGCTTCTTCGATGAAGTTGGTCCACAGGCTCGCATAGTCTTCCAGATGTTCTGCAGGTGCATGGTCCTGGATGAATTGCAGGGGAAGGGCGGTTTGCAGACCTGATTTGCGAATCTTCTTCACCAAGTTGGAGGCCGCTTTTTCGGTCAGTACGGTTTTCGCTGCACTGCCGGCGGCCATGCACAGGAAAAGGGTGAGTAGCGAGCTCTCGTCGTCATTCCCACCGGTGGCTTTGGCCCAGGCTTTGGAGACTGATCTATCAAATTGCTCCACTTCGCTGATGGCGTCTTCCACCCAGAAATAGCGGCCCATGAAGGCGGGAGTCTGGTCAAACAGTTTGCGGGCAGGGAGGGCCGACTCCAACCATTTTGCGGAGTCTTCCCAGACGGAATCACGCACGGACTCCACCACTGGAAGCCATTCGGAGGGCAGGTCTGCAGGCAGCGTCAGCGGCAGCTTGCCGGGTTTGTTCAGGTAGCGCTTGCGCAGCGCAAGAATCATCTTTTCAAAGGTAACCCAGTCCGGCAATGTGCTGCGTTTGCAGGCTATAGCAAGCAATGCGGTCCGGATCACGGCCTCAGCGTCTTTACCGGCTTCCTCCAGTTCGTCTGCATCCATTCCCAACCGGCCTGCAATCCAGATGGCGGCTTCGACCACAGCCGTCGCGTGGCTGCGGCTGGCCAGCTCTGCCTGGTAGTCGGCCAGCGGGCGCAGGCTCCATTTGGCCAACAGGGGAATGTGTTCGTCGCGAAAGCCACTGCGTTCATTCATACCGAAGTGGGTGGTCTGCGGCATGGTGATGAGCGCTTTCAACATGTCCGAGCCCGCTTTGGAACGGGACAGGAAGCTGTTGTCGCGCAGGAGCTCCGCCGCTTTTTGAAGGTCGCCCTGTGAGGTGTGTGCCAGGTGCAGGCTCACCAGATTGACTATGCGGTCTTTGGCCAGTTCCAGCTCAGGCCGCAAAAACTCGGTGCCGAAATATCGGGCGATCTGCACCATGCCTTTGGGCGCATCGGCACAAATTGCATCGAGTTTGTCTTGACCGATCAGGCCGTGGCGCACACCGTGGGCCAGAGCCTTCTCGAAAAATGGGCGATCGTCAAAAAGCGAAACGGCTTGCTGTGCGGCAGACATGGCGGGAAACTTTAGGTTAGATGGCTGATTCTTCGTCGTCTTCCCGGGCGGCAGGTGTGGCCTTGCCGCGGTCGGTATCGCCAGTTTCGACTTTGCCGTCGTCTTCCTCTTCGGGCATTTCCTCCTCGTCCAAGCCGAGATCAAATGCCCGGGCTTTGGCGCGCAGCACGATCAGCATTTCGATGAACAAGTCGGGTAGTTCATGGCGCAGCAACCACGCCATCTGCATCCAGTCCTGGTCGGCCACTTCGTCCAGATCCACCTTGGGGCGTACATAGGCAGATTGGTACAGGGCTTGCTCCGACAAGATTTCGCCGTCGTCTTCTACTGTTTCGAAGGTGCCGCTACGGGCAAAGGCTTCTACCCGGCTCCACTTTTCAGTGAAGTAGTCGGCCAGTGCCTCGCTTCCGCCTTCCAGATCGCCAATGGCGGTCAAGAACTCAATGGGATCCGCGTCTTCCCGGAAGATGACCGAATTCATCATGCCGCGCAGGTGGGTGCGGGTCAGGTCTTTGTATTGCTTTTCAATCACTACCGCATGGGCGAACTGCTGTGGAGTGATCAACAGATTGACGATGGATTCCCTGGAGTCGTCGTATTCGCGGATCACAGCCAAAATGTCTTTGGGCGGCAATTGCTCCAAGACAACCATCAAGGCACCATCCCCCTCGGCGTCGGCCAGTTCGGTTAACACCGATTCCGCACCGACGATATCGCCTGCAGCAATCAGTGCCTGGGTTTTTTCAATCAGGGCTAGTTGGCTCATGGGGTGTTCTCTCCGGGTGACAGGTGTGTGATCAGTCTTTGTGGTCGAAGCCTTGCTCAACCATCCAGGCGGCGCCTTCTTCCTCGCTCACGCGGCTCTGGCGCTCGTCTTCGTCCATGCCCTCAGGGTCGCGTTCGATGTCGTCACGGTCGCTCTCTTCGTCGTCGTCCGCATCATCAGCCTGGGCGAATCGGGCGTCCGGCTTGGTCAGCAAATACTCCAAGGCTGCGGCTACGCTCATGAACCAAGGGCCTGCGGGCTGTTGTAAGACTTGTTGCGCGAGGTTTTGAGCCCAGGGCATCAAGTCCACGGAATCGGCCAAGGTGTCCCATTCAGGCAAGTCCTCAGACTCCTGGCGCACCAAGTCTTCCATCACGGCGGTGCGCTTGAAGCGGAAGCCCTGGTGGAACACCACGGCCACCATTTCAGGGCTCAGTTCCAGCATGCTCATCAGGAAGCTGAGCTCTTTGCGACGTTCCGCCAGTTTCTTAGCAAGAACGTTGGTGCCCTCGGAATCTGAGGCCAGATCGTCCAGCTCGGCTTGGTAGGCGCTGCGCAGATGGTGAAAGAAAGGAGAGAGGCTCATCGGGGTTGCCAATTCAAAGAATGCGGGAGAAATAAGTGGACCAGATGTCGCGGGCGGTATCGATCGGACTATCGAGCAGGCCACGCCTGCGATTGTCGTCATAGGCCTGGCGCTTGTCCGTGTCCGACAGCACATCGTAGGCTTCCTGCACTTCGCGGAAGTACAGCGCAGCGTTCGGGTCGGGATTGCGGTCCGGGTGAAATTGCGCAGCCTTTTGACGGAAGGCTTTTTTGACATCAGCCAAGGTGGCCGCGCTGTTCAATCCGAGACTGGAGTAATGGTCTTTCATGCAGCAACTATCCTGCCGTAAAAGAAAAAACCCCACTGCATTCGCAGCGGGGTTTTTAAATACCCTTGCGGGTTGTTTTGGCTCCTCAACCTGGGCTCGAACCAGGGACCTACGGATTAACAGTCCGGCGCTCTACCGACTGAGCTATTGAGGAATGAAGCCTCAAATTATAGCGTGTTTTTTCGGTGATTTTGGAAACACGCTAAATTTTTGAATCTGACGCTAACTTTTTTCTTGGGTTCCAACACCTAGGAGCTGATGCAAACGCGGGCTCGTGGTGGTGTACTGCAAGAGGACTTTTTTCTCTGGAGAGATAAAGGCCATCGCGCCGAAGGCCGCTAGTGTAGCCTCATGAAAGCCACTCAAAATCAATTTCCGCTTTCCGGGATAAAAATTTATATCCCCGACTGCAAAAATTCCGGGGAGCTCGCTTTGAAAGTTCTCGGTGTTGACGGGAACCTGCTTGCGTTCCAAGGTCCAGCCCCAGTCGGCAATCGGGCCCATCTTCGGTGACACGCCCAAGCGCACGATCACATGGTCGGCAGGTACCGGGGTCTCTTTGCCTTCGGCAGTCAACACTTGCAGAGCGTGAAGCCTATCGCCCTCCGCCTCACAGCCCGTAACTTGCGCTGCCAGCACCTGAATCTTTCCTGCAGCGCGAGCAGCTTCCAACAATTGCAGGGTCGCGGGCTCACCAGTGAATACATCCCGACGGTGGATCAGGGTCACGCTAGCGGGGCCACGGGCATTTTCCGATGGCTGTGCAGCATCCAGTGCCGCCACGACGGCAGACTCATCGCCACCCAGTACGACAACATGGGCATCTGCCATGGTGCCATCCGGCAGCGCTGCGTCATGGGGGTAGTGCACCTGCCGGCCTTCAAAGGCTTCCAGCGCGGGAACGGGTGGTTTGCGGGCCACAAAGGCTCCCACGCCGGCTGCGACAAAAAGCGTCTTGGTAACGAAAGTGTTGCCAGTGTCCGTGACGAGGTGCAAGCGACCATCTTCCAAGCGGGTGACGGATTCGACTAACTGGGAGAAATGCATCTGCGCCTGAAAAGGCGCTATCTGCTGGAGCAGACTTTGCGTGAGGCCGCGGCCGGTGGTGACCGGTGTGCCGGGGATGTCGTAAATCGGCTTGTCGGCATAGAGCTCCATGCATTGGCCGCCTGCATAAGGTAAGGCATCAATGACATGGGCCTGCACTTCGTGCAGGCCCAGTTGGAACACTTGGAACAGGCCTACGGGACCTGCTCCGATGACGACGGCATCGGCTTCAATCACGGGAGCAGCCATGCCGACTCTGTGATTAGCGAATCAGCTGCGACAGCTTGCCAGTCTTGTCTTTCCAGTCGTCGGCATCCGGCAGGGGCGCCTTGCGCTT